>JBDSOU010000058.1:0-23302 GCA_039914625.1 Bacteroidia bacterium | reverse complement strand
AAAAAGGAAGTGATCGTAGCAGGTTTCACAATTGCAGGCACTCCGGCTAACCAGTTGACAGCAACTTTTTCCAACATGCCCCATACAGGAAAATTAAAAGCATTGATATGAATAGCCACTCCTTCCTTTGGAACACAGATGTGATGTCCGATGAAAGTTCCGTTTTTCGAAAGCTTTGCCACATCCCCTTCCAGGCAAAATGTTTCGTCAGGAAATTGCCTCCGCAAACTTGCATACGAAAACAAATTTCCGATACCTCCTTCAATGTCCACCCAGCTGTCAGATTTTGTGGCTCCAGTTGCCCAACTTACTTTATAGAAGCCATCCTTTTTTGAAAGAAGATGAAATGCAAGCGCCTTTAACATTCGCCCGCGCTCATGAAAAGTCATTTTTCTCAACTTTTCCCCGCCAACCTTACGTGAATAATCGAGCATGGCAGCAAAGTCAAGGCCTTCGCTTGAAGCAGTCGCCACTTCCGCGCCAGTTATGGCATTCAGCAGGGATTGCCCATTCCCTTTACCCGAAACCCATTCACCCTGAGCATAGCTTTGAAGCTTCATAGATTTTTTTTAATCGCGTACAAAAATAGTAATTAAGAGCCTTTGGCAATAATAAGCTTACTGCAATAAAAATTATGTCAAAACTTCAATAGCAGGGTTTTTACAAGATTAATAAAAAATAAAAAGCATTCCGAATATCGAAACGCTTTTCATATATAATATTTAACCTGTTACGCTAATTCTCTCCTGATAATATTTAAAGCACCACCTGCTTTAAACCACTCAATCTGGTTTTCATTGTAAGAATGATTAACTTTTATTTCATCCTTCGAATTGTCTTTATGATTTATAACAATTGTTAATGGAACTCCGGGAGTGAATGATGTTAAACCCAAAATATCGAACGTATCATCTTCCTGAATTTTTTCATAATCTGCTTTATCAGCAAATGTAAGGGCAAGCATTCCCTGTTTTTTAAGATTGGTTTCATGAATACGCGCAAATGATTTTACAAGTATTGCACGAACACCAAGAAAGCGGGGTTCCATGGCTGCATGTTCTCGTGACGAACCTTCACCGTAATTTTCATCACCAACCACAATTGATCCGATATTTTTTGCTTTGTATGCACGCTGCACTTTAGGAACGCCATCGTATTCACCTGTCAATTGATTTTTTACTGAATCGGAATTATCATTGAAAAAATTTATTGCTCCTATCAGCATGTTGTTGGAAATATTGTCAAGATGTCCCCGGTATTTCAACCAGGGTCCGGCCATGCTAATGTGATCTGTTGTACATTTTCCTTTTACTTTAATTAGTAATTTCAATCCTTTCAAATCCATTCCTTCCCATGCTGAAAAAGGATCAAGCAATTGTAAACGATCAGAAGTTGGAGAAACAATAACACTCACATTACTTCCGTCTTTTGCAGGTTCCTGAAAGCCTGCATCTCCGACAGCAAATCCGCTTGGTGGCATTTCTACTCCGAGTGGTTCTTCGAGCTTTATTTTTTTTCCTTCGTCATTAATTAATGTGTCAGTAAGCGGGTTGAAGCATAAATCACCGGACAAAACCATTGCAGTCACTAACTCCGGTGATGCTACGAATGAATGTGTATTTGGATCACCATCATTTCTTTTTGCAAAATTTCTGTTGTACGAAGTAAGGATTGAATTTTTAGGTTCACCATTTTTTCTGTGTCGTGCCCACTGACCAATGCATGGCCCGCATGCATTAGCGAGGATTACTCCGCCAATTTTTTCAAATTCCTGTAACAAGCCATCCCGTTGTGTAGTGTATCTGACCTGTTCAGAACCGGGAGTGATTGTAAATTCTGTTTTTGCTTTCAGATTATTTTTTATTGCAATTCGTGCAATGGATGCAGACCGTGTCATATCTTCATAAGATGAATTGGTACACGAACCGATCAGTCCGACTTCAAAATATCGGGGCCACCCATTTTCTTTTACTGCATCTGCAAATTTTGAAATAGGCCATGCAAGATCAGGAGTAAAGGGACCATTAATGTGGGGTTCCAATTCAGAAAGATTTATTTCAATTACTTCATCAAAAAAGTTTTGCGGATTTTCATAAGCTTCTTTATCTCCGGTGAGATGTTCAGCAATTTGATCAGCCATTTCAGCAATGTCTTTTCTGCCTGTACCTTTAAGGTATTCAGCCATTTTTTTATCGTAGCCGAAAATAGATGTGGTTGCACCAATTTCAGCTCCCATGTTGCAAATGGTTCCCTTTCCTGTGCATGAAAGCGATTCAGCGCCTTCACCGAAATATTCAAGTATCGCATCTGTTCCGCCTTTAACAGTAAGAATACCCGCCACTTTAAGAATCACATCTTTTGATGAGGTCCATCCGCTTAATCTTCCGGTAAGCTTCACTCCGATTATTTTAGGCATTTTCAGTTCCCATTGGAGTCCTGCCATTACATCACACGCGTCAGCACCTCCCACACCAATGGCAATCATTCCTAACCCGCCTGCATTCACTGTATGCGAATCTGTTCCTATCATCATTCCTCCCGGAAAAGCATAATTTTCTAAAACCACCTGGTGAATTATTCCTGCACCGGGCTTCCAAAAACCTATTCCGTATTTATTGGAAACAGATGCGAGAAAATCATACACCTCTTTATTTTTATCTTTTGCTTTCGCAAGATCAGCAACAGCTCCGGATTCTGCCTGTATTAAATGATCACAATGAACGGTGCTTGGTACGGCTACTGTCGGGCGACCTGCCTGCATAAATTGCAGCAAAGCCATTTGAGCAGTTGCATCCTGCATGGCTACTCGGTCGGGGTTAAAATCAACATAACTTTTTCCGCGCTCAAGACCTACTCCTAAACCCTCTCCAAAAGTGAGAGGAATTGCGAGATGCGAGAAAAGAATTTTTTCGGTGAGGGTCATCGGACGACCGGCAATTTTATGGGCAGCAGAAATTTTATCAGGTATTTCTGCATACACTTTGCGAATCATTTCTATGTCGAAAGCCATATTTTAATGTACAATTTAAGATTCCGGATTTACAATTTTTAGTTGATGCAAAGGTACAAAAAGTAAGGAAGATTGAAAACTGAAAAATTGAAGTCCATACCATTTAGGTCATTCTTTTAAAACCATTTTATCTTTTTTTGCTTTCCAATATTCAATTCCACAAAATAAATTCCTTTTGAAAGTTAGGGTTTGAGGATTTAAAGTTTGATTTTCTGAAGCAGGGGTTTATTAGCTTTTTTTTTCAATCTATGCTATCGTTCAATTTATTTTTTCTTTTTAGGTTAGTAAATAATTGAGAGTTAAATCTTTCAAGCGTAGGGCGAGAGTCTAAATTCTTACTTTTACTTAAAATATCTTTGTATAAGAATTTTTTTACATTATTGAATGTGAAATGATATCCAAGTGTAAAATGTCAAATTTCGGTTGAAGGAAGACTATATAAGTTTACCGGATCAAAGTTAAATTGCCGTAGAGGTTAAATTTGCGTCCATGATATCCCTTCGCCTGTATAGCGTAAACATATACTCCTTCTTGTATAGGTTTGTTTTGGAATGTCCCATCCCATTTAAAAGAAATATCCTGTGATGCATATAACCTTTCGCCCCAACGATTATAGATGGAAACAGAAAGTTGGGTGATGTTGTTATGCTCCACGCTGAAATAATCATTTACATGGTCATTGTTAGGGCTGAAAGCATTTGGTATGAAAATCTCTTCCGGCACTTTCACAATAATTTCCCGCGCTGTTGAATTACTGCATCCCCATTGATTAGATGCCACAAGTGTAATAGAATAAATACCCGGCAGCGTGTAATCATGTTGAGGTTCAAATAGCAAAGAGCCGGATCCATCTCCGAAGTTCCATGCATATTGTGAAGCACCGCCAGAATAATTTTCAATCGCTAATGTACTCAGACCTGCATAATAAGGTTGGCTACCATACCAGAGTGAAAAATCTGCAGTCGGAATTGGGTAGGCCCTTACTTCCGTGTAAACAGTATCCGCACAACCGGTATTGTTAATGGCAATCAATTGAACCGTATAAGTCCCGGCTACCGAATAAATATGATATGGATTTGCAGTGTGAATAGACGTTCCATCGCCAAAATTCCATGAATAATAATAATTCGGATTAATAATATTCCCGTTAAAATCGAGATTTACGGGTATACAACCGGTTTGCCCTGCTGCCTGTATAACAGGATAAGCAAGAGAATCAACATGAACAAAAATGGCCACTGTGCTAACGCAACCGGTAGCAGGATTTACTGCAGACAAAGATATGGTATTTATCCCAGGTGTTGACCATTCAATTGTGACGGCTGAACTTCCGTTCCCGTTAGTAACGTTTCCGCCTGATACATTCCATGTATAATTTATTCCGGGCTCGTAAACCGAACTATAGTTGTTTTGAGCATTTGAAATACATCCTAAATTATTTCCCACAATCGAAGGATGTGGTTTTTCATTAATAACAGTTAAAAATTCTGCTTTTGCACTGCAACCCTGGGGTGTAGTCTGAACTAAAGTCACCACTCCTATTCCATTGTTTGGCCACATAATACTCACAGTGTTTGTTGCATGACTTCCATTGATATTTCCCGGAGAGGCGGTCCAATTATAAAAGTCAGAGCTGACAAATGTTACATTATAAGCTACAGGCTCATCTTCGCACACTATCACAGGTCCTGATATTACAGGTTGCGGGAGGGGATTAATAAATACGGCTTTTGAAACAACAGAATCGCAACCGTCAGGTGAGACTTGCCTCAGCACTACTTCACCGTTTCCGGGAGAGGTCCACAATACCTCGATGCTGCTCCCTACTGCAAAGCCAACAATACTTCCGCCATTAACATTCCAGATGTATGTATCCCCGATAACATTTTGTACGGAATAAGTTGTTGTATCCATTTCGCAATTAGCAGGAGGCCCGCTCAAGGAAGGCGCAGGTTTTAACCTTACATCAACTGGAAATGAAACTGATGAATCACAGCCAAGAACGTTTGATTCAATAACAGATACAAGACCTGCTCCCGTACTACTCCATAATACCGTTATATGATCAGCTAAAAATGAACCGATAATAGTACCGCCAGTTATTGTCCAGCTATAGCTGTCTCCCGTCACAGCAGAAACTGAATATTGAGCATAAGTAGCTGTACAAATCGAAGAAGGGCCGTTGATAACCGGAACCGGCTGCGGACCTATAAATATATTTACTGATATTGTTGAATCACACACCAGACTGTTGGCTTCTGCCAAAGTAACAGTTCCGTTTCCGGCAACAGGCCAGTTCACAGTTATTGAGTTGTTAGAATTTGCAACGATAGTTCCACCCGTTACATTCCAAGTGTAGGTATTACCTGAAACATAAGGAGTGCTGTAGGTAATAGTTTGAAATTCGCATGCGTTAGCAGGGCCGCTGATTGCAGGTGTTGGCATTGCTAATATGTTGACAGGAATCATCACTGTTGAATCACATCCAAAACTGTTTGACTCTGTAACTGTGATAGTTGCATTTCCGGCATTGGTCCATTGTATGTTAACACTGCTGGTGTTGGAAGAGCCTGAAATACTTCCACCGGTGACTGTCCAGTTATAAGAATTGCCTGCAACAAAATTTGCAACTGTATATTGGCTGATTGTTGAGGTACAAACTGATGAAGTGCCGTTGATGACCGGAACCGGTTGAGCACCTATCATTACATTTAGTGCTACGGTTGAATCACACACCAGAGTATTAGCTTCTTCCAAAGTAACAGTTCCGATTCCGGCAGCAGGCCAGTTCACAGTTAATGAGTTGTTATTATTTGCAACGATAGTTCCACCCGTTACATTCCAAGTATAGGTGTTACCTGAAACATAAGGAGTACTGTAGGTCAGGGTTTGAAACTCACACACAGTAGCAGGTCCGCTGATTGCAGGTGTTGGCATTGCTAATATGTTGATAGGAATCATCACTGTTGAATCACATCCAAAACTGTTTGACTCTGTAACTGTGATAGTTGCATTTCCGGCAGTGGTCCATTGTATGATAACACTGCTGCTGTTTGAATCGCCCGAAATGCTTCCGCCTGTTACCGACCAGTTGTATGAATTACCTGCAACAGGATTTGCTACTGTATATTGAGTGATAGTTGTGGTACAAACTGATGAAGGGCCGTTGATGACCGGAACTGGATCGGGATTAATAGTTACAGAAACTGTAATTGAAGAATCACAACCGGCCACATTGGTTTCGGTTAACGTAATGGTATAGTTTCCTGCACTATCCCATTGAACAGTGACAGAATTCGTGTTCGCAGAAATTATATTTCCACCTGTTGCTGTCCATTGATAATTTATATCTGAAACTAAGAGTGCGGTATAAACCTGCGTTGAATTCTCGCAAAGGTTGGAATTTCCAATGATAGACGGAACAGGATTTTGAGAAATGGTGATGGCAATAATATCTGTGTCCGCAGGGCAGGAATAGTTTCCCGTTGTTACCAATAGCAGCTGTGCATTTCCCGAAGCAATTTCAGTTGCAGAAGGAGTATAATTTACATTGAGTGTTGTATTATTCGGTGAAAAAATTCCCGACCCTCCAATCCACACTCCGCCTGTTGCAGCACTAACACTTCCGTTCAAAATCACAGATCCCTGGTTAGTACACAACAGCTGGTCCGTACCTGCATTAGCGAAAATAGGTGATGCCAATGCTGTTATTATAACGGTATCGGTAATTATGGAACATGACATGGAATCCTGCAATTGAACGGTGTAGGTGCCGGCACTTGTGGTTATAGATTGAGTAGTGGCGCCATTGCTCCATAAATAATTGTATGGAGCCAATCCGCCTAATGCGTTAGCGATAACTGTTGAGTTAGATCCGCCAAAACAGATAACAGGATTCAGTGGTGCAATTGCAACCGCAAGATTATTAACAAAATTAATTCGAATAGTATCACAGAAATACACAGATGCGCATGATGCTGTGACATAACCGCATACCTGGTAATCAACAAAGGAGGGCAAGGTTGTTCCGGAAGGGGTAACAATAACAGCAGTGCATCCGTTAGTGCAACTTAAGAAAGAATTATATGCTGAATTATAAGGAACCGATGTCCAGGTAATGCTCGTGTCCTCAAGTCCTGACACATTCATGTTTCCGGTGCAGGCCTGGGAAACCCATTGTGTTCCGTTGAGAGCTGGCTGCGGAATGGATGTAATCTGGTAAGTATTAGTATTATTTCCCGGTTTGCAAAAGGTAAGCAGGTGAGGTCCCGGGCCATTAAGGCAAACAGGCGCGCCTACTGATACGGGAGGGCCGCAATCAACTTGGTAAAACATTGATCCGCCCGATACAGCTCCTGAAGCTATGCTGAAATTAATTCCGTTTGCTGAAGAATCGAGCGTAATAATAAATTCGACACATTGATCTGAACCTGAAACTCCGCAGCAATATCCATTACGGCTTATAGAAGGGCTGATCCAGGTTCCGTTAGGCTGGCCGGTAAGATTCACTGTAAATACGGGAGTAATGGCATCACATATTTGTGAATAAACTGGGTCACCTCTAGTAAGAACCGCAAGAAGAATTGATGTGCACACGTAAATTTTTTTCATTTTTATATTTGTTTAAATTATTACTTCAGTTTACACAAAGCAAAAGCCATGGAATTGTTAAAACCCCCTATTTACCATGCTTTTCTTACAATCAGAAAACTGGAGAAAACGACAGAATACGTAATACTAAAGCATGAGATTTTGAAAATTCTGAAATATCTATATAGTTTTTGATTGTCTCTTTGCCTTTTTAGAAGATCTTATTTTCTTACACGATAATGCAAACTTCCTTATACAATTGCTTTTACTGCACAATTACTAATTTGAACATAGCTGTAATATTTGGGATGTCCTAGACAGGGGCAAGACATAAATAATATGTCGTTTTTGGGACTAAAGAAAAGGAAATAGGAAAAAATGTTTAGTGTAAAAAAACAATTTATTTTATTCAGCACAATTAAAATAAAACAAAATGATTAGTTTTTCCTATCCCCGCAACAGAGCTGACGAGGTATTACGGAAAAACTTCGGCTGAAAAGCCGAACACCATTTTGTAAGCTTTTTGCTACGCAAAAATTAACACTACACAAGCTACCACGCGCAGTAGAACTGCGGGGTATTAGATGAATAAAAAGGTCTTAGACCAGGATAGGTCAATAAGCCACATTTTTTTTCTGCATATTAAAATCCATTCTATTTTACAATCTTCAGCTTCGCATATTTCAGAAGCAATTGCTTATTACCTTCTGCCGGAAAAAAAACTGTGGCTTTGTTATCAGGAAAATTTCCCTCAAGGTGAATCACTTTCCCTGTTCCGAATTTCTGATGCTCTACTTCCATGCCGATAACAATCTGTGAAGGATCGTCAGCGACAAAATCATTTGCAAAACTTGCAGAAGCAGGTTTCTGCGCTCTGTGTAATGGAGTAAAGTTTTTAGGTGTAGCAGGTTTTTTTTTCTGGAAATTAGTTTTACGCTGGTTGTTCAGCCTGCTTTGCGAAAAACCATCATCATGAAAACTACCCCATGAAGACGTTTCAGGATCGTGTTTTTTAGGAATGTTAGCAAACTCAATATAATCAGGATGCACTTCTTCGAGAAAACGGCTCGGTTCACAACCGATAAGATTTCCCCAGCGGTAACGGCTGACGGCATACGTCAGTATGAGCCTTTTTTCTGCCCGTGTCATGGCAACATAAAACAGTCTTCGTTCTTCTTCAAGGTCAGTGCGGGAAAGTAATGACATTTGAGAAGGAAAAAGATTTTCTTCCAACCCCACCACAAATACTTCTTTAAACTCTAATCCTTTTGCAGAGTGAATAGTCATAAGAGCAACTTTATCATTGTCACCATCATCTTTATTTTCAGCATCCGTGAGCAATGCAATGTCCTGCATGTACAGGTTTAAAGTTTGGGTTGGTTGGTTAATTGGTTGATTGGTTAATTCAGTATCGTCTTCAGAAAGTGGTTCAACGGGCGGTAAATCTATAGTTGATGTATTTGCTGAAGTTGTAAATTCTTTAATACCGTTCAATAACTCCTGTATGTTTTCATAATGACTAACACTTTCTGGAGTTTTATCATTATACAGCTCACGCAAAATTCCGGTGGTGTTTGCAATATAGCTTGCAAGATCATACGCATTATGAGTCTTCATCATCACATGAAAACTTTTTATCATAGAAACAAAGTCAGCAATTTTTTCACGCGTGTTGGATGCAATGCCTGTTTGCACAGTGTGAATATTTTCCAAAATTTCCCAGATACTTTTTCCATTTTGATCAGCCGCAACCACAAGCTTATCAATACTTGTTTGCCCGATGCCGCGGGCAGGGTAATTGATTACACGTTTCAATGCTTCTTCATCAACAGGATTAATGGTGAGCCGGAAATAAGCAAGCAGATCTTTTATTTCTTTCCTACTGTAAAACGAAAGTCCGCCATAGATGCGGTATGGGATACTTATTCTCCGCAATGCTTCTTCCATCGAACGTGATTGAGCGTTGGTGCGGTAAAGGATTGCAAAATCTCTGTTGTGCAGCTGGTGATTCATCTTGTCGGTAAAAATGCAATTTGCCACAATGCTTCCTTCTTCATTGTCGCTCAATGCCCGCAGCACTTTTATTTTTTCACCCTTATCGTTATCCGTCCACACTTCTTTTCTGAGCTGGTTTCGGTTATTGAGTATGACGCTGTTTGCAGAGTTAACAATATTTTTAGTGGAGCGATAATTCTGCTCAAGCTTGAATACATTCAGGTCAGGATAATCCTTTTCGAAGCTTAATATATTCTGAATGTTCGCCCCGCGAAATGCATATATGCTTTGCGCATCATCGCCAACGACACAGATGTTTTCACTCATTGCAGCCATCTTGCGCACAATCATATACTGCACATAATTGGTATCCTGGAATTCATCAACCAGAATGTATTTGAATTTATGCTGGTATTTATTCAGCTCATCAGGGAAATTTTTCAGAAGCATATACGTATGATACAGCAAATCATCAAAATCCATCGCACCTGCTTTGAAGCATCTTTTTGTATAAAATTCAAAGATTGTTGCAAGCTGCGGCTTCCCCGAAAGGCGGTCATCGTTTATCAATTCAACATTCGCGGCATAGTCCACATAAGACATCAAATTATTTTTAGCAGAAGAAATCCTGCTTAACACCATTGATGGTTTATAGACTTTATCATCAAGATTCTGCTCCCGCAAAATTGTCCGGATCAGGCTTTTGGAATCATCCGTATCATAAATAGAAAAGTTGTTAGGAAATCCAAGGCGGTGCGCTTCAACGCGAAGAATACGTGCAAACACGGAGTGAAAAGTTCCCATCCAGAGATTCCGCGCTTCACCACCTGCAAGCAGGCTGATGCGGTTTTTCATTTCGCGCGCAGCTTTGTTTGTAAATGTAAGAGCAAGAATATTGAACGGATCAATTGCTTTTTTCATCAAATGTGCAACGCGGTAAGTAAGCACACGCGTCTTGCCCGATCCCGCTCCCGCAATAATCATCACCGGACCTTCAGTACATTCCACAGCCTGCCGCTGCGATTCATTAAGATCATTCAGGTAATCTTCCATTCTTTAATTTTCGATCCCGCTTTTAAGCTATTTGTTATGTTCATTCTGCTGACTGTAACTTGTGGATTGCAGATTTTTTTGACCCTCCAAAATTAATCTTTTTACGTGATGGTACAGGGAAAATCCGTAAACTTGCAACCCGAAATATTAACAAAATAATTATGAAAAATTTTTTTGCCTTATTACTTATAATCATTTTCAGCAAATCAGTTGTTTTTTCACAGAAAAAAACATCAGAACCTGTTAAGCCGAAAGCTGAAGAAACCGTAATGCAGGCCCAGCCTGTAAAAGATACCATTCCTGATGAAGTAAAGATCTATAATCTTGCTGCATCGTTTACTGATTTTGATGTTGCAAAGCATGCCATGTTCAGTTTGATTGCAAAATATCCGTCACGCGTTGATTATGTTGATTCACTGGCACGCATTTATTATTCAATGAATGCCTACCCTCAGTGCCTTACTGCCGCTGATTTTGTTTTAAGAAGTCAGCCGGATAACCAGCAGATGATGGAACTTTCTGCCATTTGCCAGGGCGCCATGAAAAACGATAAAGAAGCCCTCGCTATTTATGAACGGTTATTTGCAAAAACAAAAAGCATATTTCATTTATACCAGGTTGCTGTACTGCAATATTCGCTGCAGCGCAATGCCGAATGTAGTGCGAGCGTTGAAACCATACTTGCAGATAAAGATGCAGCTACCCAAAAAGTTCAGATTTCTTATGATGAACAAAATGCACAAAATGTTCCTCTTTCTGCGGCAGCTTACAATTTAAGGGGTGTGATGCATAAAGATATGAAAGAAACCGAGAAGGCAAAAGTGGATTTTGAGGCAGCATTAAAAGGGTATCCTGATTTTAAGCTTGCAAAAAATAATCTTGATATGATGAACAAGCCTTCTGAATATTCGAAAGAAAAAGTCAAGAAGAAATAAAATGACGATGAACCATGAACGATGGTCAATAGTCAATGTTCAAAATAAAATAATGCAACAGTATCTCGATCTTTTAAAACATGCAATGGACAGTGGTACGGATAAAAACGACCGTACAGGAACAGGTACACGCAGTGTGTTTGGTTATCAAATGCGCTTTAATCTTAGTGAAGGTTTTCCTTTACTCACCACAAAAAAAATGCACACCAAATCAATCATCCATGAATTGCTTTGGTTTTTAAAAGGTGATACTAACATTCATTACTTAAATGAAAAAGGAGTAAGCATCTGGAATGAATGGGCTGATGAGAATGGTGATTTAGGTCCCGTATACGGTTATCAATGGCGATCATGGAAAACTCCTGATGGAAAAACCATTGACCAGATCAGCAATGTAATTGACCAGATTAAAAAAAATCCTGATTCACGCAGGCTTATAGTGAGCGCGTGGAATCCCGGAGATATTGATAAGATGAAGCTTCCGCCCTGCCATGCATTGTTTCAATTTTATGTTTTGAATGGAAAACTTTCGTGTCAGCTATATCAACGGAGCGCGGATATATTCCTGGGCGTGCCTTTTAATATTGCTTCTTATGCGTTGCTCACTATGATGATGGCTCAGGTATGTGGCCTGAAAAAGGGTGAGTTTATTCACACATTTGGTGATGCGCATATATATAACAATCATTTCGAGCAGGTGAATTTGCAGCTCTCAAGAACTCCGCGAAAGCTGCCTTCTTTAAACATGAATCCTCTCATAAAAAATATTTTTGATTTTAAGTTCGAAGACTTTTCAATCATTAATTACGATCCTCACCCTGCAATAAAAGCCACTGTTGCAGTGTGAATTTGCTGATTTTAAAAAAGTAATAGTTTAGAATAAATGGAAACCGTTGAAAAAAATAACGGGTTGCTTAGTCTTCTGCAAAGCGGAGACAATGCAGCGATCAAGCGGGAAGTCTCAGATATGCTTCCTGATGAGCTTGTCCATTTATTACAGGAAGTGCCCGAAGGAATGCAGGTGCTGCTTTTCCGTAACATGGATCGTGAAAAAGCTGCACAGACTTTTGAGCTGCTTGATGTAGCGCAGCAAAAAGATTTGCTCAATGTTTTGCCTCACCGGCAGGTAGCGCTTCTTTTAAATGATATTGCCCCTGACGTGCGAACTGCCTTGTTGGAAGAGCTTTCACCAGAATTAATTAATAAGCATCTCCGGCTGCTTACTCATGATGAACGTACCGTTGCATTAAAGCTTCTCGGTTACCCTGAAAACAGTATAGGGCGATTGATGACGCCTGATTATATAGCATTAAACAAGGACTGGACTGTTACGCAAGTGCTTGACTATATCCGTGAGCATGGCGCGGAAAGCGAAACTCTTGATATTTTTTATATAGTTGATGAAAAAGGAAAATTAATTGATGATATAAAAGTTGGCGAGCTCTTGCTTGCTGATCCTTCAACAAAAGTAAAAGATATTTCTGATGGAAAATTTATTTCCCTTTCCGTTACTGATGATGAGGAAGTTGCGATTAATGAATTTAAAACATATAATCGTGTAGCCCTGCCCGTTACTGACGCTTACGGAACGTTGCTTGGTATAGTGACATTTGATGATGTGATGCAATTGGCTGAAGAAGAAGATACGGAAGATATACAAAAGTTTGGTGCAGTGGAAGCTTTGGACGAACCTTATATGGATGTGTCCACTATGCAAATGATAAAAAAACGCGCACCGTGGTTAGTAGTGCTGTTCATCGGAGAATTGTTTACTGCATCCGCTATGAGCTATTTTGAGAATGAACTTTCACGTGCTCTTGTGCTTGCGCTATTTATTCCGCTGATTGTTTCAAGCGGTGGCAATACCGGGTCACAGGCTGCAACGCTTATCATACGCGCTATGGCATTGGGTGAAGTCACAATAGATGACTGGTGGAGAATTATGAGGAGAGAATTAATATCCGGCTTATTTCTCGGACTATTGCTGGGCATCATTGGTTTTTTTCGTGTCATTATCTGGTCAGCAATTTTTCATTCGTATGGACCACATTCTCTATTAATAGCAATTACTATTGGTTGTGCAGTGATGGGAGTAGTAATGTGGGGCACTTTAATGGGTTCGATGCTTCCGTTAGTTATTAAAAAATTCGGAGCTGACCCGGCAACATCATCTGCTCCGTTTATTGCAACATTGGTGGATATTACCGGGATTGCAATCTATTTTACTTTTGCAGCGTTGTTCTTGAGAGGAACTCTTTTGTGATTGAAGATTGAATATTGTTGTTTTATTAATTATTTTTTGTCTAATGTCAATAGTTTACTGTTTACTGAAATATGCACGTAAATAAAATCCTTCTTATAGATACCATTCATCCGCTCTTCAAAAAATTAGTTGAAGAAAAAGGTTTTGTCTGCGAGGACGGAACTGCATGGAGTAAAGAAGAAACGCTGCAACGGATTTCAGAATATAACGGTGCGGTTATACGCAGCAGGTTTTTAATGGATAAGGAACTATTGGATGCTGCACAAAATCTTAAATTCATTGCACGAGCCGGAGCAGGCATGGAAAATATTGATGTGGATTATGCAAAGTCAAAAGGAATTGCTTGTCTCAATTCTCCGGAAGGAAACCGCGATGCAGTTGGCGAGTTTGCCATCGGGCACCTGCTTTCCTTTTTCAGAAAAATAAATAAAGCAGATAGTGAAGTAAGAAAAGGTACATGGTTGCGTGAAGAAAACCGCGGAGTGGAATTGCAGGGAAAAACTGTTGCTATCATCGGTTTTGGAAATATGGGAAGCGCTTTCGCGAAAAAGCTTTCAGGTTTTGAAGTAAACATCCTTGCTTATGATAAGTATATATCTATTGATTCTGTAAAATATTCTTTTGTGAAACAAGTGGCCATGGAGCGTATTTTTGATGAAACGGATATTATCAGTTTTCATATTCCTTTGACCGAAGAAACAAGATATCTGGTGCATGATGATTTTATCAATTGTTTCCGGAAAAACATTTACATCATTAATACTTCGCGTGGAAAAATACTGAACACGGCTGACCTTGTTAAAAACATGAAAACCGGGAAAGTAAAAGGTGCCTGTCTTGATGTATCAGAATATGAAAGCACATCTTTTGAAAATTTTTCTGAAATTACTTTTCCCGAACCTATGCAGTACCTCGTTAATGCACACAATGTCATTCTTTCCCCGCACATAGCCGGCTGGACTTTTGAATCGAATGAAAAGATGGCAAGAATTCTGGCTGAAAAGGTGATTGCTTTGTAAAAATATTTTTGAGGGTATTTCCTGATGTTAACTAAATAATAAAAAAATAAAATTGGTTTCTTTTCGCCACCGTATGTATCCGCAACACACTATTTTATTTTATTATAAAAAAATATTCTGGTTATTTTAAACGAAGGGAGTTTTTTTCAATTCACTAAAAATAAATAGACAGTGAAATCTTGATATTGTCTGTGTCTGTTTACTTTCACTTTATCCAAAAGCTACGGATAATTTAATTCAGCAGCCATTCCGTTCCGTGAAATGGCTGGTTACAAATCCTATAATGTCTGCCTTGGCGATAAAACAAAAATTCTCACTCCGCGCTGCCGTCAATAAATATCCTTACAATGAGCGCGACCATTGGATCAGCTATAGCAAATGCGAGCTGAACCGAATTCAACCTTATCAAAACTGCTTAGATGAATTTCAAATTAAAGACCCGGCTGTTTAATTTTAAGCTAAAGTAATTTTTCTTTTTCAATCATAAAAAACATAACGACAGGGTTTTATTTTTAAATTCTTTGCTTCGGAAAATTGTAGCAGGTTCTCTGGCACTCAAATAAAGTAATGACATGAAACACTTTTTCGATTATTTGCCGTATCTTTGCCCTGCTTTTCACTTCACTTCTTTGCATTCACTATTCAGAGTCCGAAAGCAGTAATTAAAAAATCTATTTTTTTTATTCATTGTAAACAAAATCATGGCATTTATTGATCATGTATTAGAGCCACCTTCCTATGGATGGCAAAATGAAAAAGGCGAGCTTACAATGCCTTCTCCGAAACGAATTCTGTCAGAATATTTGTCGAGATTAAATATTTTTAAATCCAAAAAGAATTGGCTTGCCTTTACAACATGGTTTTGTGTGCTGTGCCTGGTTCCTTTTCTGATCCTTTTTATTTTTAAATATTTCAGCTGGGGATTGCTTGCTGCAGGATTTTTGTACAGCATGGTCGGTATGGGCACTCACGGAACCATCTGGCATCACAGGTATTGCACCCACCATGCTTATACATTCCGTAATCGCGTGTGGCGGTTCATCACCCAAAATCTTGTCATCAAGATGATACCCGAAGAAATTTATGCTATTTCACATCATGTGCACCACTCAAAGTCTGATATGCCGGGAGATCCCTATAATGCAAACGCAGGATGGCTATACTGTTTTCTCGCTGATGCTAATCACCAGCCGATTGCACGGAACCTGAGTGAACCTGACTATTTACGTGTGGTTTCATTATTAAAGCATACAGGCATGAAATGCAATTCATACACTAAATATCAAAAGTGGGGCTCAGTGGCAGATCCGCTTAATACAGCAATTTTTATTATATTGAACTGGAGTTTCTGGTATGCACTGTTTTTTGTGATTGGCGGAGCTCCGCTTGCATGTACTTTATTCGCAGGCGCTTTGATATGGGGTATCGGAGTACGCACCTTTAATTACGAAGGTCATGGAAAAGGAAAAGATAAACGTCACAATGGAATTGACTTTAACCAGCATGACATGTCAGTTAACCAATATTGGCCCGGAATTGTGGCAGGAGAATGGCATAACAACCATCATTTATTTCCACAAAGCGCACGTGCAGGATTTCTGAAACACCAGGTTGATTTTGCATGGTACTATATTTATTTCCTTTATCTAATAGGTGGAGTGAGTTCTTATCACAATTCGAAAAACCTGTTTTATGAAAAATATTTTTATCCATATAAACAATCGGGTAAGAATGCTAAAAACTAAAATGACAAATTTGTATTTATTCAGCGTTATGCCTGAAAAATTCATAAAAATTCAAGATCAACCCTGGTATGCTTTTAAAAACCTGTTGAATTGATACTGGTTTGAAAATCCTAATTCTAAAGCTACTTTACGCGCAATAAAAAAATAATTTTCACCACTCACCGAACTGCACCAGTTTCCAGAATTCATTAAGTGTGGCAACGATGTTTGTATAGGATTCGAGTGAAATAGGCTTTATCATATATCCCGCCACATTTAATTCAAAAGCATCGGTCCGGTCACGTTCATCGCTCGATGTGGTCATTATAAAAACACTGATTTTTTTTAATTCTTTGTCGGCTCTCAGCTCTCTTAAAAATTCAATGCCATTCATTTTTGGCATATTCAGGTCTAACAAAATAATTTTCGGGAGCACTTGAATTTTTTCCTTTCCGTTCGTTCCCCGCAGCATGTCAAGGGCTTCAATTCCGTTGTGGGCCTGATAAAGGACGTAACTGAGATCGCATTTTTTTAATGCGCGTTCCATTACCATTGCATCCACCGCATCATCTTCCACATGTAATATGTTTATCGGTTTATTTTCCACTTTGATTTTTTAATACCTATCGTAATCGGATTTTTAACGCATACGCAAAATGAAATAAAAAGATTCAATCAACAAAAAAAATAAAGCTAAAATTATTAACCAGTTAATATACTTATCAGTAAATGTCAAAAAGATAATCAGGCTCCGGACAATCAACTTTTCAACATTCCTGATTATGAACATGCCTATTTTTTTAGTAAATAGAAAGATAAAGGAATATCAAAAGGAGCACCAGCAGAAAATAAGAGAGCTGCCCAATAATCTTTTGACCGGAAGAGCACATATTTTTCAACCCGGATTTTATCATGCTCATCTCAAATCCTGTTTGTAACTTTCATTTTGAAGGCGCGGTAAACATCATTGATATTGGAATCTGTTGCTTTCAATGTTGCAGGGAGAATTTCGGCAATAGTTTTTACAATATTTTCAATGTCTTCATCTGTGTGATGCAAGGTAACCGGTACTCTCATGCCCGTATTATTATAAGGAACACTGGGGTAGCAGGAAATGCTAACGTAAAAACCGCGATCCATAAGCTGACGCACCATTGAATACCCGGTTTCGGGCTTGCCCACGCAAATAAACTTTACTGGAGTCATTGCATCTGAATAAAGCGGCAGATCATACATTTTGGCAAGTGAATTAAACAGCTTTATTTTATGCTGGAGCTGTGCCTGAAGACCATAAATCTCATCTGATAAATGGATTTTTGCGGAGGCAACTGCTGCTCCTAAATTAGGAGGCTGTACAGGAGCGCAAAACGTCATCGTTTTTCCGAAATATTTAACAACCTTTTTCATTTGTTCATTGGGATAGGTTAATACCCCTCCGAACGCGGCAAATGATTTTGATAACCCTGTAACGAGAAACAATTTTTCATGCAACGGAGCTTGTGCAGCCACAGAACCCGCCCCATTTTTTCCGATCCAGCCCATTCCGTGAACATCATCGGCATAGAGATAAAAGTTTTCATATTTGTCCATCAGCGAATACACATCTTTTACGGGTAAAAGATCGCCATGCATGGAATACACTCCGTCAGCGAAATACCATACTTTTTCATGTGAAGCAGCATATTTTTTTATTTTATCTTCAAGCATTTCCATGTTATTATGACGAATCATTTCAACAGGAATTTGTCTTGCCTTTAAGATTTCCACGCATGTTGTGATGGAAGCGTGTACGTTATGATCGAGAATGACAGCATCGCGATCGCCAACTAAAACGGGAATGTTGGAAACATGACCCAGCATCGTTGAAGTGGACAGCAATATCGGGCGGTTGAAAATTTTAGTGAGCAAGTCTTCAATTTCTTCGTACAGCCCCGTGGTAAGATATGCTCTTGACGAAGAAAAATAAGTTCCATAGCGGTTGATTGCGTCAATGGCTCCCTGTTTTAGCCGCTGATCCATTTCAAGACCAAGGTAACTGCAACTGCTGAAGTTGACCATGTCTTTTCCTTTTATTCGTACGGACCTGCCGTCCAATACATCGTCTTCTGTTGACTGGTGAGTGATGCCCAGGGGGATGAGCTTCTCGATAATTAATCCAATAGTTTCAAGCGCCTGTGCGTGCTTGCTTTTGAGTTCTGTTGTGGTATCCATTGTATAAGTTATTAAGGTTTTACTTTTTATTAAATTTTTCCATTCCATCTATCCGGCCAGTGATAAAATAAATTATACCGGACAAATGAATTAAATCATTGTCGGTGACAAACTACAGTAATTTTGAAATTTTATAGCATTCGTTGCAGTTGGAAAATAATCTTTAGCAATGAAACGATATAAATCGCCTACACCGATACAGATAAACTGCGCTTTTAAACCGATATCGCAGTAGTTGAGGATCTACCTTTTTTCGATATCGGCAACAAAGATTGTAATTAATTTTGAAATAGAAAAGTTTTTTTGCAAAAACTTTTCAACAATTTGATGAATAATGGATTTTGATGGGCAGAAGCGGGAAGCAGGGGGTTAGAAGTTAGAAATTGGAAGTTAGAGGGAAGAAAATTGGAAATTAGAATCTGGAGGTTGGAAGCATGAAGTCAGAAATTGGAAATCTAAGAATGAAAGTTGAAATTTAGAATTTAGAATTTTTAAGAGCAGATGAATTACTATTGCATATTAAAAATAAAAATATGAGTTCAAAAGAGCTGGCAGAAAAAATATTTCATACTATGTATGATAATGACGCCTTCAGCAGGTGGATGGGAATAGAATGTGTTGAAGTTGATACCGGAAAATGCACACTCAGGATGAGAGTGAGAAAGGAAATGCTCAATGGTTTTTTTATTGCTCATGGTGGTATTTGCTACTCACTGGCTGACAGTGTGCTTGCTTTTGCTTCAAATTCTCACGGAAGAAAAAGCGTTTCCATCGAAACTTCTATTTCACACATTGCGTCTCTGAAAGAAGGGGATGTCATCATCGCAAAATCAGAGGAGATAAATCTTGCAAACAAAATCGCTATTTATTCTGTCAGCATAACAAATCAAAATCACAAAATAGTTGCTTTGTTTAAAGGAACTGTTTATCGTACAGGCGAAGAATGGTTTGCAGAAGAAACTAAAAATTAAGAATGATTTTTTCTTTAAGAACTCTTTTTTTTCCTGCATTTTAATCTTCAAACAAACCATTAATTAATTCATTTCCGTTCTTCTTCCTTTGATTTCCGGTAATTTTTAATGAGGGATATAAACTCCTTTTCATCGCTTTTGCCTCCCGGGGTTTCAACTCCCGCGAGCGTGAATACTTTGTTCCGGATGCTTTCTATTTTCCGGAAAGGAACAATAAATGAACGGTGCACACGGATGAACTCTTTTGCCGGAAGATCGGCAAGTATTGCTTTCATGGTCATTCTTATATCACATTTTCTGTCAGAGAAACGTGTTAGTCTGTTAATTGTACCGGCAGTGAAGAGTGTATTAATATTGTTTAAGAAAAATAGAGAATTAACCAACTTAACATATTCAGCATAATTAACATACTCAACCGTTACATTCAGCCATATAACCAAACATAAATGATTTAATTTGCAGTCTGAATAAAATAAAAAAATAAATGAACAGTGCATACATAATTGACGGCATAAGAACCCCGGTTGGAAATTTCGGAGGAACCCTTTCTGTTATAAGGACTGATGATCTTGCAGCAATTGTTTTAAAAGAACTGATTAAAAGAAATCCTTCTATAGATGTAAATGAAATCGGTGAGGTGATTATAGGGTGTGCGAATCAGGCGGGAGAGGACAACCGTAATATTGCACGCATGTCTTTATTGCTTGCGGGATTGCCGTACAAAATTCCCGGGGAAACGGTAAACCGATTATGTGCATCAGGTTTATCAGCTTCCATTGCTTCAGCAAGAGCAATAATGACATGCGATGCTGATCTTATGATTTCAGGAGGAGTTGAAAACATGACACGTTCCCCGTGGGTAATCTCAAAAACATCCACTGCTTTTGGCCGCGATTCACAAATGTTTGATTCTAGTTTCGGATGGAGGTTTATCAATCCGAGAATGAAAGAACTTTATGGAACAGATGCAATGGGAGAAACAGCAGAAAATCTTGCTGAAAGAGACCAGATCAGCAGGGAAGACCAGGATAAATTTTCTTATTGGTCGCAAATGAAAGCTGCTGCCGCAAATAAAAAAGGGCGTTTCAAGAAGGAAATTATTTCAGTGGAAATTCCACAAAAGAAAAATGAAATAAGAATTTTTGATAATGATGAATTCATAAAACCGGACACAACTTTAGAAATTCTTTCCAAACTTAAACCTGCTTTCAGAAAAGACGGAACTGTAACGGCAGGAAACTCTTCCGGATTAAATGACGGTGCTGCTGCTTTATTATTAGCATCGGAAAATGCAATCATAAAATATAATTTGAAACCAAAAGCAAGAATAGTTTCATGCGGTGCCGTTGGAGTAGAACCCCGCATCATGGGTATCGGGCCAGTTGAAGCAAGTAATAAAGCATTAAAGAAAGCGGGTATCACCATGAATCAGATTGACATTATTGAATTGAATGAGGCCTTTTCAGCACAATCGCTGGCATGTACACGTGCATGGGGATTAGCGGATGATGACCCAAGAATAAATCCGAATGGCGGTGCGATTGCATTGGGACATCCACTCGGTATGAGCGGAGCGCGTATTTTAAATTCTGCAGCGATTGAATTGCAGGAACAGAATAATAGGTATGCTCTTGTTACAATGTGTATCGGTGTGGGGCAGGGTTATGCTGTTATAATCGAAAAAGTTTAAAAAATGATTTACGAATTCAACGGATATAAGCCTGTGGTTCACAAAAGCTCTTTTGTACATCCTCTTGCAGTGATCACAGGAAATGTAATTATCGGAAAAAATGTTTACATCGGTCCCTCTGCTGCTTTGCGTGGTGATTGGGGACAGATAATAATTAAGGACGGATGCAATGTTCAGGAGAATTGTACCATTCACATGTTTCCCGGAATAACGGTTACCTTACACGAAAATGCACACATCGGTCACGGAGCAATCATTCATGGGGCAACCATCGGAAAAAATGTTATGGTGGGTATGAATTCTGTCATCATGGACAATGCAGTTATCGGTGATGGAAGTATTGTGGGGGCATTGTGTTTAATTCCTGCTGAAATGATCGTCCCGGAAGGAAAGGTTGTAGTGGGAAACCCTGCAAAAATTAAGAAAGATGTCAGCGAAGAAATGATGGTCTGGAAGAAAAAGGGTACGGAGCTTTATCAAAAACTACCTGCCGAACTTTATGCAACATTAAAAGAATGTGAACCCTTACAGGAAGAAGAACGGAATCGTCCTAAGCAACAAAATTTTTATAAAACATGGAAACAAACACAGAAGTAAAAACAATTGAAGATAAAAAAAAATTTCTCAAAAATGAATTGGCTGAACTTTTTCAGAAATTAAAAACTGATGATAAAGGTGAATGGGGCGTTTTAAATGCCCAGCAAATGGTTGAGCATTTGAGTGATTCGTTCAGAAATTATCACGGATTGGATTCAAAAAAAATTGTCACACCTTCAGAACAACTTACTAAATATAAGGAATTTTTGATGAGCGAAAAACCTTTCAAGCCCTACACAAAAAATATTGAGATGCCTGAAACTCCGCTTCCATGCAGGCATCCTGATATGCAAACTGCGCTGAAAGAATTAAAAACCGAAGTCAATAATTTTTTTGATTACTTTGAAGAAGATAAAAACAAAACCCTGACCAATGTTTTTTTTGGTGAGCTGGGTTTTGAAGAAAGCGTTCAATTGCTGCATAAACATTCAATGCATCATTTGAATCAATTCAGGTTAATTGATGCGTCTCCCATTAAAAAATAGTTGCATTTCAACACCCATCTTATCCAGGCAATAGCAAAAAAAAGTATATAAGTTTGTTTAATTTGTTTTTAATTGTTTCCTTAATGGGATAATTTTTTTTATGCAGCAGGTTCTTGTTAAAAATCAGAAAAAGGTTATTAATGCTTGGGCGATTTATGACTGGGCAAACTCAGTTTATTCTCTTGTTATCACATCCACTATTTTTCCTATTTACTACTCTTCTGTTACAACTGTAAACGGAAGCGATATAGTCCATCTCTTTGGACGCGAGTATAAAAATTCTGCATTGTATTCATATTCGCTTTCTGTTTCATTTCTTTTAATTGCATTTCTTTCTCCCCTCCTATCCGGGATTGCAGATTACAGGGGAAATAAAAAATCGTTCATGAAATTTTTCTGCATACTTGGAGCAATTTCATGCTCCTCGCTTTATTTTTTTGATTCAATTGAAAGGTTATGGTTAGGACTCCTTGCATTTATTTTAGCAAGTGTGGGCTGGGCGGGAAGTATTGTTTTCTATAATGCATTTCTTCCTGAAATAGCAGATAAGGAATCGCAGGATAAGGTAAGCGCAAAAGGATTTGCTTTGGGATACATCGGCAGTTCACTGTTGCTCATATTTAACCTGATCATGATTATGAAACCGGAGGTGTTTGGCATAACGGATCCATCTTTTCCCGCACGTCTTTCTTTTTTACTCGTTGGCTTGTGGTGGGTAGGATTTGCAAGCATTACATTTTACTTTCTTCCGGAAAAAAG
>JBDSOU010000231.1:0-9864 GCA_039914625.1 Bacteroidia bacterium | reverse complement strand
TTCTGCTGAACCCATGAATGAATTCTCCCATGTTTCAATAATTTTATCATTGTCAAAAACAGCAAACTTGGTTTGTGTGTTTCCGATGTCAATAGCGAGGTTCATGGTTGGCAAAAATAATTATTTCGGAGTTATTATTAAATTGATTTTAGATATACCTGAACGCAGTGTATTGGGGATGACAAATTACACAGGCAAAAAATATCAGGTGAGCCATTAAGGAATTTTCACTATGCTTTAGCAATTTCAAGGCGCGGAGGGTTCTTTGTTTTATATTTAAAATAAGCGAAGTTTTTCAAAGGGAATTTATTTTGTAGAAATAAAAACAGGAGATTCTGTTTACAGAAAAAGATGTTAAAGGAATAAATTTCTATCTTCATTAAAAAAAAAAAATTACTTTTGCCAACATTATAATTACGGTGACATAGCTCAGTCGGTAGAGCAAAGGACTGAAAATCCTTGTGTCGGTGGTTCGATTCCACCTGTCACCACAAAAAACCTAAATTCTTTGACATGGCAGAAAAAACAACAACCTACCGTCATAAGAGCGTACTTTTGATAGACGATAATGAAATAGATAATTTCATTAACGAACGCATTCTTAATTCCACCGGATTTGCAGAACAGGTGATTGTAAAAAATTCATCTGATGCCGCCCTTGATTTCCTCAAAGAAAATGAAAACAATCCCGATCAGCTACCGTCAATTGTTTTTTTAGATCTCAACATGCCCGTAAAGGACGGTTTCGTTTTTCTCAATGATTTCGATAAGCTCAATGGCAGCATTAAACAAAAATGTAAAGTGATTGTGCTTTCCTCTTCCATCAGCCCTGAAGACATCAGCCGGGCTTCCACCAATCCTTATGTGGTCAAGTACATCAACAAACCGCTGAGCGAAAAATATTTAGAAGCAGTTACGGTTTGATTAAAAGCGCGAAAGTGGGAAAGTGAGTGTCTGAGTGCTCACCTTCCCACTTTCTCACTTTCAAAAACTCTCCCTATTCCTTTAGCGGATTCGCCATTCTCCGTATCAAGGCTTCATCCAACTTTACAAAACGCAGCACCGGGCGCGATGAAGCATTATTTTTTTCAGTAAATTCAGTCCACAAATCATTTACCCGCTTTATTTTTTTACGGTAATCAAGCGGTTTAAGCGAAGCTTTTAAAAGTTTAATAAAAATTTCTGACGATTCCCACTGCTGGTCATTTTCAGCAACCTGCCTTTTCACACTCGCAATTATTTGATGGCACAAACCGTCTTCGCCTAATATGCAATATTGCAGCGCCTGGAACAGTTTGCACTCAATATCTGAATAAAGATATTTTTTTAATGAAATCTGGTTTCTCAAATCATTAATTGTTTTAGCAGCACCCGCATAATCTTTCTGATAAAATTTTGAAACAGCAATAAATTTTTTAAGCGAAATGCAATGAAACTCTTCATGTATGTCAATATCCAGCGTTGGAACCAAAGAAGGATTCATAAAAGTGAGGCTTTCTGAATTATGATCATTCAAATATTTTTCGATTTTGGTATTCAGACACTGTACGATATAAAAATTCATCGCATGCATCGGGCACATTGCAGGAACAACCGTGTGAATGCGGTCTATATAAAAATCAGCACGTACCTGGTTTTGTGTTTTCTGGTAATATTCAAAATAAAGAAAGTCAACAACAAACCGGATGCTTTGATAAAAAGTATCCTGGTTGTACTTCTCAAAAGTAGCGCTCATTTTCTGAAGCGTTTCTTCAATTTCCAATTCCTGAGATTTCAAACTGTCGCGTTTGTTCAAAACATTGCATTGGTAATAAATATTTACTATGCTATATATAACAAACAACCGGTGCGAATCATAAAGGTCACAAATATTACTCAGCTCTCTTTTAAGCATGACAAGATCTTCTAAATCTTCCTGCTCAAGTGTAAGCAGGTAAACGCCCATCTTGCGCAGAAAGCGGTATAAAATATTTTCAGCCTTACCCACAGCAAGAGAAAAAGCAACATGCTTCTTATATAGATTATCGTAATGGGTATAATCATCCGTATAAAGATTCAGCTGTGCCAGCGTTTTATAAACGAGGATCAGTTCTGAAGAAAGATCATATTCAATCAGCTGCTTTTCTAATTCAATAAGAGTGCGGATAGAAAACTCGCGGTTTGTTCCAAGCAAATGCGCAGGGATTTTTGCCACTTCATTCATCAGCATATTCACCGGGCTCTGCACCTTATTTGATAAAACCGCAGCAATCTTATTATTTAACCGAGACTTTAATGTATAGTATGCCCCGGGATTTACCTGCAGCATATCCATCATTTCTTCATCACTCACATTACTGTTGCGCGATGCCTCAAGAATTAAAAAAGGTTTATTCTTTTTTTTGCCTGAAACCTGCATGATAAGTTCCTGATACTCGGCTTCGCTTAATTTTTTGATAGTTTTGTTTAATACTTCCATAGAATAATATTTAATCGTGTGTTTTAAAAAAAATTGATTTTAGAAAGTTTGATACGATATGTTTTTTAAAAGGTTTTCTTTTTCTAAAAAAAATATTTTATATAAAAAATCCTTACAAACAATTTTTACTTAATAATTTGAAAAAAGTTATAACTGATGAAAAATAAATTTTACTGAAGCACCTGTCAGCAAATTGTTTTTAACATGAAGTAAAAATAAAACGCCTGGTTAAAATAACTTTATTATTTTAATATGCCTTATGAATTAAATAAACCTTTCCTTTTATGTTGCCTTTATATAAAGGCGTTAACAGTTGACCATTAGAACCTCCTTTTTTTTGTAAGATTTATTACGATTGCTTTAGAAAAGGGACATATTTATTTACTTTTTTAGAAATAAGTTGATTTTAAAAAAAATCTTACAGGAGTTTAGAAATTATTTTTTAAAAAATTAAAACTTTTTTCAGAGGAGAAACTAAAAATGTTAAAATAAAAACGTAACCCTGAAACCCATTTTAGCGTTTCAAACCAAAAAAGCTTACAACTGAAATGTTTACTGCATATATGACATATCTTAAAAACGCAACAACGGTATATTTACCATAACAAAAAAAAATGAATATTATGAACACAACCTTTGAAGAATCACAGGATTTTTACAAAATGATCAAAGAAAACCGCCTGGCTATGTATTCCAGTCCCAAGAGATATTACAACCGGGAAGGAAAAAACGGTTCAGCCTTCAAGTTTCTTTTTCTCATTGAAGCAATCGTTTTTATTTTGATGGCTCTTTCAGTCACATCAGGATTTGCGCAAAACAATCCGGATCAAATGTTGCTCGCAAGTGCAACAGCAAATCCGGGAACAATTGAAAACTATACCACAGTGTATAATTCTGGAAAAATCTTTTTAAATTGGACATCCAAACAGGAGCCGGCTGATTGCATCTATATCATTGAGCGTTCAGGAGATGCAAGGGAATTCCAGTCGGTAGGCGTAAAAGAAGGAATAGGAACATCTATTGAGCTTTTTTACAGCTGGATGGATGAAACACCTCCTGAAGGTTTCGCTTATTATCGCGTGAAAAAGATCGCAAAAGATGGAACACAGTACTATAGCCAGGTGAATGCGGTAATTAATCAGGGTTCAAGCTATAACCCGAAAACTATTTCAGCTCAACAAGGGGCAAAGACCGGTATTCCCGCCAAACAATAATAGTAAGTATACATAAATAATAAGAACGATAGGATAAAATTCTATACATATGACCGTCAGGTCTTTTCATAAAAAAAATCTGAATGCCGTTTTAGTTTTTATTACGGCATTCTTTCTTTCTGGTAATTTCATAAATGCGAATGCACAAACCACCGCATTGTTTTCAGCCAATCCAACTAATGGTTGTGCTCCTTTAACAGTTGATTTTACTAATGCGTCTATCCAGGCTAATTCATTTTTCTGGGATTTCGGAAACGGAAATACTTCCACTCTTCAGAACCCGACAACGGCTTATCTCGCATCTGGTTTGTATTCGGTTACATTAATTGCAACGAATACGCTCACCTGGCAAAAAGATACACTTGTTGCTACCAATTATATTCATATTATCCCCACGCCAAATACGAGTTTTACAGCAACTCCACTGTCAGGTTGTTCTTATAATAATACAATCACGTTTAATAATTCAACAACAGGCGCTGTCAGTTATACATGGGATTTCGGAGATGGTACTTCTTCAATACTTCAAAATCCGACACATTCCTATACCAATTCCGGAACGTTCACGGTTAAGCTTATTGCAACAAACGGCTTTGGATGTAATAACATAGCAATTCAAAATAATTATATTATTATTTCTCCGTCACCTGGTGTATCATTTACTTCAGATTATACTTCAACATGCGATGTGAACCAGGTTTTTAATTTTACAGGAAGTGGCTCTGCGGTAACATCTTGGTATTGGGATTTCGGTGACGGCAATATATCTATGCTTCAAAATCCGCAGCATACTTATTCAACTCCCGGAAATTATGATGTCACTTTAATCGCAACTAACAGCTTTGGATGTACAGATACCTCTTATGTCCCGGCTTATATCAGTATTGGAAACTCTCTTGTCCCAAGCATGACAATAAATAATAATATCGGATGTGGATCGTTGTCAGCCCACTTTAATTGTACGGTTCCAAATGCAACCGGCTGGTTATGGGATTTCGGAGACGGAACAGCGACTTCTACTTTGCAAAACCCTGTTCACAACTATATTTCTCCCGGTAACTTTACCGTTACGCTCACTGTTACAACTACCAGCGGATGCAATGGCACAAAAATATTTCCTAATGCAGTAATTATTGATCCGGCACCGGTAGCTAATTTCACTGCGAACCAGGTAAGCCCGTGCGATCCTTTTTTATGGCATTTCAATAATCTTTCTTCGAACGGAACAAATTATTTATGGGAGTTTGGCGATGGAACTACTTCAACGCAAAGCCAGCCCAATCACAATTATGTCACAGAAGCTATCTTTGATGTTACATTGCACGTTTTTAGTACTCATGGTTGTGAAGCAATTTATACATTCGCAGCAGCTGTTGATATAAATGATAATAAAGTTATTTTTGATGCTATACCGAAAATAGGATGCAAACCATTACCCGTTGCATTCACAGCTGTGAATTATCCAAATGTCAGTTCCTGGTTCTGGAAATTTGGTGACGGAGCGACTTCAACTTTACAAAACCCTTCACATACTTACACTGCTGATGGAAATTATACAGTTACGTTGAGAGTCACAACTACAACCGGATGTGTTGATTCAACTGTAAAATCAAATTATATAAAAGTAGTTCCCGGTCAGATTATTTATAATGTTCCGGATACAATTATTGGCTGCCTGCCCTACTCTGCGTCTTTTACTGACCCCACTCTGGGCAGTAATATGTGGCATTGGGATTTTGGAACAGGAGATACTTCCAATCTTCAAAACCCAAGTTATGTTTACCTCGATACAGGAATATATGTGGTAACACTACAAACAAGCATGGCTGGAGGATGCAGCCAGTTTATAAATCCATATGCAATTGTTCATATATTTGATTTCCCTCCATTACCAATAAATGTTCTTTCACAAACCGCTTGTTCACCATATCAAATTACAGTTACAGACAGTACAACAGGAATAGTGGACTGGCATTGGGATTTTGGAGATGGCGGTTATGCAGCCACTCAAACGGCTACTCACGTTTATTCAAATGCCGGAAACTATACCATTTCTCTGTCTATGCTAACGATTGTCGGATGTGTAATAGTGCTTGATACAACCATCATATTTGGTCATCCGGATCCTTACAGTTTTTCAAATCTGACAACATGCACAGATGATCTAATTCATTTTATTCTTAACTCTCCGGGAGCATATACTTCACATACCTGGAATTTCGGAGACGGTTCACCTCTGACATCACAGAATAACCCTAATCATAATTATCCCGTTCCGGGAGATTATATTTTTACGCTAACTACACAGGACACTGCAGGGTGTACAGATGTTTATTCGGATACTTTATTTATTAGAAATGTAACAGCCGGATTTACTTCAAGTGATCCAACTTCAATATGTTATCATGATTATATTCATTTTGATAATACTTCGACAGGTGCAACTAACTATTTATGGGATTTTGGCGACAGCACAACTTCCACACAGTTTGAACCTGTTCATTATTACGGAACAGCAGGCAGCTACACGGTAACTCTTACCGTAAGTGCAGGAGGTTGTACAAGGTCAGTAGCACAAACCAATTACATTACTGTGGATGTTCCGGTTGCTGATTTTACATATTCGGCAAGTGGAGCATGTTATCCAGTAACTGTTTCATATACAGATTTAAGTTCAAATCCTGCATCATGGTTATGGACTTTTGGAGATGGAGGAACAGATACTGTGCAGAACCCTGTTCACGTATTTAATTCGGCTCCAACATCAACGGTAAGGTTAGTGATGAGCGATATTTATGGGTGTCATGCAATAAAAACAAAAAACAATATTAATGTAGCTTCAGTGAATATTTCTGTTTCGGATACAGCAGGCTGCAAACCTTTGCCGGTTAATTTTAATAATCTATCGGGCAATGTCACTAATTGGCAATGGAATTTCGGAGATGGTGGTACTTCTTCTATTCAAAATCCCTCACATACTTATAGTGATACAGGAAGTTTTGATATTACTTTAATAGTTACATTTTCTTCCGGCTGCGTGGACACTGTAGTATTTCCCGATTATATTAAAGTCACTTCTCCACATGTGGATTTTACAAGTCCGACAATTGCAGTGTGTGCACCTTCATTAGTTTCTTTTACTAATGCATCCCAAAATACGGTTTCTTATTTATGGGATTTTGGAGACGGCAGTACTTCAACTTTGGAAAATCCTTCTCATATTTATAATATTCCTGGAAATTATACAATTAAACTTACAGCGGCTGACAGTTCAGGATGCTCAGGTACAGAAATTAAACCTGATTATATTCACGTTCCCGGAACCCTTGCTTATTTTAATCTTGCAGGGCAAAACAATTGCCTGCAAACTTTTGTTCAGTTTATAGATTCATCTGTCAATGCAACATCATGGGCATGGAATTTCGGTGATGGATATACATCCAATTTGGAAAACCCACCACATCTGTATCAGGATACCGGAAGTTATATAGTATCCCTGATAACATCCGATTCATTAGGCTGTACTTCGTTTTATGCCTATCCTGATTCAATAGTTGTTCATCCAAATCCGAATGCAATTGCAGCTGCGAGTGATACAGGAGGATGTAGTCCTCATTTGGTTTCATTCACCAACACCTCGTCAGGAGCGACTGCTTATTCATGGAATTTTGGCAATGGCGATGGTTCAAGTGCGGACAGTGTAACTTATACTTACAATAATGCAGGAATATTTAATCCTTATTTTGTTGCGGTAAATCAATACAACTGCACGGATACATTTTATCTTCACGCGGTTAATGTATTGCAGTCGCCTCATGCAGATTTTACTGTTTCTTCCACTTCAATTTGTTCAGGTGATACATTTACCTTTAATAATACTTCCACCGGACTTTCTAATCCTTTATACAACTGGAGCATAGGTTTTGTAAATTCTACTGCTCAAAATCCTGTTGTGACATTTACCATTCCCGGATTTTATAATGTTTATTTGGTTGTTGCAAATGATAATGGTTGTCGTGATTCAATTCAGAAATCAAATTATCTTCAGGTTTTCGATACGCTGCCTCCCCCTGTTTCTCGTATCATGAGCGTCTCGGTAAAGAACAATACTTCCGTAGAAATTAAATGGTTACCCAGTGCTTCACCTGACCTGGAAGAGTATCGCTTATACCGGCTGAATACTGCAACATCCGTATATAATTTAATCTATTCAGAACTGCATCCCAATAATGCCAACGCAAATGTTACAGGAATATACACAGACACTGCTTTAAATACATTAAATAAAGTCTATACCTATAAATTACAGACTATAGATCATTGTGGTTATATGTTTAGCCTGGACAGCTCAACAGCACATACGACCATAAATGTTGCCGCACAAGCACAAGGAACAAACATACATGTAAATTGGTCCTCGTATAAAGGCTGTCCTGTTTCATCTTATGAAATACATCGCACAGAGGTTGCAAACGGATCCTCCCAATTGATGGCCACAGTTCCTTCAACTCAACTTACCTACATAGATTCAAACCTGAGTTGTCCTTTTGATTTTTCATACAAGATTAAAGCATTGGATCTTTGCAGTAATCCTTATGCAAGTTTAAGTGATACGGCTACAGCAAAGCCAATTAATACACTTGTAAACCAGAAAGTGGAAGTGGTTCGTTCTACAGTTGTATTTAATAAAAGCGTGCTTACTGAATGGGGTGAACCCAATTTTGCCAAGGACCGTGTGATGCAATTTAATATTCTTCGTTCCACCGATAGTGTGAACTATACATTAATTGCATCTGTACCGGCATCGGCTTATAGTTTTGTTGATGAACAAGTGGACGTAAATCATCAAAACTATTTTTATAAAGTTGATATTATTAATGATTGCAATCTTTCAGGTTTGCAAAGCGGCAAGAGTTCTTCTATTCTTTTGCAATCTGATTGGGTGCATGAAAGACCAAAACTCTGGTGGACTGAATATAATCAATGGGATAACGGGGTTGACTATTATACCATAGAAAAGAAAAATGATACCGGTCAATGGGTTTTAATTAAAACCGTTGACGGCAAGACCACAGAAACTTTGATTGAGGAATAACCTTTTTTATTTTATCAAAGAATTCAAATTTTATTTCAGAACGAATACTTTTAGGCGGAGGCGAATAAAAATACATCGCCAATGCGTAAATTCGCCATTATTGTTAATCTTCAACCTGCAATGAAGCCCCTTGTTATTTTTTATGCACTTGTGATTTATGTAATGCTCCAATTTAGCTGGTGGGCCTTTTTGCTTGTGCAGCTAAACCAGGAAGTATATGAGCACAAAATGGAAATGGTAGAGTTGAAACATACATACAATACAGAAAAAAATGAACAACATAATTCTCTTTTAAAGAAATTGCATGAAAGATGGTTAATGGTTGCAGGAGAAGGAACGGTGTTTCTCGCACTTTTAGTTTTCGGAATCAATATGACGCGAAAGGCATTTCGAAAAGAATTTTTAGTGGCTAAACAACAGAAAAATTTTTTGTTGTCAGTCACCCATGAATTCAAATCTCCTCTTGCAGGAATTAAGCTCAGCCTGCAGACTTTGCAGAAATATGATCTGGATAAAGAAAAAAAGGAAGCGTTGCTTAAGCGTTCTCTTAACGAAACCGAACGCATTCATAACCTCATTGAAAATGCGCTGATGGCTGCACAGATTGAAGGGCACAGTATCGAATTGCAGAAAGAAGAGTTTAATCTCAGCGAATTATTGCAAAATACCATTCATGATAAAGCCGAACAATACAGGCTAACCCATGAAATAACAGCAGACATTCCCCAAACTGTTTTTATGAATGGCGATGCGCTTGCTATATCTTCAATGATGCTGAACCTTATTGAAAATGCTGAAAAATATTCACCGGCAAACAGTAAAACCCATGTGGAGCTGATCAACAGAGATAAATATATTGTCATTCGTGTTAGCGATAATGGAATTGGAATTCCTGATGAGGAAAAAGAAAATATTTTTGAAATGTTTTACCGGGTTGGCAATGAAGAAGTACGAAAAACTAAAGGCACAGGTCTGGGATTGTACATTGTCAAGAATGTAGCAGCATTACATAATGGAAAAGTTTTTATAAAAGACAATAAGCCGAACGGAACTGTTTTTGAGATTATTTTTCAGAAGTAAAAATCTTCTACTTTTTC
>JBDSOU010000236.1:0-2769 GCA_039914625.1 Bacteroidia bacterium | reverse complement strand
TTAAAAATAATTTTTTTATTTTTGTGTAATGAAATCTGACTCAATAAAATTAGAACTTATAGAGTGGCTTACTGCTTTGGAGGATAAACAAATACTTCAATCGCTTTTCTTTTATAAGAACATTCAGAAAAAAACAGATTGGTGGGATGATCTTACTAAGGAGCAGTTGCACGAAATTGAAAAAGGAATTAAAGATATAAAAGCAGGCAAAACGGTTTCAAGTTCTGTTGTCTGGCAGAAGTATGGAAGAAAACCTAAGCATTGAATGGTCGGAAGCCGCTGTTTATCATTTAGAAAAATTTTATAATTTTATTCTTTATAAATGGTCCTTCAAAGAAGCTGAAAAATTTTTGGACCAGATTCAGGAGTTTGAAATTGTTGTAAGTAAATTTCCAAAAGCATTTATTCAATCAACAAAAAAGAAAAAGTACAGGATCGGGCTTATACAACAGCATGTGTCGGCTATTTATGAAATTCAAAAAAGAAAAATTATTATTGTTGCTTTAATTGATAACAGAGCGCAGCCAAAGTTCCGCTAACGTTTTAATGTTTTCTAAATCCCCTGAAGAGGGGAGATTCGTTTCAAAATTTATCTTTATTCCTCTTTCCATGAGAGTTTTTTTATTGGTAAATTGGTTTTTGGTCATTGATCGTTAAACCCGCCCGCTCATTTCTTCTTACCAACTACCACTGATTTCGTACTGATCACTCATTCCGGCTTCTTTTCGCAGGGTGACGCTATTAGATTTGCTGCATAAATAATCAAACAAAAAAAAATAAACAATCAAACAAACAATTTAAAAACTTAAAAACATGAAAACTATCAGCATCAACAACAGCATCAAAAACAGTTTAACTGTTTCTTTAATTTCATCAGTTCTTTTTTTAGCAAGCTGCAAAAAAGACGAATTAATCAACTTGAACCCTGCCAAAGTAAAAGGCACTGAAACTGCACGGCAGGCACTTCCTATAAAGGAAAACTGGGAGCCACCGATTGCAGAAGTTATGCAATCGGCAAACCAGCAAAGGCAGGCGCTACCGGTTAAACATGATTTGATATTGCATATTCCGGTTGCCCACATTCGTCCTGATGCCGCATCACAAAGACAAGGCGGTCACTTGGCTGACGCTTCCATATCTTACCCGGTTGCAAGCCTGCTGCCTTCGGAAAATAATGCAAGACAAGCTCTACCAATATATGGCAGCACTGATCCCGGATTTCCGGTTACAGATGTTAAACCAACTGCTGTTTCTTCAAGATTGGCAAAGAGTCTTTATATGGACGAAATGAATAGTGAAAGATTAGCCAAGAGCCTTTACATGGACGAAATGAACACTGCAAAGGCTATTTATCACAATGAAATCCAACCAGCTCATCCGGTTGTTATCAGCTCCACCAAATAAATATATAGTCCTCATTGTTAGGCCGTCCTTCCTGCGAAGGGCGGCTTTTTTTTGTTGTGGATTGGAAGCTGGAAGGTAGAGGTTGATCCCGATAGCTATCGGGAGGTATTTGGTCATTAGTAAATTGGTATTTGGTTCCTTATTTAATTACATCCCTCCTGCTCATTCCCTTTTACCAAACACCTGTAAATTCCTACCCGTCACTCATTACGGCTTCTTTTCGCAGGGTTACGCTGTTAGATTTGCTGCATACTAATCAAACAAACAAAACACATTAACAATTTAAAGACTTAAAAACATGAAAACTATAAACCTAAACAACAGCATCAAAAACAGTTTAACTGTTTCATTAATTTCATCAGTTCTTTTTTTAGCAAGCTGCTCAAAAGAAGAATTATCACTACCGGTTGCTAACGCATCGCAATCAGCAGGCGAGGCGAGAACAGCACTTGCCCAGGCCACCGAGGCGACTGCAAGCAGTGATTTGCAAAAAGCAACATCCACTATTATGATCAGGATTGAACATCAGGCTGCACGCAGCGAAGCTCCAGATTATGCAGTAACCATTAAATTTGACGGAACCATTAAATTTGAAGGCAGGCGCAATGTAGCTTATATAGGAAACCGCGAATGGAAGCTTGAACTGAGTAAATTCATTGCAATTAAAAACCTGTTTGCTTACACTAACTTTACTTCTATCGAAGATAATCTTCCGTTGTTGGCCGATGTCCCCATGATATATACTACCTACTGCGCTTCGCCAGCCGATTTTGCAAAAACACTTTTTGATTATGACCATGATTATCCCGAAGGATTAATCAGCCTGAGAGAAAAAGCTGAAATCCTGCTGGATCTCAATATGTATATTATTTCGGATGCAAGACAGCATATTTCAGTTATTAATTCTCTCAAATAAATATATAGTTTTCTGATCCTTTAAGCCGTTCCTCTACTGAGGAGCGGTTTTTTTTGTTTGGAACCTGGAAATTGGAGGTTGGATGTTGGAAGTTAGCGCCTCGGGGCAGGTCTGAATGACATCCGGGTGTGTGACTTATGACTTGCAACTTACGACTTACGACTTTAGCCTTTCAATTTTTTTATCAACCCATGCAACTTATGCCGCCTGCATTGCGTCCGGTTAATAAAAAGCAGATATTTTCATTAATAATTTTTCTGTTTGAAATAAATAATTATTTTTGACGAGCCTTAAAATAATCAATTAACAAGAACCTCATCCCGACAGGCAGCGGGACAACAATCAAATCCATACGCATGAAAAAATTAATCTTTACTCTAAGCATTCTCTTTACAGCATTGATGACTAACGCCCAAAACTGTTTCTGGCATGAAAACTTTGATCCCACA
>JBDSOU010000116.1:0-24707 GCA_039914625.1 Bacteroidia bacterium | reverse complement strand
GTGGTTTGATTTGCCTGCGCAGTTTCGCCTTTTTGCCATTCATAGGAGTTGGCATTATCGAGCCGTTGCGCTTTTAATTTAAACCCGATGCCGTCATCATCGTGCTCAATAGAAGCAATAACTCCTTTGGCAGGAATTACAGCCGGTTGTCCGTCAGCAGGTAATTGAATATCGTACTCGTTCAGCTTGGCCGGGTCTGAATTATGAATTCCGGTAGCGAGCAAAACAGCCTGTTTGTAAATTCCATCCGTGTGCGTTTTGGTAAGTGTTCGTCCGTCAGCACGATTTTGCTGCAGCGTATCTTTTGCTGATTCAATGGCAGTATCGGCTCCTTCGAGTGCCGTAATTGCAGTATCAACATTAGGAACAGCAATGGGCTGTCCCACCCATTTGGGTGCATTTGCTACCATTCCGGCTTTGATGGCTTTGAGCTTGTCAACTAATTCCTGGATAAATTTTGTCATTTTGATTGGGTTTTTAAGTTATTATTAGTTAAAGGATTGATTATTAGTTAAATAATGGCATAAATAAGTGCTTTAGTTTGGAAAAAAAGTACTTTTTTGGCGAAAAAAAGCACTATTTTCTCCGGGAATAGTACTATTTTCCGGAACAATTGTGCTATTATCGGGAAGGAAAGTGTTAGTGTTCGGGAAGAAAGCACGCTTGTGCGCAACGAATGTATTATGGTGAGGAAAGAAGGTACAATTGTCCGTAAGGAAAGTAATAGAGAGTGGAAGACTTGTAATATTGTTTGGCGAAATAGTACAGTTATTAAAAAAAATAATTTCATAGGATGGGTAAAATTGTTATTTTTTGGGTGCGCTAAGTAAAGAACTTATTTTTGAAAATGCAAGCAGTTAAAAAAAATATTTTCAGCAAACGCTAAACTTCAAACTTTAAACTTTAAACTTTTTCATACTCCGGTAAATCATCTAAAAACACTATCGAATCTTTCCCGCCATTGTTCGTGTCCTCACGAACAATGAAATTGAAGCTATCTTTTCCGGTTTGTGTGGACACAAACCGGGGCAAAAAATCATGAAATCAATTTCTGTTTCTCCAAGTGTCAAAACTTCTCATACTCCGGCAAATCATCTAAAAACACTATCGAATCTTTTTCAATTTTTCCCGCCATTGTTCGTGTCCTCACGAACAATGAAATTGAAGCTATTTTTTCCGGTTTGTGATGACACAAACCGAGGCAAAAAAAAATAATTTCCGGCTCATACAGCAATCCGGATTTGTTCTATTCCTACTTCTTCATATATCGGCTCGTTTGCCTCCAGACTGTCTTCAACATGCAGCCGGATTGCATCTTTGATTAATACTAATGCTTCCTCCTTTGTTTCTCCCTCCGTATAACACCCTTGCAACGAAGGGCAAATGGCAAGGTATCGCCCCATTTCATCTTTTTCAATGATAACCGTGAACTGATAATTTTTCATTTCAGATATTTTTTCTCAAAGATAAAACTTTAAACTTTCTCATACTCCGGCAAATCATCTAAAAACACTATCGAATCTTTTTCAATTTTACAGCAAAAATGTTCCATGCCGTTGGTTAAAGAAATAAACTGCACGTTCATGGTCATATTATAACGGGCAGCCTGGAACAAAGTATCTTCAGTAATTTCAACAGTGGGCGATTTACATTCAACAATCATCCACGGATTTCCGAATTGATTGAACACCACAATATCTGTTCTTTTTTGAAGTGTATTTAATTTTAACCCTTTTTCAATGCTCATTAACGAAGCCGGATATTTTTTTTCAGAGATAAGAAACCGGATAAAATGCTGGCGAACCCATTCTTCGGGAGTCAGCATCACATACTTTTTTCTCAGAGAATCAAAAATTTGTTTACTTTGCCCGACTGTACGCAGTTTAAAATCGTATGGCGGAAGATTAAGTTGTAACATAAATTATTAATGCTCAAAGTTAGTGCAATTCGTATATTCGTAAAAATTCGTAGTTCGTAGATGTAATGAAGAGCAAAAAAGAAATAGTAGAAAACTGGTTGCCGCGTTATACCGGAACTGCCATTAAAGATTTCGGAAAATATATTTTGCTGACAAATTTCAATAATTATGTCAGGATGTTTGCCGAATGGAATAAAGTGGAAATTGTGGGCGCTGATAAGCAAATGGCGAATGCAACAAAAGATGGAATCACCATCATCAACTTCGGAATGGGAAGCGCTAATGCGGCTACTATAATGGATATGCTGAGCGCTATAAAACCTAAAGCATGTTTGTTTCTTGGAAAATGCGGAGGCCTGAAAAAGAAAAATAAATTGGGGGATATGATTCTTCCTATTGCTGCAATTCGCGGTGAAGGAACTTCGCTTGATTATCTTCCTGTTGAAGTGCCTGCGCTGCCGGCTTTCAGTATGCAGAAAGCTGTTTCCACCACTATAAGAAATCATAATCACGATTACTGGACAGGAACTGTTTATACAACCAATCGCAGGGTGTGGGAGCATGATACAGCATTTAAAAAATATCTGCGCTCCATCCGCTGCATGGGAATTGATATGGAAACTGCTACACTTTTTATTACAGGATTTGTGAATGAAATTCCTACCGGGGCATTGCTGCTTGTATCAGATCAGCCCATGATTTCATCAGGAGTAAAAACACATGTGAGCGATCAATTGGTAACAAGTAAATTTGTTGAACAGCATTTAAAAATAGGTGTTGATTCACTGAAAGAGTTAATCAATCATGGACTTACCGTGAAGCATTTGAAGTTTTAAACAACGAATTTGGTGTAATGACTTTTGAAGAAATAATACGAGATTTAAAAAACAAACTCTACCATCCTGTTTATTTTTTGCACGGTGATGAGCCGTATTATATAGATGCTATTTCTGATTATATAGAAACCCATGTACTTGATGACATGGAAAAAGAATTTAATCAAACGATACTATATGGACGTGATTGTGATGTATCAGCTATAGTAGGTTTTGCAAAACGCTATCCCATGATGTCTAACTACCAGGTGGTGATAGTAAAAGAAGCACAGGATGTAAAAAATCTTATCGGTAAGACAGATAAAGAAAAAACAAAGGATGATGATGAGCTTCCGTTGCTGAACTATATAAAGCATCCCCAGAAATCAACCTTGCTTGTTTTTTGTTATAAATATAAACCTCTTGGCAAAGGGACCAAAGTCGTGAAGGCGCTTGATAAAAACACAATTCTTTTCGAATCAAAAAAATTATATGACAACAAATTGCCCGATTGGATCACGCGTTACGCCAAAAGCAAAGGATTTGCCATTGAAGAAAAGGCAGCCGTGCTGATGAGCGAGTACATTGGAACAGATCTTACCCGCATTGCAAATGAATTAGACAAGCTTACCATAAATATTGCCAAAGGAAAAACAATTAATGATTCGCACATTGAACAATACATAGGAATCAGCAAAGAGTTTAATGTTTTTGAATTACAAAATGCACTGGGAGTTAAAAATGTTTTAAAGGCTAACCGCATTATAAATTATTTTGCATCGAATGAAAAAAATAATCCGTTTCCACTTACGATGGGAAACTTGTTCAGTTATTTTAATAAGCTCATGATCTATCATACGCTGAACGATAAATCTGAGAAAAATGTCGCAAGCAGATTAGGAGTGAATCCTTACTTTGTAAAAGACTATTCAAGGGCGGCATCGAATTATAAGCCCCAAAAGCTTGTTGAAATATTTTCATTGCTTCGTGAATACGATGTCAGATCAAAGGGAGTAAATAATGAAAGCGCAGGGAGTGGCGATTTGCTGAAAGAAATGATTTATAAAATTCTTCATTGAAACTTTTTAATGACCAAAATAAAAATATCTGCAGTTTCCTATTTGAATGCTGCTCCGTTTATTTATGGGATGAATCAAACAGGTATCAAAAATGATATTGAACTAAGTCTTGATATTCCATCCGTTTGCGCTGATAAACTAATTCATGATAAAGTGGACGTGGGTTTAATTCCCGTTACTGCTATTGCCTCTTTAAAGGAATCGCATATCATTACAGACTATTGTATAAGCGCGGTCGGAAAAGTAAATTCTGTGCTATTATTCAGCCGGGTTCCGTTACGGGAAGTGAAAACGATACTGCTCGATTATCAGTCGCATACTTCTGTTCAGCTGGTAAAAATATTGTCATTTCATTTCTGGCATATTGTTCCTGAATTTAAGAATGCTTATATAGATTATGAAAATGATATAAACGGAAACACAGCCGGACTTGTAATTGGCGATCGCGCGTTGCTGATGAAAAATAATTTTAAATATTCTTATGATTTATCAGAAGCCTGGTATGAAATGACTTCATTACCTTTTGTTTTTGCCTGCTGGGTTGCTAATAAAAAAATACCCGGTAGGTTTATTGAGAAATTTAATGAAGCATTGAAATTCGGGGTGAACCATATAGATGAAGTCATAGCTGAAAAAAAAAATATGAATTTATCGTTTGAGGAAATGCAATACTATCTTAAAATGAATATCAGTTACGCGCTGGATGCCGAAAAGAAAAAAGGAATGAATATGTTTCTTGAACTTTTAAATGACAAGATAAAGCTAAACGGTTTTTCAGTTGCTGGTCCCTTTAACAAATGAATCAGATAATTTTGAAATATTGATTTTATTTTTTTTCTTGTCAAGCTGTCCCATTGAAATCAAAAACTGATCGGTTACTTCCATATCCTGCGAAAGAACCACACTGTCAGAAGGTTTATCTTTTTTTATAGTCAAAGTTTTTATTTTGCCATTTTCGGGTGCTGTTTCAAATATTCCTGTTTGCTGTGGAGTGCTGCCCGTATAATAGATATAATGCGCCCTGCTGTCGAAATATTTTTCTTTTGTAAGTATGTTTCCTTCTGTTGTCGCAGAGTTTATTCCGTGCACGTTTCCGATTCCGATTGTTGCGTTCTCTTTAAGAATAAATTCCCCATTGCCCGAAACCGGAAATTGCCCGCACATTAAAGCACCTCCGCCTTCCACTGTTAATTTTCTCTTAGCTGCAATGTCACCGAACCTTCCATTTTGAATAACCAGTTCTTTGCCCGGCATTATCGAAACGTTTCCCAATTCAACAATAGTATTTTTTTCTGACCAGTAAGATTTTTTTAAAACAGTGCCGATAAAATTAATCTGCGATAAGCCGTCAGAGCTTTTATTAAAGTTAAAAATACCTGCAAGCAGCAGCACATCGCCATTAATATTCAGCGTGCAATTTGAATTTTTCTTTCCGTCACTGTCATAGAAATTTCCGCTTTTCAAAATGAGGTCTTCAGCAACATTTATAATTAGTGAAGTGTTTGCCAGGCCGGCCGCTGTAAATGAGCCTCCGGAAAAAATTAAACTGCCACCGATATTGATGGTGTCTGTCCTGCCTGCATACAGATAATTATCGGTTCCCGTTTTGTGCAATTCAAGATCACCCTGAACATTGGTAAGTCCGTTACTAATATCAACCATTGGCGCCTGTAGAGCATTAATCAGAATATTTCCCCAGCGAATTCTTTCGGAAAAAGTAAGCTGTGTGTATTGATACAAGCATTGATTAGACCGGGGGCTGAAAAATCTTTTCACACCCGGCAATTTACCATCATTGAGATGTATGTAATTAGCTCCGTTATCCATTTTTAAATAATCAATATCACTTACTTCTTTTTCTGCAAATTCCTGCTGATAAATCCCTCCGTCAGTAACAAGCATGTAATTTGTTTTAACCGGTTGCCTGGCTTTAAGTAATGCATGTTTTTCAATAATTACTGCCGGAAGAACTATTTTTTCTGTATTAATAACACTGTGTCCGCTTTGAATAAAATAACTATTGCGCAGATCATTTAATTTAACCGGCTCTGTGCCGGAACCATCGCGCTTGCTGTTCCATGCTTCAGGCTGATAAATGTTCGGTTGACCGGTTGAAAAATAAGGAATGTTTGATAAAATTTTCTTTTTGCCTGCAGGTGACGATAACATTGGAATAAACGAGGTTGTATTAATTTTCATGCTGACACAATCCGCATCAACATTTCCGTTTTTAATTGTTGCATCGGATTTAATATCAAAAGTCAGCCAGAAATAATTTTTGCCGGGACTTAACTGCCGGTTCACGGCCATTTCAAAATTATTTTCTGAAACTTGTGTCAGTGTATGTCCAACCTGGACAGAGGTATTAAAATTATTTTCTTTCCCGGTAAACCATAATCGTGCATTTTCAATATTTCTTACAACAGGTTCTGTAGTTCCGTTTGCCGAAAAAGTGATGGAAACCAGCTTCACCGGGTTTTTATTTCCCGAAGTTTTTATTTCTACGCCAAGAATTGATTGGTTGATGCTGCCCCTGAAAACGGCTGAAGTATCCTGCACCACATCAGCACTTTGAAATACCATCAGGCTTTCGCCAAATGAATTTTCCTGTTTTGACAGATTGAAGAAGATAATGAGCAGTGTGACAATTCCTGCCAGTGTAACTCCCGCGGCACCTAAGACCAGCTTTGCGGAAGTTTTTAAGCGATTAGAAGTTTTAATTCGCGGGTATCTGTGAGACATAGAAATTATTTAAAACTATGTCACTGATACGAAGACAATAAATTAAAGCTAAGGCAAAAATGCCAAAACCTTACAAAAAAAAGCTCTTTAACTTATTTAGCCAACTTACTGCTGCTTGGGAAAAATATACTCTACCACTTGTTCTTTTGATTTGACATCTTCGCCCATCATCTGAACAAATTTTACAGTGGGCAGCCAATTGGTTTCCTGAGCCTGTCCATAAATACGGGTAATGCGCGACAGTTTTCCGTTCAGGGGTAAAAGCGCAACAGGGTTTCCATCGCTGTCTAACGTCAAAGTAACCCTACGGTTCTTGAGGGCTACAAAAGTTACATTAAAATTTCCGGATCCGTCTTTTGCAGGTTCAAATTCAACTCCGAAAGCAAGCCATCGTTGGATCCAGTTCAATTCTTTTTTAACACCACCTTCAGTATAACGTATCCAATACACGCTGATCGGATTTGCAGGGTCTAATTTTCCGTTAGGTAATAAATTGGCTTCATACATAACAGTATTGAAATTTTTATTCCGTTGCAGGTAAAACAGTAATGTTTTAGTGTGTACAGGTACCGGATAATTTTTTGTAACTTGTGCAACAGCATTTGTCAGAGCTAATTCAGCCGGAGTCTGGGCATTTAACAGGGGCGCAATAAAAAGTGAAAGAAAAAGCAATCTGTAATTTTTGTTTTTCAGAACTTTATTTAAAAGCATATTGTGAGTTGAAAATTTTTAATTCCTGATTTTTAATTTTTTTCCATCTTCCGTAATTCCATTCTGCAATGATTGAGCCTGTCAATGGCGGTATAGTTAGCAAGTACGGCAACAATCAACACGGGAAATGTGAATATGGTGACTGTTTCAAATAAATGAAACGGAAGAAAACTGACAAAGTATTTATAATCACCCCCAAGAAATGAAGCAGCTATACCACAAATGATGGCAGACAATCCGATAGTCACTACCCGTTCGGGTCGCTGCATTAAACCTACCGCGCATTGAATTCCCAGTCCTTCTGCACGAGCGCGTGTATAACTTACCATGATAGAACCAATCATTGCAAGAAATGAAATGAGCGCCCCAACAAAATAATGATGCGCTACAAGATAGTAACAGATTCCAAGAAACATAATTAATTCACTGTAGCGATCTAAAACGGAATCATACAAAGCACCGAATTTTGAAACCATGTTTCCTAATCGCGCCACTTGCCCGTCAAGCATATCAAAAACTCCGGCAAAAAGAATAATCCCGCCTCCCCACCCGACATACCTTAAATCACCCCGATCGCCCATTTCGGCACCAATAATAAAAACAATAGCAGCAACAATATTTAAAATTAACCCGATGGTCGTAATCATGTTAGGTGTTACACGCATACGCACCAGTAACCTCACTACAGGGTTAATGATTTTATAAGCTGTTTCCTGCCCGATTTCCTTTAACATTGGTATCTACGAATACGAATAGTTACGAATTCACGAATCTGTTATGCAACAAATTTGCGATTAATTTCTGTATTTTTTTTATATATTAATAATAGGGGTGTGTTAACAGAATAACTTATAAATTTTTTTATTCGTTAATTCGTAACTATTCGTATTCGTTGATACATTTTTAAAAATCAAATTTAAATCTTCCTCTTAATCCAATATCAGACACATTCGGGTTATCAAGATAGGTTATTCTTTTTATTACTTCGAGCCGGATAAATTTAAATATGTTTCCGATTCCTGCGCTCAGTTCAACATACGGTTGTCCTCTAAGTGTAAAAGTTAATGGATTTCCATTTACATCAGTTGGAAATTCAAATAATTCTTCGGGATGGTTTTTCGGATTATTGTTCGGAGTTATATTTCCATATAAAACTTTTACTGAAGCTACTTCACGCAGCTCCAGTTTTTTGAACAGCGGAATTTTGTTAAAAAATAATCCGTTGAAAAAATGCTGGTAATTTAATCCTACATATTGATCACTCACAAATTCAAGGAAATTCATGAGATTGTATGATTCGAGTTGGTAGGAGTACGTCTGGTTTGCTTTGTGAAAGGTCAACAACGAATACGGTACGCGACCGAATATTTTTCCTGCATCAATAGTTAAATCACCAAAGCCAAGCGGTGACATATAAATGCGTTTAAAAATACCGAGTTGAAAAGACTGGTAACTATAATCACTTTTAAAAACATCTTTGACTCCAAATGTACTCATTAAAGTGAAAATTGGATATTTAGTAAAGATCGGAATGCGATAAGCTTTGCCCTGGTAATATTTTTCATTGGGTGCAAAACGGAGACCAACAATCACTTCGCTTGTTGTTATTTCATTTACATAAACCGGTTCGGGCAAATCATACTTAAACTCTAAATTTCCGAATGGTCTCTGATCAAGATGCTTTACAGCCAAATTATAGGTGATGCCATTTGCTTTTTCTCTGAGGTATTCCAATTTAAGCACATCATTAAAAAACATTTTATCATTTAATCCTCTTTTAAAGGAGAGCAAAAAATTGTCTTCAGAAATAAACTGCAATTCCTGTCCCGGAATTTTTACATCATGCTGAATAGTTCCTTTGATATAATGATAGGGATACACCAAGTTGTTTTTATTAAACGTGTATGAAACAGCGTTAAAATGTTTGAAACGTTCATTGAATGTATAAACATGTTCATTGAATTTTTCTTTTAATCCGTAAGCTACAAATGATTCCCATAAAATTTTGTTACTGAATTTAGGAAGTGTTTTAAATCCGAACCGTCCTCTGAATCCTTCCACTTCATTGAAGCTGTAAAATGTGGCAACCGGACCAATTGAAATGGGACCTATATCCTGGTATCCTGTTATCACAAAGAAAATTGCATTCATTGTGTGCCTGAATGCCGGAATGTTTTTGACACTGTCAATCATTTCGTAAATTCCAGTTTCTTTTTTGGTGAGCTGCGTATGCCTGCTCTCTTGCCAGAATGCATCATCCCTTTCTTTAGCGCTGTCAAGCATTGTGATGTGGGACGGTCCTTTAAATAAACTGTCATTCAAAGGATGATTGATGATATAATCTTTATACGAAACAGTTTTCTTACCCTGCAATCCTTTTCCTTTTTTAGCAAAATTAAAATCAATGGTGATCTGGTCTTTTGAAAGCATCATTCCAGAATCACTTACTTTAGTGTATTCCTGTTCCACTTTAAGTCCCTGAACCCAGTTCAAATTTATTTCTTTAGGAATCTGCATTTCTAATTTTTTAACCGCATAATTTGAATCAAGGGTAATGTAGAGATTGCCTGTAAATCCAAAATCTGCTTTGCTGCGGGGTATGAAAGCAAGATTGATGCACCTCACATCACCAACCATTGATGTATCAAGAATAAAAAATTTGTAAAAAGTAGGAGCAATGTTAGAAATAGGGCTAACAAATTGGTTTGCCACAAGATCAATATTATTATCATAAATATTAATAGGCAGATAAAGCTGATCAATATAACTTGCAAGTCCCTGGTCGTCCACGTAGCCTTCAAAACCAACCTGCTTGGTTCCGTAAACATATTCCTTTTCACTTTTTGGTTCCTTACGGTAATATACTTTTGATTTCGATTCCTTAAACCAGAGTGGGAGGTAAGGTTTGCCGTTCAACTCAGATGTGTCAACATAATTAAACACAAACTGAAATTTTTTCATGATTTTTTTCTTCTTGAAATCTTCGGTTATGTTATTCAAATCAAATTCAACTTTCTCATACTTATCATACGAATAAGTATTAAAACCTTCTTTACGATTTTTTTCTTTATGGTCAACAACTTTTCTTATGAGTTCCACCGCAGGATTCTCTTTGTTGCGATAATGTTTTTTTTCTTTTATCACCACTTCTTTTAGTTGCTGTGTGGTTTGTTTTAACTGTATATCAAGGGTCTGAGAAGTTCCGGGTTCAATTTTTTTTATTGCTGTTTCATATCCGAGGTATTGAATTTTTATCTGGTCGGTTCCCCATTGGGATTGCAAATCATACTTTCCGTCAAAATCAGTAGATGCACCTATATTAGGTTTCCCCACGAAAATTATATTCACAAACGGAAGCGGTTGATTTGTTTTGTCATCCGTCACTGTACCGCGAATGCGAGTCATTACCTGTGAAAAAGAATGGAACGAATAACAACATAAAAAAACAAGAAGCAAAAGCTTCTTACATCGAAGACGATCAAATATCATAAACTGTTTTTGTCACCTATTGAAAATTATTTTTTTTTAAAGCGCGCAAATTTAATAATTTAATGGTTGGGTAATTGATTTTGCTAATTTGGTAAATGATAATTTGAATTTCATTCTTATATTTGTACAATATTAACCCGTTAAAAAAAATTAAAATGAAAAGATCACTACAAACCGTTGCTTGCATTATTATTTTTTTCAATTTGTCTTTTAGTCAAAACAATCGTTATGCATTATGGGATAAGACTTCATCACATTCGCCCGAATTCAGTTCAAAAGCAAAGGTGTGGGCATCAAAATATAATTCACTCCATCTTGACGTTAATAAAATAAAAAATTTTCTTGCTTCAGTTCCGGAAGAAAAAAATGTAACTCTGCGGAACAGTCAATTTATTTTAAGTCTTCCGAAACCGGACGGCAGCTTTGATGATTTCAAAATTGTGGAATCACCTGTAATGGAAAAAGGATTGGCTGATGCCTATCCCTCCATAAAAACGTATGCAGGGCAGGGAATTAGCGACAAGGCTGCAACAATGCGTTTTGATGTTACACAATTTGGTTTTCATGCTATGGTGATTTCCCCCAACGGAACTTATTTTATTGATCCTCCGGGTTTGGAATTCAACTCGGAATACATTTCCTATTACAAAAAAGATGCATTGAAGCAGGATATAGAACAGCAATGTCTTGTGGCTGCAAAGGATGAATATGAATTATCTGGAAATAAAATTCCGGGTTCGGTAACTAAAACTATCGAAGGTGAATTAAGAACATATCGCCTTGCGCTTGCTGCCGATGGTGAATACACTGTTTTCTACGGAGGAACTGTTGCAGGTGCACTTGCCGGAATGGTAACTTCAGTGAATCGTGTTGTCGGAGTTTATGAGCGCGAATTCGGAATTCATATGAATTTGATTGCAAATGATACGCTGCTGATTTATACAAATGCTGCGACTGATCCTTATGATAATAATGATGGGTATGCCATGCTGGGGCAAAATCAAACAACCGTTGATAGTATTATCGGCACTGCAAATTATGATATTGGTCATGTGTTCAGCACAGGCGGTGGCGGCATTGCCGGCCTTAGTGTTATTTGCAATGCAGGCGAGAAAGCATGGGGAGTAACCGGGTTAGGTACTCCGATAGGCGATGCTTTTGATATTGATTACGTGGCACATGAAATGGGACACCAGTATGGGGGAAATCATTCTTTTAATTCAGTAACCGGTGCATGTAATGGAAACCGTTCAGCAAACGCTGCTTATGAGCCGGGCAGCGCAAGCACCATTATGGGCTATGCAGGCATTTGCGGCTCAGATGATTTGCAGCCGCACAGCGATCCTTATTTTCATACAAAGAATTTTGATGAGATCACTACTTATACACAAACAGGCAGCGGCAATACATGTGCAGCACTCACTACAGTTTTAAACAGCGCGCCTGTTTTAACTATACCCTCCAACTATACCATTCCGCTGAGCACGCCTTTCCGACTGACGGCTTCGGCTGCCGATCCTGATGGAGATACCATCACGTATTGCTGGGAAGAATATGATCTGGGTCCTGCCACTACGTGGAATGCACCTTCAGGAAACGCTCCTATCTTCCGATCATTTAATCCGGTGCTTACTGGAACAAGGTTGTTCCCGCAGCTCGGCAATATTTTACTTAACAGTACCACTGTTGGTGAAATCAAACCTTCTTATGCACGTTCGCTTAAATTCAGATGCACTGCACGCGACAACATTATCAGCGGGGCTGGAGTAACTTATAACAACACACCCGTGCTGCTGACTGTTGCCAATACACCCGGACCGTTTGCTGTGCTTACTCCTAACGTAACCGGCATTACATGGCAGGCCGGAGCAACCGAAACCATTACCTGGTCTGTAAACGGAACAAATGTGGCGCCCGTAAATACACCGAATGTAAATGTGCTGCTCTCATTAGATGGAGGATATAATTTCACCATCACACTCGGTTCAAATGTTCCTAACAACGGCTCACTGAATGTTACAGTGCCTAATGTGAGTACCAATACAGCCCGCGTAATGGTGGAAGGAGCTGGAAACATATTCTTTGATATCAACGATAAAAATTTTACCATTAATCCACTCAGCATTGAAGAAAACAATATTGCAGGCGATGTGCTTATAAATCCCAACCCGGTAAATGATGAATTGAGTGTAAACTTACATAATGAGCTTCGCGGAAAAATTGAATTCACTTTGACGGATGAAACAGGCAGGGTATTCAAAAAATATTCCTTCGTTAAAAAAACGGACACATTAAAAGCAAATCTTAATTTACGTAATCTTCCCTCAGGAGTTTATTTTTTAAATTTAATAAATAACCATATGAGTTATACGAAAAAGATAGTGAAGTTATAATGCAGGCAGCATAGCCAGCGCGATTTATTTCAAAAATAAGGAAAGTTTAATTAGCTATGAAAATAAAATCTTCTTCAATCTTTAAATAAATGATAAAGTACTTATTCCTCCTGTTTGCTTTTATACCATCCGTAATTTTCTCTCAGAATATTCCTGCTTACAGCTTCACTATTTATGATACTACAGTAACAGGTTATTATTTCCTTGCAAACATCAAGCTCGGTAACCCCGGAGGATATACTCCCACCCAGTTGGTGCTTGATGCAAAAGGTGATATAATATATTATAAAATGCGCCAAACATGGAACAGGGCAGATGATTTTAAATTACAGCCAAACGGATCCATGTCTTATTTCAGCGGATCCAAATTTTATATTCTTGACAGCACCTTCACTGTTAAAGATTCAGCAGCCTGCGTTGGTTACCCAACTGACGGACATGATATGAAAATTATCGGCAACAATCATTATCTTTTATTGGGAACAAAGGACAGCATCATGGATCTAACTTCTTATCACATGTTTTACCACATTGGAGCCATTGGAAGCGCTACAGCGATTGTAACGGGAAATATTATCCAGGAATTAGATTCAAGTAAAAACGTGGTTTTTGAGTGGAGCACGTTTGACCATTTCCTTTTTGATGATGTTAGCCCTTTCTGGTTGTATAGCGGTACTGATGTTGACTGGACCCATTGCAATGCAGTTGAACTTGACACTGACGGTAACATTTTACTCAGTACCCGGCACCTTAGTGAAATTACAAAAATTGATCATGTTACAGGTAATATTATCTGGCGGATGGGAGGCAAACAAAACGAGTTTACATTCATCAATGATTCCCTCATTTTCCATGGTCAGCACGACATTCAGCGAATTGACAATGGCAACCTTACTTTGTATGATAACGGCAGATTTTTTATGTCACACGGTGCGCGGGGTGTTGAATACCTTGTTGATGAAGTAAATAAAACAGCGGGATTAGTATGGAGTTACACGCGTGATTCTGCAATTTGCAGCTATGCTACGGGCAATGTACAGCGAGTCAGCGATAACCGTACGTTAATTGATTTTGGTGCGATGGTGAATTCCAATATATGTTTTACACTTGTAGATTCATTAAATAATACTCTTGCTGAACTTTCCTTTGGCGACTCCGCAATTTCATACCGATCATTTTTTTATCCTTCTCTTCCATGGAGCTTTTATAGACCGCAATTAAATTGCTACCAGCAGGGAGCTTCTTTTTATCTTGAAACGACAGCAGGATATAGTTCCTATCTTTGGTCAACGGGTGAAACTGCGGCATCCATTCAGATATCTTCACCGGGAAATTATTACGTATCTGTGCCTTATGGTGAAGGGTTTATAAGATCAGAAATTTTTTTAATTACCAATTTATCCAATTCCTGCAATACAAATTCAGAAAACGAATTGCAGGGTTCCACTGAGTTTTTTATTTATCCCAACCCGGTGAAAGATGAATTAATCATTATCAATGAAAGTTCGCAAGAAAAGAGTGGTATAGAAATTTATGACGTTTACGGCCGCAAAGTTTTTTCATTTCCCTCAGCTTTTCGGGAAAATACTGTCAGAATTAATACGAAGAACTGGGGCAGGGGACTATATTTTGTGCAGAGCGGAAACCGTACTGCCAAATTTGTTATTGAGTAAAGATTCCATTATTTGTTCATTCCAACTGCCTGCATCATTAAATAGTTTATCTTCGCCCAATAATTATAAATTAATAAAATTAAAAATGAAAAAAGGTAAAGTAAAATTTTACAATAACGCCAAAGGATTTGGCTTTATTTTAGACAACGAATCAGGACAAGACATTTTTGTCCATTCATCAGGATTAAGAGAAGATATTCGTGAAGGAGATGAAGTTACATTTGATGTAGCACAGGGTAAAAAAGGTTTAAATGCAACAAACGTTCAGCTTGCAGCATAATTAATTTAACATTCCCGGAAAATCCGTTCTTCAAAAGAAGAACGGATTTTTTTATGCCTGTCCTAAGTTTCATAAGACTTCAAAATACTGTTTATAAAATTCTCCTCTGCATTCATTTCAATTATTTTATGCGGGCTGTTTTGTCCTTTGATGATTTCTATTTTTGATTTGGAGAGATTAAATATTTCGGATAAATATTCCACGAGATATTTATTTGCTTTTCCTTCAAGTGGCTGTCCACGTAATTTTACACGGATAATTCCGAAGCCGTCCAAACTGATTAAATCAGCTTTTGAATTTGGTTTTACATGCAGGTGTAACAGCATAAAGTAAAATTATAAAATCTGCATCAATGTTCTTTATTAAACTGCAATAAAAAATACTTAGCTCTATTTTACCTAATTTTGCGCGTTAATAAAATACGGAAAGACACCGGCAACTAAAAAATAAAACATGGGTAAATCACAGGAAACTTTTAACAAGAAAGACAGGGAAAAGAAAAAGCAGCGAAAGAGAAAAGAAAAAGAAGAAAGGAAAGAAGAGAGAAAAACAAATAGTAAAAAAGGAAAATCTTTTGAAGATATGATAGCCTATGTTGATGAATTCGGAAAACTTTCTTCCACACCTCCCGATCCCAGCAAAAAAACAACCATAAAACAGGAAGACATTCAAATCGGAATTTCAAAGCAGGAGCCTATTGACCCAGCTGACCTTATCCGCCAGGGAACTGTTTCGTTTTTTAATGAATCAAAGGGATATGGCTTTATAAGAGATAATGAAACCCGCGAAAGCATTTTTGTTCATGCTTCAGGATTGACAAGCCCTATTAATGAAAATGATAAAGTAACTTTTGAAGTTTCAATGGGACAAAAAGGGCCTAATGCAGTCAACGTTAAAATAATGGTTTAGATTAATTTATTTTTTACATGCGATTAACTTTTTAATATTTATATAGTCAGATTCACCACCACCCATAGTTTTTATGAAAAGAAAAAACCAGAAAATAATTCGCGTTTTATTTTTCTTTATTTTTTTTATGCCATGTACCGGCTATACTCAAAATTTTCCCGATTACACTCTCAACATATATGATTCAGCGGTAACAGGTTATTACTTCCTAACAACGCGGAATCTTGGTAGCCCCGTGCCGGGTTATGTTCCGATGCAGCTCATACTAAACACCGGGGGTGAAGTGGTATATTATAATCCCTTTCCAAATGGTCCGAGTTCGGTAGATTTTAAAGTGCAGCCCAACGGAAAAATATCCTATTACAGAGGGAATAAATATTTTATTTTAGACAGCACATTTACTATTATTGATTCAGTAAGCTGCACAGGGTATTATACCGATTCACATGATTTACAGATTCTCAATAACAATCATTATCTTTTATTGGGACTGCAGGACACTACAATGGATCTGAGTGCTTATAACTATTTCAATCATAATGGCAGCCCGGGAAGTCAAACTGCAAATGTAACCGCGGATCTCATACAGGAATTGGATTCAAATAAAAATGTAGTATTTGAATGGCATTCACTTTCACATTTTCAATTTGATGATGTGGATGAGTTCTGGCTGAATAGCCCTAATAATGTGGACTGGACTCACAGCAATGCAATAGAAATGGATACAGATGGAAATATTCTGCTCTCCTCCCGGCATTTTAATGAGATCACCAAAATTGATCATTTAACAGGCACTATTATCTGGCGGCTTGGAGGAAAAGAAAATGAATTTACATTTATAAACGATTCATTAATTTTTCGCGGTCAGCATGACATAAGAAGAATTGCAAATGGAAATATTACTTTGTATGACAACGGACAATATACCAATCCGCACGGTGCCCGCGGAGTGGAATATGCACTTGATGAAGTGAACAAAACTGCAACACTGGTGTGGAGCTATACACATGATCCGTCATTAGTAAGCTATGCAACTGGTAATAATCAAAGAGTAAGCGGATCACGAAAATTAATTAATTACGGAAACAGAAGTTTTGGAAATTTATGCTTTGCCTTCGTGGATTCTCTGAATAACCCTGTTGCTGAACTTCTGTTTAGTGATTCCTCCGCTACATACCGTGCATTTTTTTATCCATCGCTTCCATGGAATATGAACCGTCCGCAATTAAGTTGTTATCAGCAGGGAACTGATTTTTTTCTCGCAACAACAACTCCTTTTAGCTCATACTTATGGTCAACCGGGTCTACAACATCATCTATTCAGGTTTCTGTAACGGGAACTTATTATGTTTATGTTCCCCACGGAGAAGGCTTTATTAAATCAGAAATTTTTGAAGTGCTCAATATGACTAACCCATGTTCGACAACTTCTATAAATGAAACTGAAAAATACACGGGCAGTATTTTAGTTTATCCTAATCCTTCGGCCTCATTCATAGCTATTCACTATCCTGATTCAGGTGAAAAAAATAATGTATTAAATGTAACTGACATTACTGGCAAAGTAATTTTCAAATCCATCTTGCCTGTCACGGGAAATTTCAATCTCGAAACAAAGAATTTTAAAAATGGAATTTATTTTTTGAGGATAGGAAGCCTGACAGGAAAATTTATTAAGAACTAAGAGAAAAAAAAGCTCCGAATTTCTTCGGAGCGTTATCTTACTTTTAAATACGTGGAATTTTTTAATTCTCTTCCTTTTTCTTCTTTGTCTTGGGAGGTTTCACGATGCTTGCTTTTAAAACACTGTTTTCACTGTCAAGCACCATTTCTATAACATCTCCTTCAGTCATTTCACCTTTAATGATTTCCTCAGCTAAAGAATCTTCAATGTATTTTTGAATTGCCCGTTTAAGCGGACGTGCGCCAAAATTTGCATCGAAACCTTTGTCAGAAATAAAATCTTTCGCTTCTTCCGTGAGTTTGAGTTTATACCCGAGATCAATTATGCGTTTGTACAAATGCTCCAGTTCAATGTCAATGATTTTATGAATTTCTTCTTTGCCGAGAGCATTGAAAACAATAACATCATCTATACGGTTCAAAAATTCGGGAGCAAATGCCTTCTTCAATGCATTCTCAACAACACCTCTTGCATATTCATCAGAAGAATTTTGTTTTGCCGCAGTGCTGAATCCGACACCGGCTCCGAAATCTTTCAATTGGCGCGAACCGATATTGGAGGTCATGATGATAATGGCATTTTTAAAATCAACTTTTCTTCCCAGACTGTCTGTTAATTGACCATCATCTAAAACCTGCAACAATAAATTGAAAACATCCGGGTGCGCTTTTTCAATTTCATCAAGCAACACAACAGAGTAGGGTTTACGCCTGACTTTTTCGGTAAGCTGTCCGCCTTCTTCGTACCCCACATATCCGGGAGGGGCACCAATCAATCTTGAAACTGCAAATTTTTCCATGTATTCGCTCATGTCAATTCTGATCAAAGCGTCTTCCGAGTCAAATAAATATCTTGCAAGCACTTTTGCCAGTTCTGTTTTTCCAACACCCGTAGGGCCTAAGAAAATAAAGGAACCAATTGGTTTATTGGGATCTTTTAATCCTGCACGGTTACGCTGAATGGCCCGAACTACTTTTTTAATTGCCTGGTCCTGACCGATAACTTTTCCGCTTAGCTCTAAGGGCATTTTTATTAATCTTGCACCTTCTGTTTGCGCAATACGATGGACGGGTATGCCGCTCATCATGGCAACCACCTCAGCAACATTTTCTTCTCCCACAGTATAGCGCTGGCTTTTTGTTTCCTCTTCCCAAATTTTCTTTGCTGATTCAAGCTGCTCAAGCAATTGTTTTTCTGTATCCCGAAGCTTTGCGGCTTCTTCGTATTTCTGGCTTCTCACCACTTTATTTTTCTCACCTTTAATATCCTGCACCTTTCCTTCAAGGTCAATAATATTTTGCGGTACATGGATATTTGAAATATGAACTCTTGAGCCGGATTCATCCAATGCATCAATAGCTTTGTCCGGAAGAAAACGGTCAGTAATATATCTTGCAGTAAGTGTGACACATGCTTTCAACGCTTCAGGCGTATAGTTTACATGGTGATGCTCCTCATACTTATCTTTAATATTTGAAAGTATCTCAATAGTTTCATCAATAGAAGTAGGATCAATAAGCACTTTTTGAAAACGCCTGTCAAGCGCCCCGTCTTTTTCAATGTACTGGCGGTATTCGTCAAGGGTAGTTGCCCCGATGCATTGAATTTCGCCCCTGGCAAGAGCCGGCTTGAACATATTGGATGCATCCAGGGAACCTGAAGCACCTCCCGCACCAATGATAGTATGTATTTCATCAATAAATAAAATTACATCAGGTGATTTCTCCAATTCATTCATCACCGCTTTCATACGCTCTTCAAACTGTCCGCGATATTTAGTTCCCGCAACAAGCGAAGCAAGATCAAGTGTAACGATTCGTTTATTAAACAATACTCTCGAAACTTTTCTCTGAACAATTCTTAAAGCAAGTCCTTCTGCAATGGCAGATTTACCTACTCCGGGTTCACCGATAAGAATAGGGTTATTCTTTTTCCTGCGGCTTAAAATTTGCGATACGCGTTCAATTTCTTTTTCTCGACCTACAATAGGATCTAATTTTCCTTCTTCAGCAGCCCGTGTAAGGTCACGTCCGAAATTATCCAGCACCGGAGTTTTGGATTTTGAATCTCCGATCTTTTTTGTCGCACCAATACCCGGACCCTCATCATCTTTTGAATAGGGATCATCATCAGCAGGATTTTGCGGGGCTTCCGATCTGAAATTGGAGCGGAATGTTTCTAATTCTTCTCTCATAATATCATAATTTACTCCATATTGATTTAAAATCTGTGTGGCAATATTGTCTTCATCCTTTAAAATGGCGAGAAGAAGATGTTCAGTTCCGATAATTTCACTTTTAAAAATTTTTGCTTCAAGATAAGTGATCTTCAAAGCTTTTTCCGCCTGCTTGGTGAGCGGAATATTATTGAGGTTGCTTGCTGTACCTGAGCTTCCTTTAACAGATGACTCAATGGACTTACGGAGATCGGAAAGATTTATATTGAGTGTTTTCAAAAACTTTATTGCCATGCCTTCGCCTTCCCGAATCAGGCCTAACAACAAGTGTTCCGTACCGATATAATCATGTCCCAAACGCAGCGCTTCTTCGCGGCTGTATGTGATTACATCCTTAACACGCGGTGAAAATTTTGCTTCCATTTTTTTTGTTTTTTTGTTGTACGCCAAATTCCGTAAAAAAGTTTTACAAGTTTACCTGCATTTAAAATTATTTATTAACAATTAAATTAACTTCAAAGTTAAAAAATTCTTTGTAAACCTGCAAATTTGCTGTATGGATGCGGACCGGCAACTTATTATTTTTTTTGTTCATTATTTTTAATTGAAACATCATAAAATATGCCATACAATCTGTACCTTCGCAATCATAAAAAATCTTACTGAATTATTACACAGTTTACCTCTGAAAAGATTGAATTTTACATTTATGGTGTCATAAAATTAATACCTGACATAATTGCACAAACATTAAACTTTGAACATGGCTGAAGGAGAAAATATAATTAAGATCAACATTGAAGATGAAATGAAGAGTGCCTACATTGATTATTCAATGTCGGTTATTGTTTCACGCGCTTTACCGGATGTACGCGATGGATTTAAACCGGTTCACCGCAGGGTGCTTTACGGAATGCTTGATCTCGGTGTCTTATCAAATCGTCCGCATAAAAAATCGGCAAGAATAGTAGGGGAGGTGCTTGGTAAATATCATCCGCATGGCGATACCTCTGTTTATGATGCAATGGTCAGGATGGCCCAGGAATGGTCATTGCGTTATCCTATGGTGGACGGCCAGGGAAATTTCGGTTCGGTGGATGGCGACAGCCCTGCTGCAATGAGATACACAGAAGCAAGATTGAAAAAGATTGCAGAAGAAATGCTTGCTGATATTGATAAGGATACTGTTGATTTCAGAAGTAATTTTGACGATACTCTTCAGGAGCCAACTGTGCTGCCGGCAAAAATTCCGAACCTTCTTGTAAATGGAGCATCCGGTATTGCTGTTGGAATGGCAACCAATATGCCTCCTCATAATATTACAGAAGTGCTCAATGCTGTTATTGCATACATTGAAGATAACACCATTACGATTGAAGGACTTATGAAGTTTGTTAAAGCTCCTGATTTTCCCACAGCCGGACTTATTTATGGTTATTCAGGAGTAAAGGAAGCCTATGAAACAGGTCGCGGAAGGATTGTTGTCAGGGCACGCGCAAATATTGAGCTCAGTGAAAATGGTAAAGACAGAATCATTGTGACAGAAATTCCTTACCAGGTAAATAAAGCGGAGCTGATCAAAAAAACTGCTGATCTTGTTAATGACAAAAAATTAGAAGGAATTTCTGATGTTAATGATGAATCGGATCGTGATGGAATGCGCATTGTATATGATATAAAACGCGATGCTAATCCGAATGTTGTTTTAAACAATCTGTTCAAGTACACTGCGCTGCAATCTTCTTTCAGTGTAAACAATATTGCCCTCGTTCATGGACGCCCGGTAATGTTAAATCTGAAAGAGATGGTTGTTTTTTTTGTTTTTCATCGCCATGAAGTGCTGATCCGTAAAACACAATTTGAATTAGCCGAAGCCGAAAAGAAAGCCCACATACTTGAAGGATTGTTAATTGCTCTTGATCACCTCGATGAAGTGATTGCTCTTATCCGCAGATCGCAAACTCCCGATGAAGCGAAAAACGGATTGATGGCCAGCTTTGGGTTGACTGAAATACAGTCAAAGGCAATTCTTGAGCTGCGCCTGCAAAAACTTACAGGCTTGGAAAGAGAAAAGATAAAGGAAGAGTATAACGAATTAATGAAAACCATCGAATACTATCGTGATGTGTTGAGTAATGAACCCTTAAGGATGGAAATTCTGAAAGATGAGATGATTGACATGCGCGAAAGATATGGTGACGAACGCAGAACAGAAATTGTCTATACAGGTGATGAAATTTCTCTTGAAGATATGATAGCGGATGAGTCCGTTGTAATTACTATTTCACATTTGGGTTATATCAAACGCACCCTTTTAACAGAATTCAGAATACAAGGCAGGGGAGGACGCGGATCAAGAGGAAGTGAAACACGCGATGCAGACTTTATAGAATACCTGTTTGTCGCAACCAATCACAATTATATTCTGCTGTTTACCGAAAAGGGAAAATGTTTCTGGTTAAAAGTGTATGAAATTCCTGAAGGAAATAAAACTTCAAAAGGAAGAGCGCTTCAGAACATTCTCAATATTGAAGCTGATGATAAAGTAAAAGGATTTATCAATATCAAAACACTGGAAGATCCGGAGTACCTGAATACTAATTTTATTATTCTGTGCACCAAGAAGGGAACCATTAAAAAAACTTCGCTGGAAGCATATTCACGGCCGCGCCAGAATGGAATTAATGCCATCACGATTAACGAGGGAGATGTGCTGCTTGAAGCAAAATTAACAAATGGTAAAAATGAAATTATCCTGGCAACCAAATCCGGAAGGGCTATTCGCTTTAATGAAAGCACCGTCCGGCCGATGGGTCGCAATGCGGCAGGCGTAAGGGGAGTAACACTCCAGGATGCAAAGAATGAAGTCATAGGCATGGTATGCATTCAGAATCCGCAGGAAACCATTCTTGTGGTATCTGAAAAAGGATATGGAAAACGTTCCGATCTTGAAGATTACCGCGTCACCAATCGCGGTGGCAAAGGAGTAAAGACACTTAACATTACTGATAAAACAGGCGACCTCATTGCAATAAAATCTGTGAATGAAAACGATCACCTGATGATTATTAACAAATCGGGTATCACCATTAGAATGGAAGTAAGTGAACTGCGCGTGATGGGACGTGCCACTCAAGGAGTGCGCCTCATTCGTCTTGATGACAGCGACAGCATAGCATCAGTGGCAAAAATTGAGGAGATTTTTACTGAAGAGGATAAAGAACTGAATCCGGATGGAACTGTTATTGATCAACTTGACGGGTCTGAAAACATCGAAAACACCGATGGATTGGAAACCAATAATGATGAAAATCCGCCTGCAGATGATGAAGCAAATGAAGATGAAAAATCCGGTGACGATATAACGGGTTAAAGTTATTTTAACAATCGGTATAAATTTTAATAGTTAACTTTAAATATTTAAAAATGAAGAGAATAAGCATTTTATTGATAGCGATACTTTATACAGGAGCTGTCAATGCTCAAAAAGCGGAGGTGCAAACTGCATGGAATTATTTAAAATACGATCAGCTTGACAAAGCTAAAGAAGCAATTGACAAGGCGGCTGGCAACGAAGGATCTATGAACATGGATAAAACATGGTACTACCGCGGGTTGATTTACGAGAAAATTTACAAGCATGAAAAATTCAGCGGCCTCGATCCACAGCCGTTACAGAAAGCGTATGAATATTATAAAAAATCGCTTGACCTGAATCCGAAATCGGATTATGTGGACGATATAAATCAGAGAAAGTTGATAATTTCCAACCAAGTCTTTGCCGGAGGTGTGGAACAATTTAATGCGAAAGATTACCCTGCATCCCTGGAAGCGTTCGAGTCGGTTCTGAAAATGAACCCCGCTGATACTTTATCCACATTGAATGCGGCATATTCAGCCGAACGGTCAGGTAACATTCAAAAGGCAAAGATATATTACAACCAGCTCATTGATATGAAATACAGTGAGCCCAAGATTTATGTTTTTCTTTCAAAGATTTATAAATCAGAAAAAGATACTGCCAAAGCTTTATCAATTGTTCAGGCAGGTCGCCAGCGGTTTCCGGCAGACAATGCGCTGGTGATTGAAGAATTGAATTTTTACCTTGCCAGCGGCAAAAGCAAAGAAGCTTTGGATCCGTTAAACCTTGCCATCAGCAAGGACGAAACCAACCCGGAGCTTTATTTTGCCCGCGGAAGCATTTACGATAAGCTCGGTGACGCTGAAAAAGCAAAAGCTGATTATCTGAAAGCCATTGAGCTGAAGCCTGATAATTTTGATGCTAATTATAACCTGGGCGCCATGTATTTTAATACGGCCGCTGATCTTACCAATAAAGCCAACAGCATTGCACCGGGAAAGCAAAAAGAATATGAGGCAGCAAAAGCAAAATCGGAAGCAAAATTTAAAGAAGCACAGCCGTTCTTAGAAAGAGCTCACCAGATAAATCCTAAAGATGTGAGCACCTTAACTTCTTTAAAACAATTGTATGCCAGAATAGGGGATTTGAAAAAATCAGAGGAAATGAAAAAGGCTCTTGATGAGTTGAAAAAATAGAAGGTATAAGAGGGAATTTAATTGCTCCCTTATTTTTGATACGGTCTATTTAACATAATATTAATTATAGGCAAATAATTCCTTTGTTTACAAGGGCTACAAGGCTTCGGGCTAAATGCCTTGTAAGTAATCAGTGTGTATGGAACCCATGTAATATGAATCAACCGGTCAGAATTTTTATTTCTTTATTACGAATATAGAAACCAGGACAATCAAATGGATGAATTTTTATTATTAATTCTTTCCTGCTTATTATTAAATCAAACTTTGAATAAGCTAAA
>JBDSOU010000278.1:0-10111 GCA_039914625.1 Bacteroidia bacterium | reverse complement strand
CAAAACAATCTTTATAAATATTTTTTTCATCTTCAAATCTTCAAATCAACAAATCTTCAAATCATTTTCCCATCCCGAAAGTACACCTTATTATTATAACAACCAAATAAAATTCTTAAGAAACTGTTTCAGCCTCATAAACAAATGCACACGCTTCAATTGCAATTGCAATACTGTTTCAAACAACTGCGCACGACCTTGTCACTATTGAACCTGCCTTAAAAACAATTTTATCAGCATTGCTAACTATTGAAATGAACAGCACTGCAATTGTAATCGCTTTGACGGAAAACCTCGTTGACCTGTAAGAAAAAGCCAGCGCTTCAACAGAAAGCATCATCGGCTGTGTAGAAAATGTAATATACGTGAAAGAAAAAATCAGGAACGTAATAGAAAAGACCACTGGCATAAAAGAAAATAACATCAACTCGATCGAAAACCTCATCGCTTCTTGTGAAAACCTCATCGGCACGGCATACTTTTTCAGCATTCACTTTTCTCAAACCATATTAAAATCAACCGGCTAACCGGCTTTCAGGCATGTTTTAACAGGTTATTATGCTTTCCGGCTTATTAAAAAGTGTAAGGAATAAAACTTTTTTTCCAAACAAACGAAACCTTTTTAAACCTCGCATTGTATAAAACTTCAGTCACCAAAAAAAATAGTTCAGAATTATTGAAACCATATTAAACCATCTGCGTAAAAAATTTCAAATCAAAATTAAACAATTAAAAAAAATCACTTAAACAAAAATCACCATGAGCAAAAAAAATGTAATTCGTTTATTCATGTTCCAAACTTTATTTGGTTGGGCAACCAGGAACAGTTCTATTACTAATCTGATTCTTGCCTTTAAAAATGGCATCATCCAACTGGGTACTCTCATTAGCCAAATCACCGGTATAGATGGCGAGCAGTCGCAATCAATTTTCGGAAGCGGCAATGCAAAAGATTTACAGCGGTCTTTACTTGATGAAATTACTTCTAATATTATTAAAGCCGCTCGTGGTTGGGCTTTATCAGTCAATAATTTAGAAATCGCAGGCCAGCTTAATTTCTCACCTTCGCGCATCCAGAAAATTTCTGATAAAAGCATCGCGCAACGTGCTACTTACTGGCATGGTATTGTATCATCTGTTATTTCAAATCTCGCAGCCTGGGATGTAACGCCCGAAATCATGCAACTTTGGTCTGCTACTATTTCCGGCTACGAAGCCGTTTATACCCTCCCTGCAGATAAAAAGAAAGCACGCAAATTAAAAACCGCACAGGTAAATGCTCTGACCAAACAGGGCATGGATTTCTGCCGCAACATTCTTGACAATGCTGTCATAGGTTATAAATCAAATGGCAACCGCGAATTTTACGACCAATACCTTATATACAGGAAACTCACCATTGTTGCCAGCAAACATGGAAAATTCAGAATCCTTGCAATTGACGAATTAGGCCAGCCTATCAATAATGTTGAAGTGAAACAGGATGGAACTACTAATAAAATCACAACTAATCTTGATGGGCTTGCAACACTTGATATTGTTTACAATAAAGGCGGTGATCCCAACCAGAGAAATAATTATAGTTTCACTCTCACAGCGGGTTCAAGTACAACCAGGACAGGCATTATTATGATTAAGCATAACGAAACAGTGTCACACACATTCGTAATAGCGCCCACCGGTTTCATCATCCCCACTCCTCAAAACACAAATACCAGCGTCCCTGCCTGAGAGCATACACATTCACTTTTCTAAACAGCGAAAACCCCGTCATTCTTAAGGCGGGGTTTTATTTTTTTATTAAGATTGGAAAACCTCCAACTTCCAACTTCCAACTTCCAACTTCCAACTTCCGACTTACGACTTACGACTTACGACATACGACTTACGACTTACGACTTACGTTTGCAGTTCCCACCGATTCCTTATCTTTGCTATTCCCCCATTTATTTCGCCTAATGAAAATTTCCGTTTCATTGTTGTTTCTATTGTTTTCGCTTTCGGTTGCCGCACAGCAGCCGAGAGACGATTTCTTTTCAAATGCCCATGAATTATTTTCAAATTATGTTTCCAAAGGCAAAGTAAATTATGCTGCGCTCAAAAAAAACACAGCCCTGCTCAACCGTCTTTCGCATGAAATTGAAACATTCAACCTCCCCACAGCAGGCAAAAACACCCGCCAGGCATTTTACCTCAATGCGTACAACATTCTGGTTATAAAAGCCGCAGCCGAAAATTATCCGCTCCAATCGCCTTTAAACATTCCCGGATTTTTTGATGCTCAAACCCATAAAATAGCCGGTGAAGAACTCACGCTTGACGAATTGGAGAAAATAACCATCGGCAACGAATACGATGACCCGCGCATACATTTCTGGCTCAGCAAAGCCGCTTTGGGCGGCCCGGTCATTAATGAAAATGCCCTCATGATGTACAACATTAATGATTTGCTCGATCAGCAAATGGCAGCCACCGTTAACAACAGCAGCATTGTAGCTGTTGATTCCAAAAGCAAAGAAGTCCTTGTTCCCATGACTTTTAAAATAAACGAAAGCGATATTACACGAAACGGAAAAACAGTGCTCGATTTTATTAACAATTGGCGTGAGAAAAAAATAACTTCCGATTTTAAAATCAGCTACTATTCTTTCAATTGGGATGTAAACGATTCGCAGGACAAACAGAAAATAAAATTAACTGTCCAAACAGTAGTACCTGCTGCAGCCACAGTTGTTAAAACCACGGTTGCAACAACCGATTCAACTGCTGAACAACCCGCAGTAAAAACAGTTGCCGCTGAAAAAGAACCTCCGGCTGCCATAGAAAATGCCTCTACGGGTGAAGCCAGCGGAACCTTCAGCAGTGCCGAAGCAAAACCGGAGGCTGATGATATTCTTTCGCAAGGATCGTACATGCTCCATTCCGATTTCCAAATACGCACCACCGGAACGCTCAATACACAACATGCTGCTTACAATAACGGCTTAGACCGCGTGAACAATCCCGTGCGCACCACGGCTTTCAATTTTGGCATCCAGGCATGGAGCCACCTTTCGGCAAGAGCGGATTATGGCGTTCAGTTTACATTCCGTTCGCTGGTCATTGACGATTACAGTTCATCACCCTACGCTGCGTTATCATTTTCAAATGGCAAAAATTCAAAAGTGTACTTCAGGGATGTAACCAACTCAATTAAGTACCTCATTCATGACGGCAAAAGCCGAATAACCGCCATCTCCTCCTTTAATGTTCCCGTCACCAAAAGCAATGTGATAACCTATGGAAAAGACACGCTGGTTGACAGCGGCACCTCACAATGGTTCAACCAGTTGTTTTATGTGCGCAACTTTTCAAAATATTTTACATTGAATTTTGAATTGAATGGTACGCTGCGTTTTAACATTCCTGCAAACGCAAAAAAGCTTTTAATGCGCAGTTCGCTGCTTCCCGAATTTAATTACTGGTTCAATGATGCCTTCAGGTTTTATGCTTTTTTTGAATTAAATCCGCAGGTAAATCATGGCTTTTTTTCCAACTTTTACTTTCGTGAAGGTGCTGGCATCACCCTCATTCCCGGAAAAACTGCTCAATGGGATTTTCAGTATAATTACCTTGCCCTCGGCAAACGGTCGCTCGCCACCTCTTCATTCCTTTTCGGGGGAAGATTTAATTTTTAAGAAAAAGTTTAAGTCTCAGGAATGGGGTTAAAATGCGGAGTACACTGTATTCTTTCATCCTCAGGAGCTATCCGACAACACACAACCTGCACATATGTTCAAAACGAAATTGATTTCTCGTGCTGACGTATCAAAAAAAATCTTTAATTTGCAAGTTGTTAATATTATCAAATTATTAAATCTATAAACCAATTCAGGAATGAAAAAAACCAAACGTATTTACGCATTCATTATTATTTTTTTAACTCTTCATATTCACTCGCTCAAAGCACAGGTGGTCATCAATGAGTTTTCTTGTTCCAACCTTTCACAATTCTTAGACAACCACTCCGATTATGGCGATTGGATTGAACTTTACAATACCATCGCATCGCCTGTTAGCCTTGCGGGATATTATTTAAGCGATGATACGCTTGATATCACGAAATTCCAGTTTCCGGCAGGAGTTACCATCAATGGCAACTCCTGGCTGCGTATATGGGCTTCGGGCAGAAATGAATTTGCAGGAGGCGTGGTACACACAAATTTTACGCTCAAACAAACCAAAAATAATTATGAATGGGTCATACTTGCCAATGCCTCAGCTGCTGTGGTTGATTCAAAACAAATTACCCAGCTCACACAGTTAGGACATTCAGTTGGGCGCATTCCCAATGGCGGCAGCCAATGGGCGGTATTTATAGCACCCACTCCCAATGGTTCTAATTCCACAACTCCATATATCGGCTATGCTGACAAACCTGATTTCAGCATAGGCGCAGGTTTTTATACCGGAACACAAACAGTTTCCATTACTACTTCAGAGCCAAATTCAGAAATCCATTACACCCTTGACGGGAGAAAGCCTACCCTGGCATCGCCCCTCTATATTGCGCCACTCAACATTACGGCAACCACCGTTTTAAAAGCAATCACATTCAGTGCCGATCCGGTAGTGCTTCCAAGCTTCATCCGTTTCGAAACGTATTTTATCAATGTTTCGCATACTTTACCTGTGGTTTCAATTGCTGCCGATACGCTTACCTATCTTGCAAACGGAAACGGCAACCTGGTTCCTTTCGGCTCATTCGAATATTTTGATACCAGCCAAAACCGCACTGCACATACCTATGGTGAATTTAACCGCCACGGGCAAGATTCATGGGCTAACAGCCAGCGCAGCCTCGATTTTGTTTCGCGCGATGAAATGGGATACAATCATTCCGTGGAGGAGGTATTGTTCAATACTACACCACGCGACAATTACCAGCGCGTTATTTTAAGAGCGTCAGGCGATGATAACTACCCTGCCGACCATCATCCGCAAAATGCAGGAAGTGCACACGTCCGCGATGCGTATGTTCACAGTCTTGCCCTTGACGGGGGATTGGACCTCGATATGCGAAGGGCTGCAAAATGCGTGGCCTATCTCAATGGACAATATTGGGGTGTATATGATTTAAGAGACAATCCCGATGACCACGATAACACAAAATATTATTACGGACAGGATAAATACCATTTGCTCTTTCTCGAAAGATGGGGAAACTCCTGGGCGCAATACGGTGGAACAGCTGCTTTCACCGACTGGGATAATCTGTATAATTATGCTATGGCTAACAACATGGCAGTACCTGCTAATTACCAGTATGTCACCGACAGGTTAGATGTAAACAGCTTAACTGATTATGTGCTCACCAACATGTTCAGCGTTTGCTCCGACTGGCTCAACTGGAACACAGCCTGGTGGCGCGGAACCGACAGCACCGGAACCCACCTCAAGTGGGGATACATGCTATGGGATAACGATGCTACATTTGATTTCTATATCAACTATACCGGTATTCCTAATACCAGCTACAGCGCATCTCCCTGCGATCCGTTAACATTAAACGGTTCCTCCGATCCTGATGACCACATCGGGCTGCTTCTTAAGCTGAGAACCAATCCCGACTTCAATCAATATTATATAACCCGCCAGCTCGATTTGTGGAATACTACGTTCAGCTGTGATAATATGATTACCTATCTTGACAGCATAGTGGCTGTTATTGACCCCGAAATGACACAACATGCTGCCCGCTGGAGCGGTACTTATACAGAATGGTTTAACAATGTTCAGACCTTGCGCACATACATTAGTAACCGTTGCGTTGCGCTCTCCGCAGGTTTTCAGAGTTGCTTCAGCCTTACAGGGCCTTATAATTTAACTGTAGATGCCGATCCTGTCGGTGCAGGGGTGGTAAGATTAAATACACTTACACATAACCAGCTTCCGTGGTCAGGAACTTATTTCGGTGGTGTTAATATGCTCTTAGAAGCCACTGCCAATCCTAATTATACATTTTCAAACTGGACTTCAAATACATCAGTTCTCAATCCAAACACCAGCGCTATAACCGTTACTTGTGACCTCACCAGCAATGACAGCATAGTAGCTCATTTTCTTACTACATCCGTACCCGAACTGTTACCGCTCAATCAGCCCCTTATTTCAGCTTATCCCACACTAACTAACGACCATGTTGTTATTCAATACAGCCTGCCAAAGGAAGCTAATGTTTCCATGAAATTATATTCTTTGCTGGGAGCAGAAATCACAGAAATCAGGAATCCTACCGGAACAGAAGCGCCCGGCAACCATGTAGCTGAAATCAGCCTTGCCGGCTCTAATCTTCCTGCAGGTGTATATATGCTGCAATTCAATGCAGGGAACTTTCAGAAAAGTATCAAGCTTGTTTATGCACCTCAGTAAAGCTGAAGAACAGTTTTTTTCTGAATCCACGTATTTTTACTAAAAGCTCCGCTTAATTGTTGAATAATAATATAATGAAAAATACTAATAAGTTTTTAGTAATGATCTTGCTTGCAGCAACAATCAGTGCCTGCAAAAAAGGTCCCGGATCCGGAGGCACTTCTTCGATCAACGGTAGTGTACAGGTAATAAAATACAATGCGTTTTATACCGATACGCTTGCAATGTATCCCGGCTACGATGAAGATGTATATATAATTTACGGTGATGATATCAGCTATGGCGACCATCTTAAATCGAGCGCTGATGGCAGGTTCGAATTCAAATATCTCAGGGAAGGAAACTATAAAGTGTATGTGTATTCAGATGACACCATTCATGCCGATACAGTTCCCTCCAAAATTGCTGTATTGAAAAATATCGAGATCACACAGAAGGACCAGGAAATAGATGCCGGAGAATTTGAAGTAAATAAACATTAAGTAGCTGCAGCATAGAGCGGATGCCGGGAAAATTACTTTGTTTTTGTTTTATATTCTTTTTTTGCTGTACTGCCTTTTCACAAAGCAAAAAAGAAATCAAAAAACTGAATATTAAATCGTGTGAGGTTTCTGTAACAGAAAATACTGACGGAAAAGAAATCATGCGGAAGGAGTCATTTGAAAAATACGATCATAATGCCAATGTTATTGAAAATTATGAATATAATAAAGATGGAACATTTAAAAAGAAAGAATCGCACAAATTCAGTAAAAATGATGATCCTACTGAAGAAGTTATTTACAATGAGAACGGAACTATCCTGAAAAAGACAGTCACTGTTTACAATGATAACAATGACAAAAAAGAAGAAACTGTTTTTGATGAAAACGGAAAAATAGTGGAGCTGATTAGATTTAATTATAACGCAAACGAAGAAAAAATTTCAGAGTTAGTAACAGACGATAAAGGAAAAACAATCAGGAGATCAGTTTACAGCTATGATAAGAATGGTTTGAAAACCGAAAAGAAAACTTTTGATGCAAACAATGTTTTGATCTCAACAAAAAAATATTCTTACGGATTCTGACCCTTGAATACAATTCATACTATACTGAATACCTATCAGCCCATTTCACTTGAAGAAATGGATAACGTGATGCTGATGGACCGGATGGATGCAAAATATGCTTTCAGACAGGAAAAGCTGCAATCATTTCTTGAAGAACTGGAACCATCCTATCGTGTGCTCGAAGTAAGCGGTCACCGCATCAGCAGGTATGAATCCATTTATTTCGACACACAAAACTTTGATTTATATCATAAACATCATAACGAAAGATGCAACCGCTATAAGATACGTTTCAGAAGGTATGTGGAATCAGGACTAAACTTTTTTGAAATAAAATTTAAAAACAATAAAGGGCGAACCGTAAAAAAACGGATCATGCATCCTATAATGGAAGATACGATCCGGGGAAACACCGAAAAGTTTCTTAAAGAACGAACGCATCTTTCGGCAAGCGACTTAGAAGCAAAACTACAGGTTGATTTTTTCCGGATCACGCTTGTTAACCGGTCTTCTCCTGAACGTGTTACCATTGATCTTCATTTGACTTTTAAAAACAAGGACGCTGTTAAAACAATGCATAATCTTATCATTGCCGAAGTTAAACAGGAAAAAGCCGGAAGGTCAGAATTTGTCCGCCTGATGAAAAAAAATCATATTATCGAAGGTTCATTAAGCAAATATTGTTACGGTGTTGCCAGCCTGTTCGGTGAAATAAAACAAAATAATTTCAAACCACAAATACATCTCTTTAAAAAATTGCTTCATGATACTCCTGCAGAATCTTAATAACGAAACCATCAGTTCAGGTTTTGAGCTGTTCGATAAATTATCTCCGAAATTTTTTCTTCGCCTTGCAATAGATATTCTTTCTGTATTGGTTTTAATTCGTTTTATTTATTTTCCCATTTACAGGAGCCGCGAATATGTTTTTACATTTTTTATTTTCAATATTATCATTTTTCTCGTCACCTACCTGTTAAATAAAGTGGAGATTAGCATGGGTGCAGCGTTTGGATTGTTTGCCGTATTTTCCATGCTCCGTTACCGCACCGAAGACATTTCGATTAAAGACATGACCTATCTTTTCCTGGTTATTGCAATGGGGCTGATATGTGCTGTAAGCAAAGGGAACTGGGACGAGCTGACGCTTTTAAATATCATCATCCTTGTTATTACCTACCTGCTGGAGAGCAGGGTGCTGATGAAAAAGGAAGTGGTTAAAATTGTTTTTTATGAAAATATTGAATTGATAAAACCGGAACGTCAAACAGAACTTATTGCAGACCTTGAAAAAAGAATGGGGGTAAAAATAAATCATGTTTCCATCGGGAGGCTGGATTTTCTGAGAGACTCCGCCCAAATACATGTGTACTATTACGAATAGCGTCAATGTTATATACAACCCGTCACGATCCCATTCATAGAATGTGTCTGAAACGTTAATTGAATTAAGGGCATCACTAAAAACTCCGAAAATAAAATTAAACGCTGAGCACCGCTGAAAAAAAAACGAGAACCGCATAGCGAGAGATTATTTCTTTGCGCAGCGCTGCGATTTCTCTGTGTACGCTCCGGTTAAAAAAATAGTTTTCATAACTGCCTTTAAAAACGGAAAAGCCTTCCCGAAATGAATGGGGAAGTTTTTATTTGTTGTCTGTTTGGGAAGTAGACTACTTCTTTTTCATTACTACTACTAACACCTGATGCTTACCGGCATTCAAATTGATATCCTCCAGCTGCTCATCTTCATATTCATTCAATTTAAGAAGGGCGCTGTAATTAACTTCAAGAGAAATCTGCTGTTTAACTATACCCTGAGTATTTGTTATATCCTGGAACGATTCATCATCAGAGGAAATGAGCACCTCAACCTTATCCAGATCCTTCCCGGTTCGTCCACTGCATTAAGAATAATAGTGGTGTGACGATGTTTTTCCAACACTGATTTGCCATTCATATACTGGTTAAAGAAATCAGGATTTGATTCTTTAAACTGGAACATCAATCCGGTGAGCGAATTTTTCAAAATTAAATTAGCTTCTTTAAAGAGCAGGTTTAACTTCTGTGTATTCGCCTTCCTGATTTTAATCATTTGCGCAGGCGAAGGAAGTTCTTTAAATGCGTCAATTGATACACGAAGCCCGGTAATGTCAGCGGCACTGATTCCCGCTGCTGTTTTCTGAGCTGGTGTCAGTGCCTCGGCTGCATCATAAATTATTTCGGCATTTCCGATAGCAGTAGTATCTTTAGCGTAAAATAATTTAGTGAAAGAGATTTTCATTTTGCCCAGTAAGAGGGTATCACCTTCAGTTGCTGCGAGAGAAGATAGTTTACCCCGCATTATGAGAGAGTCATCGGCCATTTGCCGTTTCTTTTCTTCCTTATTTTCTTTATATGCTTGTAAGCAAGCCTACTGTAATTCGGCAGTATCGTCAATTTCTACGACTTTATTCCGGAAGGAAGTGACGATTGAAGCTACAGATGGAATTACCGACCAAATAAGATCAAATATTACTAACAATGCTTCGGTAGTTTTTAAACATGAGAATCGAAACCGAATTTTTATTGCCAAAATGTCTTAGCCTATGCTTTGTGTAATTAAAATCCATTGCTTATCCTCATAAAATATGTTATCAATTTTAATATTTC
>JBDSOU010000022.1:0-6281 GCA_039914625.1 Bacteroidia bacterium | reverse complement strand
TACGTTCATCAGTATGTTTTGCAATTTTTCGGCTTCCTGTTTTATGTAATCATTCAATCCCCACCATTCGTGAATCACAAATAAATAATTGTTAGTCGGCTTATCGGCTTTCACTTCAAAAGCAGCAACTGTTTTGCCGTCTCTTGCTTTTATCTCGACCATTTTTCCTTTCGGAGAATCGTAATGAAACGGAAGCGGTGCCGCATGTGATGCCTTAAATGATTCATCATGGCTCAACATAGCAAAAGCAGCCGTTGAAGTTTTGCTGCAGCAGGAGCTTACACTTTGAGCGCTTATGCGAGAAATAAATAATGCAAGGATAATGACCATGCCGGACGAGTAACCTGAATTTATTTTCATATTAATGTGTTTTTAAATTTATTTTTTATCAAAAGTAGAAAACTCAGTTCAAAGTTAAGTGCTGTTTCAAAAGTTTTTGAACCGTGAGCCCCAAATCGCAAACCATAATCCATTACTTACTTTTGCAAAAAAAAACCAGGCAACCCTTGATAGCAGAATCGCTGCAACAGCTTACCCGTTACATTGAACAGGAAAATTACAAAGGATTTGATCCGTATGATGCACTGAAATCACCGTTGTTTCGCTTGCCTTTTTTTCGCAGCAATAAATTTATCCGTTTTGCATTACAGCAATTGGTAAAAAGATTTCCTGTCAATATTCGTCCTTTATTATTTGTTCCGAAAGGTTATAATCCGGTCACGATAGGTTTGTGCATACAGGCTTACGCTAATCTCATTAAAATTTACCCGGATCAGAAAATTGATTATGAGAAAAAAATAAATTATTTGATTGATGAATTGCAGTCCATGATACCCGCAAATTACAGCGGAGCGTGCTGGGGTTATGATTTTGACTGGGAAGCGCGTTATTCAAAAATACCCGCTTACCAGCCCACTGTAGTTGCAACAGGAATTATTGCCAATGCTTTGTTTAGCGCTTACCGCATTACAGGAAATAAAAAAGCATCAGAACTTTGCATGAGCGCCACAAAATTTATTCTGAATGATCTTCATAAAACAACTGATGATGACGGAGATTATTGTTTCTCCTATTCTCCTTTCGACAGCCAGGTGGTATTTAATGCAAGCATGAAGGGAGCGCGGTTGCTTGCCCAGGCGTACTCTATAAGTAAAGATGAATCATTGAAAACCGAAGCCCGCAGGGCAGTTACCTTCGTGATAAAACACCAGCGCAGCGATGGCGCATGGATTTATTCCACCAGCTCAGCCGGAGGTTGGATTGATAATTATCACACCGGTTATGTGTTAGATTGCTTAGATGAATATATAAAATGCTGCAACGATGATTCATTCCAGACTAACCTTGAAAAAGGATATGCGTTTTACAAAGAACATTTCTTTGAAGATAACTGCATTCCTAAATTTTATGATAAAAAAACATTCCCAGTTGATTGTACAGCAGCAGCACAATCCATTTTAACATTAACACGATTCAGGGATGCTGCATTTGCAAAAAATGTTGCAGCGTGGATGATACCAAACATGCAAAGTGCAACAGGATATTTTTACTTCCGTAAATATAAAAACCGTATTATTAAAACTTCATTCATGCGCTGGTCAAATGCATGGATGATGCTGGCGTTGTCAGAGGTACAGGCTGCATTAATAGACAGTAGACAGTAGACAATAGGCAATAGACAATAAACAATTGGCAATAAACAGTTGACAATAAACAATAACTATAATCAATAATCAATAAAGCCCCTTGCGTTTCCTTATTTATCTTGGTCATCCTGCTCATTTTCATCTTTTCAGAAATGCAATTAAAATTCTGAAAGAGAAAGGCCATGAGATTGAAATCCTGATAAAGAAAAAAGATGTTCTGGAAGATTTAGTAAAGTCTTCGGGATGGAATTATACCAATATTAATCCCAAAGGCCGGGCTGATAATAAGCTGGCAATTGCTTTTGCATTGTTAAAAAGAGATGTAGAGTTCTTTAAAATTTGCCGGAAGTTTAAGCCTGATTTAATGATAGGAACATGCGCTGAAATTACACATGTCGGAAAATTGCTCGGCATTTATTCAATTGTAGTTAATGAAGATGATGATTACGTAGTTCCTCTTTTTGCAAAGCTGGCTTATCCGCTGGCTGATAAAATTCTTGCACCCAATTGCTGTAATGTTGGTAAATGGAAAAATAAAAAGATTGGCTACAGCGGCTATCATGAACTGGCATACCTGCATCCGAACTATTTTATGCCGGATGAAAAAGTTGGAAAAGAGCTTAGAAAAGAAAAAGAAAAATATTTCATCATCCGTTTTGCAAAATTAGGCGCACATCATGATGAAGGAAAAACGGGAATTACTACCCAAATTGCAGATGACATCATTAAACGGTTAATTCATCACGGGAATGTGTACATTTCTTCTGAACGCGAACTGGAACCGCAATTTGAAAAATACCGTATTCAAATAAAGCCCGAACAAATCCACAGTGCATTGTATTATGCAGACCTGTACATTGGCGACAGCCAGACTATGGCTGCCGAAGCAGCTGTTTTAGGCACACCTTCTGTACGCTTCAACGATTTTGCAGGCCAGATCAGCTATCTTGAAGAACTGGAGTATAAATACCAGCTTACTTTCGGCATTAAAACTTCTGAGCCCGGTAAGCTTTTCACCAAAATTGAAGAACTAATCAGCATTAAAAACATAAAACAGGAATGGGAAACAAGAAAATTAAACATGCTTGCACAAACAATAGACTTAACAGATCTGATGATTAAAATTATGGAAGGAAAAAATTCAAATTAAAAAACACCTTCAGTAACCTTGTAATACTAAAGTCGTATTTATCTTACCGAGTTGATAAAAATCAATTAAAAGCATTGTTTTATAGAAAAATGATACCTAATTTTACTGCCTTAAACCGATTAAGCAGTTCCTCCCGACTTTTCTTGTTACCGACATTAAAAAATTGAGCTTTAATTGATCCGTATAAGGGGGATCAAAGAGCATGATTAACATTTCTAAAAATGTAAAGAGATTTATATGCAGAATTCTTATCTTCAGGAACTTACCACTTCTTTACCCAAAATAAGAGATTTAAAGAAACACAACCATGTTTCTGAAAGCATCCTCAAGGAATTCGGCATAAAAGTGCATGAATTTATTTCCGATCATTCAAACATAGATGGCGATCAGGCATTGGTCATTATGACCAATGATACTTTTAATATCACCTCTTTATCAGATAATTATTTCAATACGATCATTAACCTGAAAAGGATAAATGATACAAAATATATAAACAAGTTTTTTGAAGCCGCCAATGATAAGCTTCCTGAAAACGGTATTTTCATTGGATGCGTTGAAACAACTGATTTGCGCAAAAAAAGGATCCTTAACAAATATCCTTTGGGATTGGCTCACATCTATTATACTTTTGATTTTATTTTTAAACGCATTTTTCCAAAGCTTCCTATAACCAAAAAAATATATTTCAAAATAACAGCTGGCCGCAACCGTGTTATTTCAAAATCAGAAACCATGGGCAGGCTGTATTCATGCGGCTTCAGCATAGTGGCTGAAAAGCTTATCAACAACCAGCTTTATTTTGTGGTTCGCAAAGTCAAAGAACCTTCTTATGATCCCGAGCCCTCTTATGGTCCTATTTACAGGATGAAACGGGTCGGCAAAAATGGAAAGGTTATTTATGTTTACAAAATACGCACCATGTATGCCTTCTCTGAATATCTTCAGCAATATGTGTATGAAAAAAATTCGTTGCAGGAAGGCGGTAAATTTAAAAATGATTTCAGGATTTCAACTGTCGGAAAATTCTTTCGCAAATATTGGATTGATGAATTACCGATGTTCCTGAATCTCATTAAAGGCGATTTAAAGTTAGTAGGGGTTCGTCCGCTCAGTCCCCATTATCTCAGCCTGTATTCTGATAAGCTTCGTCAAAAACGACTGAATCAAAAACCGGGTCTTATCCCTCCTTTTTATGTTGACATGCCAAAAACGCTGGAAGAAATTATGAATTCAGAGTTGCGTTATATTGAACAATACGAAAAAGCGCCTGTAAAAACTGATTTAAAGTATTTTTTTAAAGCTTTGCATAATATTCTCATTAGAAGAGCAAGAAGCAAATAATCTTCGGTTCAATTTTTAATGTCAGGCAGTTTCTTAAATTTGCCGCTTGAATTACTTGTCCCTACTCATCGGGATTGAATTATTTTGAACTATCCTTCATGATAAAAAAATATTTTTTACTTCTTACCGGAATACTTATTTTTCGTTTTTCAACTGCTCAGGATGTTTTTCAGCACATCAGCAACACCAATATTTATGACTTTCTTGATGAACTTTCCAATCAGCAGATGATTACCATTAACACCGCAATTAAGCCTTATTCCCGCCAGTTAATTGCTCAAAAGTTGGCTGAAGCTTTTGCCCACATTGATAAGCTAACAAAAAACGAGCAGAAGCAGCTTGATTTTTTTCTGAAAGATTACAACAAAGAACTTCTTCCCGGAAAAACCGGGTACAAAAAAAGATTGGACTTGTTCTATTATAAAGATACCTTATTCACATTTTCAATAAATCCTATTGTTGGTTATGAATATTGGAAAAACGAAAACGGAAGTGCATATCATCGCTGGGTAGGAGCCGAGGCATTTGCTTATGCCGGAAAGCATTTGGGCATCTATGCAAGCTTGCGCGACAACCACGAAAATCAGGCTTTGGAACTGCCTCCATATTTAACCCAGCGGCCTGCTGCAGTTTATAAAGGAAGCGCTCTTGCAGGCGGTGATTACAGCGAAGCGCGCGGAGGAATAGTGTATAGCTGGAAATGGGGGCATGTTGGTTTGGTTAAAGATCATTTTACTTGGGGAACAAATTATAACGGCTCAAATATTTTTTCGGGCAGAACGCCTTCATTTGCTCATATCAAATTAAACATAAAACCGGTTTCGTGGTTTGATTTCAATTATATTCATGGTTTCCTGGTTTCTGATATATTGGATACGGGAAGAAGTTATCCTGCTGGTGCGGCAGAGCGTCAGGTACTCGTTCCAAAATATCTGGCTGCCAATATGTTTACCATTACTCCATTTAAAAATTTTAATTTTTCTTTTGGTAATTCGATTGTTTACTCTGACGAATTTCAATTGGCGTATCTTGTTCCCATTTATTTTTTTAAATCTGTGGATCATACCCAGACAAATACAGGAGGGAATTTTTTAGGTCAGAATGCACAGTTTTACTTTGATATCAGCTCCAGGCAAATAAAATATGTTCATCTCTATCTAACTTTTTTTGTTGATGAAGTGGCCTTCGGTAATGTATGGGATGAAGACAAGCAATCAAATTTTTTTAGCGGCAAAATTGGTGCAGCAATTACGCATCCTTTCATTCCTAATACGACCTTCATGGCCGAATATACCCGCACCAATCCTATAACCTACAAACATTTTGTAATCACCACCACTTTCGAATCAAATGGATTTAACATGGGACATTACCTTCGTGATAATGCACAGGAAATCTTTCTTGGCATCCGTTGCAGACCCATTCCGCGTCTTTATCTTAATGCTTCTATAACCGCTGCGAAGGCAGGTGAAAATTACCCTTACCTCGGAACGGGCGGTAGCGGCAAAGGGCTGCCCTTCCTTTCAGATGTGAAATGGCAAAACAATTGTGTTTCTTTTAAAGCAAAATTTGAAGTGATCAATGACGGTTTTGTTTTTGCAGGAATTGATTACGGAAAAATTACCGGTGACAGCGCTTATGTTGAAACTTATACTCCGGCACTTTTCAGGGGAAAAACTACTACGCTGAGTGCTGGTATTAATATTGGTTTCTGATTCCTTTGAAAATAAATGGCCTTTTCTATTAATATCTTGTTTTTTTGCTTATTTACTAAAGCTGCAGATTAAACTATTTCAGTAGGATCGTCCTTCCGTGAGAACTTCAAAAAGAGGGCGAATACTCATATATCAAAAGGTTGTTTTTCCATGAAGAACAACCATTACTAATCCCTGTTGTTCGGAACTCCTCCGGAAAATATATTTCAACCAAAAACCTTTTTCAAAGTTAAAGATTTTTGAAAAGATGCAGATAAAACCAGAAGCCCTCCGGCTTTCACCGGAGGGCTTCTGAGTTATTAATTAGGGTCTGCTGATTAAGTCAAGCACATTTTTTATAGCCCATATAATACCAAAGATAAAATTTTTGTTGGATATTCCATTTCCGGTTTTCGATACATCTTGCTGAATAAGCAAACAGTTTTA
>JBDSOU010000198.1:0-5609 GCA_039914625.1 Bacteroidia bacterium | reverse complement strand
CTGGTTTGGCGTGGGTGAAGGTGATGAAGTAATTGTTCCCGCTTATACATATTCAGCGACTGCTAATGTTGTTATTCATTGTGGTGCAAAACCGGTAATGGTTGATGTGGGAAAAGATTTTAATATTGATGTGAAAGAAATTGAAAAAGCGATCACTTCAAAAACCAAGGTCATCATGCCTGTTGATTTTGCAGGTATGCCCTGCAATTATGATGCGATTAATGAACTGGTGCGAAGAACTGATGTAAGAAAAAAGTTCGAACCGAAAAATGAAATCCAGCAAAAGCTTGGAAGGATTATGATTTTGGCAGATGCCGCACATTCTGTGGGAGCCATATATAAAGGAAAGAAAACCGGAAGTGTGACAGATGTTTCATGTTTTTCGTTTCATGCTGTTAAAAATTTAACCACAGCAGAAGGCGGATGCATTGCATTGAATTTTGAAAAACCATTTGACAATGATGAGTTATATAAATTTTTGTGCATCTTCATTCTTCACGGGCAAAATAAAGATGCTTTGTCAAAAATGCAAAAAGGAAACTGGAAATATGATATTATTGAAGCCGGTTATAAATGCAATATGACGGACATCCTTGCAGCCATCGGTTTGGTGGAGATTGAACGGTATGACAATGACACGCTGGTAAAGCGAAAATATGTTTGTGATAAATATGCTGAAGCGCTTTCAAAAAAATCATGGGCGGAAGTACCAGACGGCAGTCGGCAGTCGGTAGTCGACAGTCAACAACAGAACATCATAAGTTCTTATCATTTATTTCCTTTAAGAATAAAAGGAATAAATGAAGAGCAAAGAGACAGAATCATTGCGGAAATTTTTAACCGGGATGTTTCGGTAAATGTACATTTTATGCCGCTGCCTATGTTTTCATTTTATAAAAATGCAGGGTATAAAATTTCGGATTACCCGGTTGCTTATGATAATTATTCCAGAGAGATTTCATTGCCCGTGTTTTATGATTTAACAGACGAGCAGCTCCGGATTGTGATCAACGCAGTGGTTTCATCTGTAGAGAAAATTTTGAGTGAAGAAAAAATCACTGTTGATTGAAAGTGAGACGTTACTGATTGTCATTCAAATTCATTCGAAATGATCAAAAGAATTTTTGATTTTATTTTTTCCCTGCTTTTTATCATCATCCTCTCCCCTATCCTGTTAATCATTGCATTGATAATTTTAATTGACAGCAAAGGAGGAATAATTTTCACACAGAAAAGAGTCGGGAAAAATAACATAGATTTTAATATTTATAAATTCCGCACCATGCATGTTGGCTCCGATGAAAAAGGGTTGCTCACTATAGGTGCAAAAGACAATAGGGTAACACGTGCGGGGTTTTTTCTCCGTAAATATAAATTAGACGAACTGCCACAGTTGTTTAATGTAGTCATCGGCAACATGAGCTTCGTAGGCCCAAGACCTGAAGTACGCAGGTATGTGGAATTATATAATAGTGAACAATTGAAAGTGTTTAATGCGAAACCGGGCATTACTGATTTTGCTTCTATAGACTATGCAAATGAAAATGAAATTCTCGCGCGGTCAGCTAATCCTGAAGATACCTATATCAAAACCGTAATGCCAGCGAAACTGGAATTGAACTTAAAATACATCCGTGAGCAAAATTTTTCAACGGATGTTAAAATTATTTTCAAAACAATCAGGAAAGTGTTTTTTGGGTAGTCACTATTGGCTATTGGCAGAAAGCCATTTAACAATTTAGCCATTCAGCAATATAACAATTCTTCGCCATAAAAGAAATTAAGAATTGATATGATCTAACAATTCTTCAATCTCAGCAAACTTTTCTTCCTCATTAAGCTTCTGGTAAGAAAAAGCAAGATTGCGCAAAGAACGTTTGATGATATCTATATTGGAACAGGGTTCATAAAAGATTTTATTTTGCTTTAAATCTAATTTTTTCAGAAACTGGTCAACGTCCTTTTTATAAAAAATTGTTCCGCGGCTGAAAGCATTTACATAAAAAAGAACGTGTGCTTCGGGATAGGTGTATTCATAAAAATCAGAACTGCTTTTTTCTTTGTACGCAAGAATAAAATGCTCAGGAAGATTTACACCAAACAAGGGGATGTCGAGCTGTTGAGCAACAATAGAATAAACCGAACACAGCATGAGCGGATTTCCCTTCCGTGTTTCAAGAACGGAATTAATAAATGAATTTTGGGGAGCATGAAAATTTGCCGTATTGCCATTGAACCCATAAGAATCAAATAATACACGATTCATTACTTGAACTTTTTCAAGAGGGGTAAAATTTTTATCCAGCGCTTCGTACACCTCACGTTTTATCTTGTTCAATTGTTCACGTACTTTATTTTCATCGAGATCGGGGTATTGAAAGCGTGCAATCAGAATGCATCCTGCAAGAAGGTCACCGGAATTTTCTTTACTCCATTTTTTTAATCCAGCTTTCAGGTTGTCAAACTGTATTTTATGAACTATGTTTTCTATCCGTTCCTGCAGCACGGCATCAAATGAATTGCCCCATGCTTCTTCGAGCACGGGTATAACGTTTATGCCTAATGTTACCAACCGTTCGCTGATGTGTGTGATGATCTCTGCATCTGTATCATCAAGGAGGCTGATGAGAGCTTTCAGCTCAGTTTCATTGAAAGATTCCATAAGAAAATTGCACGAATGTTTTTATAAATTGTAAAATAAATACATTCTTTTAAAGAAAGCAAGGTTACTATAATAGAAGGCTATGAACGTACAGTAAATTTAACTTGTTTCCTGGAATTTTTATTGCTCTCAGCGTAAGGTATTTTGAGGGTTGCACAACTTTATTTTTTCATATATTTTTTTGACCGTTAATTTGAAAAAAGCCCTATTGATTTTAACATTCCAACTCCCGTGCACGTTCTTCTCCAGGGCTTAAATCTTCGTCAATGAATCCTGAAAACAACTCAGCATAAAAAGCGCATTGATATCTTTACTCTTTCATTCGTGATACACCGGATAATGGCGGAAAATTTTTATAGTAACCACGAAGGGCAACACATAATGAGTTGCCCTGTTAATTATATTGCTTAAACTTGCATGACCCATGAATTTTTTATAACATTGCTTCTCAGAAAACAAAAAAATATTATTTTATGATTAAGAAACTAACACGCCTTATAGGATGCCTACTGATAACCTGCTGTATGTCTTCGATGATTTTTGCACAAGGTGTATGGACACAGAAAACAAGCATCGGCAACAGCGATGCGACAGTGAGATCGGGCGCAGCAGGAGTAACGGTTAATAATAACGGCTATGTACTGTTCGGATCATTTTATGGCAATCTTTACAGGAATGACGGGTACCGGTATGATGAAGCTAATGATAAATGGATCCGCATTGCTGACCTGCCTGCAAGCATAAGGTCGGGAGCAATTACGTTTGCCATAAACGGAAAAATATACGCGGGAGCAGGTTATAACGGTACGTATATAGGCGATTTCTGGGAATACAATCCCGCTGCTGATACATGGACCCAAAAAGCAAATACCCCCGGATCAGGCCGTTCAGGCGCGGCAAGATTTGCAATAAATGGCAAAGGATATATTTCGACAGGAGGAAATTCCATGGGAAATACCAGCGATACATGGGAGTATGATGCAACCGCAAATTCATGGACGCAAAAAGCCGACTGGCCCACTGGCGCGCGCAGCGGCAGCAATGGTTTTGTAATAAATAATAAATTTTACGGAGGTTCAGGAAGTGTAGTCGGTGTGAGCACTTCCACCCAGGATTTTTGGATGTATGATCCCGTTACTGATATATGGACACAAAAAGCTGATTATTTAGGAGGAGAGCGCAGGGGCTTTACTGCATTCAGCATAGGGCAATATGGTTATGCAGGGTGCGGAATGAACAATGTGGTCATTATGCAGAAAGATTTTTACCGCTATGATCCCGCAAACAATAGCTGGATGCAGATAGCTGATTTTCCCGGCAGTGCGCGCGGAGCAACCGCATTCAGCACCAATACAAAAGGGTATGTAGGTGCAGGAAGTGATAATTACAATAATCTTAGCGATTATTACGCGTATGAACCGGTGAGCGGAACATGGTCACAGATTGCAGATTGTGGCGGGGCAGAAAGATATTATGATGTGGCTTTTACCGCAGGGCAGCAGGTAATAGTCGGAAGCGGGATGGGCGGAATAAGTAATTTAAAAACTTCTTATTGGGCATTTGACACTACCAGCAATGAATGGCTGCGAAAAGCATCGCTGCCCATTACGAAAAAGAACGGTGTTGCATTTTCCATCGGCACAAAAGGCTATATAACACTTGGCGCAACACTTTATAACTATTCAAAAGAGCTGTGGGAATATGACCTTACCACAAATGTATTTACACAAAAAGCTGCGTTTCCAGGAACATCGAGACTAAGTGCGGTTGCGGTGGCTGCAAACGGTAAAGGATATCTGGGAACAGGGCGCGATTCCACTAACCATGTGCTGAAGGACTGGTGGCAATACAACCCTGCAAACAATACATGGACACAAAAAACAAGCTTTCCGGGAGCTGCACGCCACCGTTCTGCTGCATTTTCTGTAAGCAATAATTGTTTTGTTTTTGGAGGGCAGGATTCTGCCGGGTTCACTTATTATGATGACTGCTGGAAGTACAATCCTTCTACTGATACATGGCTTCAGCAGGCATCCTTAACGGGATATGGCAGAGCATCAGCAACTGGTTTCAGTGTAAATCAATTCGGATATATTGTTTGCGGAGTAAGAGGCAGTGCTTATTATAATGCGCTCTATCAATTTCAGCCGTCATCAAATACTTGGAAAACAAAAGCGTCTTTTCCCGGAACTATACGTTATGGCGGTGCCGGTGCAGGGCTGGGTGAAAAAGCATATTTCGGAACCGGTTATGCAAATTATGTTTTTGCCCAGGCTCCTGTAAACGACTGGTGGGAATATACTCCCGATAAAATTACCTGCAGCGTAAACGGAAACTGTTTCTGCTCAGGCGCGACTATATCGGTTGATTATATTAGTACAGCGCTAACGCTTAATGCAGGGAACCAGTTTAAACTGGTACTTTCAGATTCTTCAGGTTCTTTTGCAAACAGCGTCAACCTTTCAACCGTAAACAGCACTGCAGCTTCGGGAACTATTACTGCTGCTCTTCCTTCCACTATAACAGGGGGCACACATTATAAAGTGCGCGTTTCAAGCACGAATAATGTACTTACCGGTGAAAATTCCACGGCAGACTTTACTGTTTATGCTGTACCGGCAAATCCTTTTACTGCTGCCATCACTTCCGGAAGCGCGACATTGCAATGGGATGCCGTGCCCTGCGCCATCAGCTATACGATTCAATATAAAATTTCAACTGATACTGTGTGGACTATCAAGTCATCAATTATAAACTCTAAAATCATCACGGGATTATTGCCTGGCACCAATTATAAGTGGAGGGTAAAAGCCAAATGCAGCACAAATCCGAATGTATTCAGCAAAAACACGGCTATTGTAACTTTTACTACAGCAATTCTGAAAGAAGGAATATCCTATAGCGAAACGTATAGTGAAAAACCTTTGCTGAGCATTTATCCAAATCC
>JBDSOU010000087.1:0-4913 GCA_039914625.1 Bacteroidia bacterium | reverse complement strand
AAAAAAATCACATTATGATGTTAGATAGGAGAAATTAAACAAGGCGAGGTAATAAAAAAAAGATTCAAGGAAGAGGTAAAATCAATTTTTTACATTAACCAAATCAAAAAATACCGCATGGTGGGCTTGGATTTTTCGGCTTATATTAATAGAAAATGATTGATCCGAAAAGGAAGTATGGTAAAAAGAATGAATAATATTTAATTGCTATCTTCCTTATAATAAATTATTTCTTCTTTACTTCCGTTTCTTTAATTACCTTCCCGTTATCATAGATTGTGGTTTTAAGTAGATTACCATCTTCATCATACTCTTTCCATTCACCCGTTTCATTATCGTTTTTATAATTTCCTTCGGATTGTATCTTTCCTGAGGCAAAAAATGTTTTTGCGGACCCTTCTATCACACCCATTTTGTACATATATTCAATAGTAGGTTTTTCTTCCTGGTTAAACCATTTAACTAACCCGTCACGCTTGCCCTTTTTATAGTTTCCGTCTTCCTGCAAAGTGCCTGATTCATAAAAAGTTTTCTTATTTCCATCAAGCACACCATCAGCGTAACTTTCAAAAAATTTTTTTACAGTTCCATAACGGAATTCCGTTCTTTTCCCGTTCAGTTTACCGTTTCTGAAACTTGCTTCAACGCTAATATAGCCGCTTTCGTCAAACTGCACCTTAATGCCATTGAGGACATTATCTTTAAATTCTTCAAGAGTGGAAAGGCCATCATGGTCATTGTAGGTACGCCATACGCCCTCCTTTTTTCCTTTTAATAAATTTCCCGCTTCGTGCACATTACCCTGGGCATTTTTGATTTCACAATATACCATGTCTTTATGCACAAGGTCAGGAATTTTCGTGGTATCAGCCTGGCTATATACCCGTTTTGAAAATGTCGTGACTACAGTAAAGATTACGGACACAAATATTATTATATTTTTCATAGTACGCAGTTTTTTATTTTTTGCAAAAATAAATTATAAATGGATCATAAATGAAGTCGTTTTCATGCCTTAAGGACATGATTTTTTCTTAAATGCTTATCTTCGCAAAACAAACTATTTTTTTATGAACCTTACTTCGCTGAATGTTATTTCACCTGTTGACGGGCGGTATCGCGATAAATGTGCCGAACTCGCAAATTATTTTTCAGAAGGCGCTTTAATCCGTTATCGTGTTCAGGTGGAAATTGAATATTTCATTTCATTATGCAAAATTCCCCTTACGCAATTGAAAGAAGTTGATAAAAAACATTTTAAGGAATTGAGAAATATATATCTTGATTTTGATGAAGATGATGCAATACAAGTTAAGGAAATTGAAAAAACAACCAATCATGATGTAAAAGCTGTTGAATATTTCATTAAAATAAAAATGAATGAAATAAATCTTGACAGATACAAAGAGTTCATCCATTTCGGACTTACTTCACAGGATATAAATAATATTGCTGTTCCATTATCTGTAAAAGATTTTTTGAATAAAACATATTTACTCCAGGTAAATGAACTGGTGAATAAATTGAAGCAGCTTGTAATTGAATGGAAAGATATTCCTATGCTGGCTCATACGCATGGTCAGCCGGCATCACCTACACGGCTGGGAAAAGAAGTGGCTGTTTTTTATGACCGGATGCAGCAACAGTTGAAACAATTAAAATCCATCCCTTACTCTGCAAAATTTGGAGGAGCGACAGGCAATTTCAATGCACATGTTATCGGTTATCCGAAAACTGACTGGAATAGATTCGCGGACAAATTTGTCAGCGGGCTTGGTCTGACACGTTCGCAAATCACGACCCAGATTGAGCATTATGATAATCTTGCTGCCTTGCTTGATTCTATGAAAAGAATCAATACGATATTGATTGATTTATGTCGTGACATGTGGACTTATATTTCTATGAATTATTTTACACAGGAAATAAAGAAAGGCGAAACTGGTTCATCCGCCATGCCACATAAGGTCAATCCAATTGATTTTGAAAATGCGGAAGGAAATTTCGGAATGGCAAATGCAGTGTTTGAACATTTGTCTGCAAAACTTCCCGTTTCGCGTTTGCAAAGGGATTTGACAGATTCAACTGCATTGCGAAATATCGGGGTTCCTTTTGCACATTCTATCATTGCCTTTAAATCCTTGATGAAAGGATTGGATAAAACAAAAGTAAATGTTACCGCAATTAACAATGATCTTGAAAATAATTGGGCTGTTGTTGCCGAGGCCATTCAAACTATTTTAAGGCGCGAAGGTTATCCTAATCCGTATGAAGAATTAAAAGAACTTACAAGGAAAAATAACAAAGTAAATGGTAAGGACATTGCTTCTTTTATAAAAAAACTTAAGGTAAATAGTTCTGTGAAGAAAGAATTGCTTGCCATAACTCCTTTTAATTACACAGGTATTTTTGATTTTAAAGTTTAATTTTTTTCATTCGTAATTCGTAGATAAAAAAATGTTCATTAGCGGATTCACTTTTGTCAGGAATGCACTGAGGTTTGATTATCCTGTTGTAGAATCCATCACTTCCATTCTTGACTTTTGTGATGAGGTTGTTGTACTTGTTGGAAATTCGGAGGATAATACGCGTAAACTTATTGAGGATATTAATTCACCGAAAATTAAAATATTCGATAGCGTATGGGATGATTCATTGCGCGAAGGTGGAAGGGTTCTGGCAATTGAAACAGATAAAGCGTTTGCAAAAATTTCTGAAAAAGCTGATTGGGCTTTTTATCTGCAGGCTGATGAAGCAGTTCACCAAAAGTATTTGCCTGTCATAAAAGAAGCAATGTTGAAATATAAAAATGATTTTCATGTGGAAGGAATATTATTTGATTACCTCCACTTTTACGGCTCTTATGATTTTGTTGCAAGTTCAAGAAAATGGTATCGCAATGAAATTCGTGTGATACGGAATGATAAAAACATACATTCATATCGTGATGCACAGGGGTTCAGAAAAGATAACAGAAAATTAAATGTGAAAGCAGTTGATGCTTTTATTTATCACTACGGATGGGTGAAGCCGCCCGATAAGCAACAGGAAAAGCAGAAAAGTTTTCACAAACTGTGGCATGAAGATGAATGGCTTAAAAAAAATGTAGGAGATAAAAATGAATTTGATTATTCAAAAATTAATTCACTGAAACATTTTGAAGGAACGCATCCAAAGACCATGCATCAACGCATTGAGAAAAAAAACTGGAAGTTTGATGTTGATCCATCGCAAAAATTTTTTTCTGTAAAAGACCGCTTATTGACTTCTGTTGAAAAGATGACAGGAAAAAGAGTAGGGGAGTACAGGAATTATAAAATCATCTGATTATCCGGGGGTGCATTTAAAAATTTGCAAGGGCATCAGCAATATGCATCACCTTTAAAGAAATATTGTTTTTTTTCAGGTATCCTGCAAGATGCATCAGGCATCCCATGTCGGTTGAAATAATATATTCTGCCCCGGTTTTTAATGCATGATTTGTTTTTTCTTCTGCAAGTGCTACTGCTATATTTTCAAATTTACCGGCAAATGTTCCTCCGAAACCGCAGCACATTTCTGATTCATCCATTTCCCGTAATGTGAGCCCTTTTACCTTTGATAATAAAGTCCGTGGCGCTTCTTTTATTTTTAATTCGCGCAAAGCATTGCAGGCATCATGATAGGTTGCAACTCCGTTCAACTTTGCCCCGACATCAGTTACGTTCATCACATTAACTAAAAAATCACTGAATTCATAAATATTTTTCTGAATACTTTTAAATTCATTGTGCAGCATTGAATTGTGAAACATTTCAGAGTAATAATTTTTAATCATATTCACACACGCTCCACCGGGAGAAACAATGTAGCGGTCATTCTGAAATTCGTGAATCAATTTTGTTCCAACTTCTTTACAATTATCCCAATAACCATCCTGGAATGAAGGGAGCCCGCAACAGGTTTGCTCAATGTTATAATTAACACCGCAGCCAACTTTTTCCAAAACCTTTACCATGTTGTTTGCGGTTTCAGGAAAATACTGGTCAATGTAACAGGGAATGAAAATATCAACAATCATAATAGAATTTGAAAATTTGAAAATGAGTTGATTTGAAAATGAATATTAAAATTAATTGAGAGATGCATTTTCAAATCTTCAAATTATCAAAGCACCACATTATTTTTCCGCATGCGAAGTAACAAAATCAGGCCGACAACAAAAAATGAAATCAGCACAAGAATTGAATTTCTCATGGAGCCGGTGAGTTCTTCAATCAATCCATAGGACACTGTTCCTAAAACCAACCCGATTTTATCGCACACATCATAAAAGCTGAAATAAGATGCATGATTTCGTGTGGCAGGAAGCATTTTTGAATAAGTAGAACGTGAAAGAGATTGTATTCCTCCCATTACCATTCCGACAATAAAGGCTACCATGTAAAATTGCGTGGCTGTTGAAGTATAATAAGCAGCAATGCAAATGAAAATCCAAACGATTATCCCAATGATTATTGATTTTATATTTCCATAAATGGCAGATAGTTTTGAAAATAAATAAGCGCCTGCAATGGCAACAAACTGAATAATAAGTACAGTGATGATCAGTTGATCGCTTTGAAGCTTTAATTCTTTGTCACCAAAAAGTGCTGCAACATACATTACAGTTTGTACACCCATGTTGTAAAAGAAAAATGAGCTGAGAAAAATTTTCAAACCCTTTTGCATTTTTAATTCTTTAATCACACTTCCTAATTCATTAAATCCTTTCATGAAAATATTTCCATCGTAATCAATCTTGTTGCTTTTTTCCGGAAGAAAGTAAAATGTAATGCTTGCAAATCCTACCCACCACAAGCCAACGAGTAAAAAAGAAAGACGTGCGGGAAAAGATGGATCCGTTATGCCAAACACCTCCGGTTTCATAATCA
>JBDSOU010000155.1:0-13942 GCA_039914625.1 Bacteroidia bacterium | reverse complement strand
TACAAAAACAAGAAAACACAAACTTCTCTATGAATGATATTAAGGCAATGATGTTCAATGAATTATTTGCAAAAAGAATTTTTTCAAACTTAGGTCTGGAGTTGAGTTGCGAAAAAATAAAACAAGTTTATGATGATGCCTTGCAATTTGCCAGAGTTGCCGCTTAAATAACTACCGAACCATTGTTATTTACAGGTGAGTTTGTTGCAACAACTATATGTTTGGCTGAAATTTTAAAACCTTCGTCTGATACAATTCCCGTGGCATCAATTTCATTTACATGTGTTTCGGTGAATATTTTACCTCCGTTGATGGTAATCGTTTTGCATAAACCTTTGAGATATTTTAGCGGATGAAACTGCCCTTGGTTTTTAAAAACAAGCGTTTTCATATTCCGGTTATGCATTCCCGGAATTTCATTTTGCATGGTAACATCCACTCCAGCCCGTTTGCAGGCTTCAAATTCCATATCTAAAGAATCTTCTTTATCGGAAGGATGCGAAAAGAGATGTGAATAATTGTTAAACATGAATTGTATTAATTTTTAACGGTTCAAATCACACATTCTTTCCAGCTTAGCTGCGTGAAGATGATGTGCCGTTGTCTGAACTTTTGCTGCCTGAAAAGGATCTCTTCTTACTCTTGTCGCCTGATGAATCGCTGCTGCTTTTGCTGCCGTTACCTGAACGAGGTACTAATCCCGAAAAAAAAAAGATTATGCCAGCATATTTCGAAAAAAATTAAATAAAAGTATGGAACTTTTTTTACCCTTCGACAGTGCTAACTTTTAATTTAGTATCTATTATTCAACTTTCATAGGACAAAAACAATCCAATATTCCGAACAGATTGGATAAAAGGATCGCATAGATCTAAAAAAAAATCAGACTTCTTGAAGATTTTAAAAAAGTATGTTGAGATATAATGAAGTCTGATAAATAGTTTTTCAATTTTACAAAAATTTTATTTATACCTTTTCAACTATTTTTTAGTTTTGGGAGAATTGTATTAATAAAAATGTGAAATGATATTGAACATTAAGGACTATATTTTTTCTTCATCTGATTCAGGGTGTTAAAAATGATATTACATTCCTCATGTACTTTTTTCAATTGTTCTTCAATCTTTTCAGATGGTGGATCAGTCAACATTAATTTTTTAAGTTCATCAAGGGCAGATAATAGTATTTGATTTTTAAAGCGTTTTAAGGATGGAGTAATTCTATGAATTAGCTGTCGTATGGTTTCTAAATTGTGTCCTTTTACCGCAATAAAAATTTTTTCACGAAAATCCCTGAATTCTTTTTCGAGCAACTTTAAAAATTCTTGCTGGAATGATTTGTCAAATGTTTCCATAAGCTGCTCTATGCTCAAAACCTCTACTTCGTTATCAATGATTAAAAATGATTCCTCCTGGTTGCGTTGTTTTCGTTTTATGTTTTTAACAATCTTGCGATAAAGCTCATGCGGATCAATAGGCTTGGAAAGATAGTCATCCATCCCGGCTGCACGGATTTTTGTTTTCACCTCGTCAAGCATATATGCTGAAAGAGCAATGACAGGAAGCTTTTCAGATGTATAACCTAAGTCACGAATAATACGGTTGGCTTTATAACCATCCATCACCGGCATCTGCAGGTCCATTAGCACTAGGTCATAGGGAGTTTCATTCACTTTTTTAACAGCAACCAGGCCATTTTCAGCAGTATCCACCATAGCACCCCAGCGAGTAATGAATTTTTTTGCGAGCGTTTGGTTCGTTACATTATCTTCTACTAAAAGCACTTTTACACCCTTAAGATCAAAATTACGTTCATAGCGCTGGCTTACTAATTTTTGCGCTCCTTTTGTAGCGAGCAGGAACTCCAGATGAAAACTAAAAACAGAACCTTTATTTAGTTCGCTTTTAACTAGTATTTCACCACCCATTATATGTATAAGCTTTTTACAGATAGTAAGACCAAGACCTGAACCTCCGAATTGCCTTGTAATAGAAGGTTTTGCCTGAGTATAGCTATTAAAAATTTCATGCAGCCGGTCGCTTTCAATACCAATGCCAGTATCTGAAATCTCAAATTGAATAATAATCTTTTCATCATCCTGAGACAATGTTTTCACTCCCAATCTCACTTCTCCATGTTCTGTAAACTTTATTGCATTGTGAAGAAGGTTAGTCAAAACCTGGGTAAGCCTTGCCGGATCACCATTTAAAATTTCAGGAATATCCATTGCTGTTTGTAAATTCAACTTTAACTGTTTCTCCTGTGCATTATGACTGAATGAATCCATCATCCTGCTTAAAAGCTCATTAAAATTAAAATCTATTTGCTCCAGCTGCAGCATGCCGGATTCTATTTTTGAAAAATCAAGTATATTATTGATAAGGGACAAAAGATTTTGTGCTGAAAACTGAAGGATACTGATATTTTCCTCCTGTTCAGGAGTAAGCTCACCTTCAGCAAGCAAATATGAAATACCAACTACTGCATTTAAAGGTGTTCTCATTTCATGGCTCATCACTGACAAAAATTCCTGGCGCGCCCTGGACAAATGTTCCGCTTTTTCTTTTGCTTCTCTTAACTGCTCTTCATCTTTTTTACGCTGGGTAATATTGTTGATGCTACTCAACACCATGACTCCTTCTTCTGTTAAAAAAGGGTTTATCGCAATTTCCATCGGAAATTCATTGCCATTTTTATCAATCCCCCAAAAATCAAGGGCTGCCCTGATTTCCTCGGGAAGATTACCTTTTACTAACACGGACCAATAATCATTAAATGATTCACGAAGGCGCTGAGGTAAAAGTAATTTTATGTTTTTTCCTATAAGCTCTTTGCGGGAATAGCCGAATAACTTTTCAGTCTGGCGGTTGACCAATATAATTTTGCGGTCATCATTCATCATCAACAAAGCACCAGGAGCAGCATCAAGCGCCAACCTAAATATATTTTCAGTTTCTTTTAAATGAGTCTTTGTCATTTATTTTATTTTCAGTCTATTAATGGAATAACTTTTTTCCAAGTGGTATTCCTTTATAAAGATTACAAATAAAAATACAAAAACCAAACGTACAACTTATTAAGATAATAAAACACAGGTTTACTTGTAAATTAAAAAAAATAAATGAACCGGTAATTGTTAATAATATTTCACAGAAGATATTTTTAAATTAATTGTCATCGCTAAATTTAAGCCATATTCTTTAATATACCTTGTAGACTTATTTCCTCACTTGTTAAACATCTCTTTAAAAATTATGGTAAATAAGCCTCTTAGTATGGGGTATGTATTTTGCGTAACCTAACAGAATTTAAGTTATTAATAAAACTTTATTGATATGGTATTATCAAACAAAGAAAAAAAATACATCATACTTGCCGAAGATGATGAGGATGATCGGTCATTTTTTAAAGAAGCTTTTTCAGAGCTTAAATTGGCTTACGACCTGCGCGTAGCGGAAGACGGGTTTGAGCTTATGAACTTTCTTGAGAAACCGGCTATACAGCTTCCGCAGCTTATATTGCTTGATTTGAATATGCCGCTGATAAACGGTTTCGAATGCATGGAACTTATAAAAAAGAATGAACGCCTCAAAAACATTCCGGTTATTATTTATTCGACTTCGGCAAATCTTGCTGAAATAGAAAAGTCATATAGCCTGGGTGCTCATTTTTATTTACACAAACCCAGCAATTTTCCAAGGCTTAAAGAAGATATTAAAAAAGTATTAATTACAGACTGGGAAAAAGAACCAATTCCTAAAAATAAAAACTAACATCTCCTATGGTACACGGTCGGAACCAATGCCTTTACATTTGGGGCAAGTACCGCTATTGGTCAAGTGAAAGGTGGTATTAATTTCTGGACTGCAAATTAGAAATAAAGTGATTCTGTACATTTGAAAAAAAATTATTAATCAGAATTCACATGCTTGATTTTTTTAAAGGTCTCTTTGATACCTCCGGATTTCCTCCGCGCTGGCATTGCGGACAGTGGACTGAATTTCACGGATGGTTTTACATCATCAGTGATTTACTTATATGGTCTGCTTATTTTGCAATACCTATCATTATTGTCAGCTATATATCCAGGCGAAAGGAACTGCGTTTTCATAGAATATATTTTTTGTTTGCAGCATTTATTCTTGCATGCGGGCTTACCCATTTATTGGATGCAATAATCTTCTGGTATCCATTTTATCGATTAAGTGCGCTCATACGTTTTATCACCGGTGTTCTTAGCTGGCTTACGGTTTATAATCTTTTTAAAATGCTGCCTGCTGCTTTTTCATTAAAATCTTCTAAAGAATTGGAAGCAGAAGTCGAACAAAGAAAGAAAGCAGAGGAAGAATTAAAATTTAAAAATCAAAAACTGAATGAAGCCCAGGAAATTGCGCGCATGGGGCATTGGGAATGGAATGTTGCTACGAACAAGGTAATATGGTCCGATCAATTATTCAGAATGTATGGAATGTCGGTCAGCGAGGAAGGCTTATCGTATGAAAAATTTTTAGAGCATGTGCATCCGGATGACCGCGCCAATGTGGATACCTGCATCAAACAGGCATTTACTGAAAAAAAATTTTCAGAATATTATCACCGTATTATAACTGCTGACGGTAAGACAAAAATGCATCATGCAAGAGGTGAAGTAATAACGAATGCAAATGGTGAGGTTATTAAAATGATAGGCACGGGACAGGATGTTACCGAACAAAAGAAAACAGAAAAAGAATTGTTAATAAAATCAGCAGACCTTGAAGCTATGAATACGGAGCTGCAGAAATTCGCTTATGTGGCTTCACATGATTTGCAGGAACCTTTGAGAAAAATAAAAACATATATCTCCCGCCTGCAGGGGGTGGGAGCAGATGAAATCCACGAACCTCAAAGAGAACAATACAGGGAAAAGATAATTGATGCCGCAGACCGGATGCAAAAGCTGATAGAAGATATTTTAAATTTTTCGAAGATGTCATCGGCTACGTATGTTTTTGAAAAAACGGATTTGAGCCTCGTATTAAAAAATGTGCTTTCAGATATGGAAGTAGTAATTGAAAAGAGCAATGCAAAAATAATAGCTGACCCTTTGCCTGTTATAGAAGGTAACAATACGCAAATGGGACAGCTTTTTCAAAATTTAATTGGGAATGCAATTAAATTCAGAAGTCCGGATACAGCTCCTCAAATTGAAATTCGTTTGGAAAATATAACCGGTTCACAAATAGAAGTGCCTTTTCATATTAAAGCGCATTATAAATTTGCAGAATGGGACGAAAGCAATTACTGGGGGAGAGAAAAATTTTATAAAATTACAGTCCGTGATAATGGAATTGGGTTTGAACCGAAATATGCCGAACGCATTTTTGAAGCTTTTCAACGGTTAAGTACTCATACAAAATATGAAGGCACAGGCATTGGACTGGCGATCTGTAAGAAAATTGTTGACAATCATCACGGACTTATAAATGCAACCAGCGAACCGGGCAAAGGAACTGTGTTCAATCTTATTTTACCTTCATCTCAAGTTAACTTTGAACGGAATATAAAACAAAATTAAAAACATTAAACGCCTATATTTGCACAGTTTATTTTACGCTCTTAAAACTTTTAAAAATTCCAATTATGGCTATTGCACTTTCACATAATCCTCTTTATGGAGCGTTAGGCAATTTTTTCAGCGCTCTTAAAAATGATGGCAAAATAAACGAAGAGCATCAAAAAGAATTAGCATCCCTGATAGGGAATACTCCCTTGCATGTATTGCTGGCTGATGATGATGAAGATGACCGCGAATTTTTTAAAGAAGCTGTACAGGCAGTTGCACCCTCGGTGAAAGTTACTACAACTAATGATGGTGAAGAAATGATAAACCTGTTGAATGAAACACAAAAAGACTTGCCGGATTTGATTTTTCTCGATTTGAATATGCCCTGCAAAAACGGGTTTGAATGCCTCGAAGAATTAAAAAATAATGAGAAGTTGAAAAATATTCCTGTATTAATTTATTCCACAACAGCCAATATTGAACAGGTTGACCATACTTATAAAAAGGGAGCTAACCTCTATATTCAAAAGCCCCATTCTTTTGATGGCATTAAAAACATGCTAAAAAAAATCTTTGCTTTTAATATTGAGGATTTATTTCCGCAGCCACAAAGGGAAAAATTTGTGTTGAGATAGTTTTATTGCAAATCGTAATCCTGATCTTTTGATACCACTACCCACAAATACAACTGCTGTATCTTCGTTTTAGTTTACCGAAGCCATGGGTGTGTGAGCCTTTTTAAATAGTATTTTCCTTTTTACTTTACCTTAAGTGTTCCCTCCACACCATCATCAGGGGCACTTCCTGTTACAACAGCTGCAAGCATCTGAATCATGGAAATCATTTTATTGCTTTTAGTATCCCAGTAATATGCAGTTTGAGGAACTACTTTAATTAAAGAAATGTCGGCATCATCCTTTCCGTCCTGGAACCATGCTTTTGCGAAAGGAGACCAGAGCTCTTCAATTTTATTTCTGTCTGTTGAAATAGTTGCATTTCCCAAAACACTTAAATATTCTGAATTTCCTGGATTAGAGTAAAATAACTGCACGGAATTGTTTTGCGCTATTTCTGCATTCTTATCACTTTTAATAGAACTCATGAACCAGATGTTTCCATCATCATCCACTTGTTGCGTGTGCATCGGCCTTGTAATAATGGGCTGCTTCATAAGCTCTGTGCAGAAAAGGCAGATAGATTCACCTTTAATCAGTTCTTTAAGTTTGTTGATAGCATCTTGTGCTGTTAAATCAGTTTTGTTTTTTTTCGGATCTTTTTGCATTTGATATGATTTTTATTATCCCGTTATAAAATTTTTGTTAACTTATTTAGAAAATAACGTGCCATCAAGACAATTGTAGAATTGAGATGTTATAAAAAAAAATTAATAATTCTGCAATGAAAAAAGAAAAAATAAATCATACAGAGAAACTATACACTAACAATTTCCCTATCAGTAATCAAAAATATTTTCCTGAATTCAGTTAATTTCATTTCGTATCCCCCCGTAAAAATGCCAAAGCTGGGCAGCACTGCCTGCATTTCATCAAAAACAAAACAGGGCAGCTTTATATTTTGTCTTCCTTTAGCTCTTAAACAAAACACCGGATGAATATGTCCGCAGAATATATATATATCGTTTTCAAACTTTGTTTTAGGATGATGAGCAAATAAAAATTGCCCTTCCCTGAATTCATCTGTATATACAATGATTTTATTTTCATCAAATAATCTTAGCGGTAAAATATCATGGTTTCCCAAAACGATTATCATTTCAACCGAATGATATTTATTTCTCCATTTTGCAAATACTTCCCATTCTGAATTGAGCCGGTTATGAAATAAATCACCGAGGAAAATAATACGGTAAATATTATTGGTGAGGATCAGTTCATCTAATCTTTTGAAGTTGTCTTCGAACACAGCAGTTGGAATTGCAATTCCTTCTTTTCTGAAGTGTGTAACTTTTCCCAAATGCAGGTCGCTTACTAAAAGTGTTTTTGCTTCTTTCCAGAATACAGCTTTTTGCGGAAGCAATTTAAAATGCTGATTCCTGATTTCAATCTCCATCGCTGTATGCCTTTATCATTTTTTGTACTCTAACTTCTAATTTTTCAGAGGTAAGCTGTTCCCGCAAACGGTCAACTAACAATGGAAAGGAAAGAGGGCTGGGTTTACTAATAGTTTTAATAATTACTTTTTGTTCTGTGATTCTTTTCAGCGCATTTCGCAAACGCACTTCTTCCAATTGATAATCCAGCACCTCCTGGAAAGCCTGGCGCACAAATAAATTATTTTTTTCATATTCGTTAATCACATCAAATAACAAAGAGGAAGAAGCCTGCAATTGCCGGGTCTGAATATGCTTCCCCGGAAATCCCTGGAATATTAAACCTGCAATAGAAGCAATTTCCCTGAATTTTCTTTTTGCCATTTCGGTTGAGTTCACACTTTTATTTATATCATCCAGCAGGTTATCGGTTGTAAACAAATTAGCATTAGAAACTAATATTTCTTTACTAACATATTGGTCGCTCAATAATTCAAAGCCATAATCGTTCATCGCAATAGAAAAAGTTATCGGACTTAATTTACTTATTCGGTATGCAAGCAAAGCCGCCATGCCTTCGTGAACCAATCTACCTTCAAAAGGAAAAATAAAAATATGATGTCCTTCGCGCGTCTCGAATTGTTCAATTAAGAGTTCATCATTTGAAGGAATTTTTGAACGTTCATTTTGTAATTCAAGCAACGGTTGCAATTTTTTTATTTCAATTTCTTTGTAAGGATTTTCTATTGCATCGGAAAGACGTTCGCGAATAAATGCAGAGAGCTTTGATGACAACGGCATTCGTCCGCCCATCCATTGCGGAACCACTCCTTTTTGATTTCCAGCTTTCCGAACTGTAACAGTCATTTCACGAATGCGAATAAACTCCAGGCTCATTCCTGCAAACCAGAAAACATCACCGGGTTTCAAACGCGCTATAAAAGATTCTTCGATAGATCCTAAATATTTACCGTGTTGAAATTTTACACGCAGGGAAGCATCTGATACTATAGTACCCATGCTAATCCGGTGCCGCATGGCAATGCGCCTGTCTTTTACAGTGAAAAGATTATTTTCAATTTCAACTTTCCTGAATTCATCATATGCAGTAAGCGATGAACTCCCCGTGGTAATATAACCCAACAGCCATTCCCATTCTTTTCTTTCAATGAATCGGTAACAAAAAGTTTTTTTTATTTCCTCAAATAAATCTGCCTCATAAAATCCTTCCCCTACAGCCAATGTCACCATCCATTGTGCCAGCACATCGTACGCATTTACAATAGGAATTCTTTCTTCCAGGATATTTTTTTCCACTCCTTCACGCAACGAAACCGCTTCAATTAATTCAAGCGAATGTGTGGGTGTAAAATAAATTTTACTTGCAGCATCCGGCTGGTGACCGCTTCGCCCCGCACGTTGTATGAACCTCGAAATACTTTTAGGACTTCCAACTTGTATCACCGTTTCTACAGGACGAAAATCAACACCCAAGTCAAGACTTGAAGTGCATATAACTAATTTTAATTTTTCATTGTGTAATGATTCTTCCACCCATGCACGCAATTCTCTGTCTAACGAACCGTGATGCAATGCCGCGATTCCTGCAAATTCAGGATATTTTTCAATGATGGCACGATACCAGATTTCAGTTTGCGAACGGGTATTAGTAAAAAGTAATGTCGTTCTGCTTTGCTTAATTACCTCAACAACTTTATCTAACAATTTAATTCCAAGATAACCAGCCCACGGTAATGTTTCAATTTTTTCAGGTAGAATTGTCTGGACAATTATTTTCTTTTTCGATTGGGCTTTTATAATTATTGAATCGGTATTGTTTACACCCATTAATAATTCTTTAGCCTGTTCCAGGTTTCCTATAGTGGCTGAAATTCCCCAGGTTTTCAGTTGAGGATTTATTTTTCTTAACCGTGCTAAAGCTAATTCTGTTTGCACTCCTCTTTTACTGCCAATCAGCTCATGCCATTCGTCCACCACAACTGTATGAATGTTTTTAAATAGCTCCCAACTGTTTTTCTGCGCAAATAATAAATGCAAGCTTTCAGGTGTGATGATAAGCGATTGCGGCATTTGCTTTTTCTGGCTCGTCCGTTCCTTCGATGCCATGTCACCGGTACGGATTCCCACCTGCCACGGAATTTCCATTTCATCACAAGCCTGCTGCATGTTGCGTTGTAAATCTTTTGCCAATGCGCGCAATGGAGTAATCCATAAAATTTGTAATCCTCGTGCGGGTTTGGTTTTATATTCTTTTGTGGTGTTGATATAGTTAATCAATACAGGAAACCACAGCGAATAGGTTTTTCCGCTTCCTGTTGGCGCATTTACCAAACCGCTTTTTCCTGAAAGAAAAGCATCAATCGTTTCTTTCTGAAAAGATGCAAGCTTCCAGTTTTTTAATTTTAACCACGGCAATAAAATTTTGTGACCTTTTGTTTTTTGCACAAATAACTTTTCTTTACTTATATGTTTCCAAAATCTTTTTCAGATTTTCCAATGTGTCGGCTTCTTCAACGGGCTTATCTTTTCTCCATCGGAGTATTCGAGGAAAGCGCACCGCAATACCTGACTTGTGACGTGTTGATACATTGATTCCTTCAAATCCAATTTCGAAAACCAATTGTGGTGTAACAGTTCTGACAGGACCAAATTTTTCCAACGTATGTTGTTTTATAAATCTATCCACCTCTGCAATTTCCAAATCTGTCAAACCGGAATATGCTTTCGCAAAAGGAATTAATTTTTTCTCTGCGTCCCACACAGCAAAAGTATAATCAGTATATAATTCAGTCCTGCGCCCGTGACCTTTTTGTGCATACACTAACACTGCATCTATGCTCAAAGGATTTACTTTCCATTTCCACCAATCACCTTTTTTTCGTCCAACCTGGTACGCGCTGTTTTTATTTTTTATCATAAAACCTTCTGCAACATTTTCGCGCGATTGAGTATGCAGCACTTTCAGTTCATCCCAATTTTTAAATTCAAGCAATGGAGAAATAGTAAAAGCTGGTATTGAATTAATAGTTGAATAAAGTTCTTCTAACAATTTTATTCTTTCGCGTTGAGGCTGCTGCCTGATATCTTCTCCGTTTATTTCAAGTAAATCATAAGCAATAAATGCGACAGGAGCATCTTCAAGAATTTTCTTAGTCAGGTTTTTTCTTCCAATGCGCGTTTGCAAAATATTAAAAGGCAAAGGTTTGTTATCACGAAAAGTTACAATCTCACCATCGAGAACTGTTCCATCTGGCAATATTGTTTTTAAAATATGCAGTTCCGGAAATTTATCCGTTGCCAAATCTTCCCCACGAGTCCAGATAAATAATTCGTTATTGCGAAAAATTATTTGCGAACGAATTCCATCCCATTTCCATTCGGCAAACCAATCATCAGCATTTCCTAATTCTGACACATCACCTTCAATCGGGTAAGCGAGGTAAAACGGAAACGGTCGTGAAGCATTGTCATTTTTATTTTCATTTATAATCAATTTTTCAAAAGTAGCGTCAAACGGATTCCATTTTCCCATGATGCGGTGCGCAATAATATTTGAATCCACTTTTGTTGCTTCTGCAATTGCACGCACAACCAAAGTTTGTGAAACGCCAATGCGAAAGCTTCCCATCAATAATTTATTGAACACAAATATTTCATGCTGCGATAATTCTTTCCATGCGTTAATAATATGATTTCTTTTCTCCTCATCACTCATTTTTGGAAGAAGGTTTAAATATTCAAACCATTCACTCAATGATTTTTCCTTTACATCATTTTTCTTTTGCGGAAGAATTAATGAAATAGTTTCGCCTAAATCACCAACGCTGTTATAACTTTCACGAAAAAGCCAGTTCGGTATTTGAGCTTCGGCAGCAGCCCATTGTTGCATCTGTGTGCTGTTAATTTTAAATGAAGGTCTCCTTCCTGTAAACAATGCAAGCGCCCAAATCTTATCACTATCAGCAGCGGTAAGAAAATAATTTTTCAGCAATTCAACCTTATTATTGGTTTTATTCGTCCTGTCAAGATTCAAAAATAATTCTGCAAAAAGTTTCATGAAGCAGTGTTGTTTGAATCGTTATTTGAAATATCTGTTTCTTCTTTCTCTTCCTCTGTTCCATACATGGTCTGAACTTCAGCGGCAGCGATATTATTTTCATTCAGCCATTTTGAAAAAACACTTGTGTAACCATGCGTAACAAAAACCTTTTCCGCTCCTGTATTTTTTATTGCGGTATTCAAATCATTCCAGTCAGCATGGTCACTCAGAACAAATCCCTGGTCAATAGCTCGCCTGTTTTTTGCTCCGCGCACCAGCATCCATCCTGAACAATATCCTGTCGAATACGGATTAAATTTTTTCATCCATGCAGAACCATCGGCAGAAGGGGGAGCGAGAATCAATGCTCCGCGAAAATGCTTTTTATCCGTTTCTTTTGTAACTAATGTGAGTGCAGGTAAATTAAAACCTGCCTGCCGCAATCTTTCATTCACTGAATAAACAGCACCGTGAGCAAAAATTATTTCATCATTAATATTTAAATTTTTAAGAATGCGTTGCATCTTACCAAGCGAGTAACTCATCAGCACGCTTGCTTTGCCTTCACTTTTATTTTTCTGATACCATCCCTTTATTTCAGAAAAAACTTTTTCCTGGGGTTGCCATTTGTAAATTGGTAAACCAAAGGTTGATTCAGTGATGAACACATTGCATTTTACAGGCTCAAAAGGAGTGCAGAAATTATCATCTTCCAATTTATAATCACCACTCACCACCCATACCTCATTTTTATATTCAACTCTCACTTGTGCCGAACCGATAATATGCCCTGCAGGATGCAATGAAAAAGCAACTCCGTTAATTGAAAATTTTTCTCCGTACTCAACCGTTTGCAAAAAAATATCTTCTCCCAATCTCAATTTTAAAATGGGTTCGCTGTCTTTATGTGCAAGGTAATTTTTACTACCCCATTTTGCATGATCACTGTGAGCATGAGTTATGATGGCACGCTCCACAGGCATCCACGGGTCAATATGCACATCAGCGAGCGGGCAATAAATACTTTTGCCTGTGAATTGGAGAAGAGATGACACTAATATTAGTTTTTAATAACGATAGGACGGAGAAAAAGCTATGCCAACCGTTTACTTAACTATATATAACCCTGAAGTAAAAATGAAATAATCATTTGGACAAAAAACCTATCTAAAATATAATCAACTGAAGTGGTTTTGATTTTATAGCTTTTCCAAAAACAGTTCTTCCTTCATATTTATAGCTTTCATTTCTTTCGAGTGCTATCAAATTGTCCACCGAGGAATCGGGGAATAAAGTTCTCTTCAAGTAATTGAGCAACGTACGAAAGATTTTTAATTGTCGTGTTTTGATGATTACTGGCAAGCTTTGTTTTTTGAATGGATTGTTCAATCAATTGAATGGGTTGATCATATAACTTTAAAGGCAAAGTAAACGGGTGCCCGTCTTTTCCTTCATGTGCAAATGAAAAACGTGACGGGCTTAGCACCGGGGAGCAAAAAAATCACAACTGGTTTTTGAAAAAAAAGCAGTTATGTGGCAGGAAGTTGTAAATCAATTCAGCTTACCATCTTTTGTCGCTGCGCCTGGGACCATCACTTTTTCTTTCCTCAGCTTTATTTACCACAATTTTACGTCCCATAACCTCAGATCCATTAAGACTATCAATTGCTTTTTGCGCGTCTTCATCTTCAGGCATATCAACAAAACCAAATCCTTTGCTGCGACCGGAATATTTATCTGCAATTATTTTTACTGTACTCACAGCGCCAAATTTTTCAAACTGTGATCTTAATTCATCTTCTTCTATTTTAAATGGAAGACTTCCTACAAAAATGTTCATAATTTTAATTTTTTAAATTGTTCCATGCAAAAATAGTTTTTTAGATTGGAATATTCAATTATGGCTTTATTTGGCAAAAAAGAAACAATTTTTAGGGCAACCATAAAAATTTGACAAGATGATGACTAAAATACTTTGGAAACCGTTCTCTGGCATGCATTTTGAGATTTATAAATTAGACTGCCTTTCCCAACCTGATTGATTGGTTTAGGTTTTCAGTAAACGAAATCAGAAAGGTGCGCTTCGAGGAAGGGTGCCTTTTTGATTTTATACATCTTCATATTTTTACCAGAATAAATGGATTTATTATAATTTTTTTTGGTCGAAACAACCTTATTTAAAGCAATGGTTCGGTAGTTTTTTAATTCAAAATATGACATAATTGCAGTCTGATGGATTCAAGTTATTTATTGTTCAAAAATAATTTTTTTAAACTTAGCTTGTTTC
>JBDSOU010000154.1:0-7461 GCA_039914625.1 Bacteroidia bacterium | reverse complement strand
TTGCGCCTAATGTCATCTGGCGTGGAAAACGAATGGTGCTGTCCAATCTCATGCTCAATCCCCATTCTCCATCAATAGTAATGAGCAGCGGAATTTTTGACAACTGCTGGTAATGATTGGTAAGCTGCGCCTGGCGCATCGGACTTCCTTTTAAAAACATCAATCCGCCAATTTGATAATTACAAATCAGCGAGTCAATTTGTTCAGAAGTTGTCATGTTATCGGAAAGAGTAGCCGCAATGAATAGCTGACCGATCTTTTCATTATACGTCATGGTTTGAAAAACAGAATCAGCCCAGTGTGCTGATTCAGGAGTGAGAAACGGAGGATTTATATTTTGGGTTTGGGCGTGTAAAGAATTGACAACTGACAACTGACAATTGACAATTAAAAAAATGATTGTGCCTTTTATTAAAAGACGAAAGCTCATGGACGGATTATTTTACGATTTGATACCGGAAATTTTCAAAATTAGAAAGAATAGGAAGTGAAAAAAATGCAAATGAAAGGAGTAAATAACAATGGATTGTTAGAAAAATTGCTGATTTCTTGATTTGGGGACAAACGAAATGGATAGTAAGGTTATAGCAACACTAACTTCTGATATATTTTGCTGCTGCAAACCTCAACCGGATTGAAATAAACTGTAACGTTTTGTTATCTGAACGTTACCTTTTTTCTTTTTAAAGCAGAAGCGAAAGAACCAAATTTCCCACTGCTTGTAAAGGTAATTTGCACGAATGCAACGAGGAAGTATGGCAATGAAAGAAAATATATAAATTTACATCGTCAAATAATAGTTAAAAATCATCACAATGTCAGAATCCACAATCAACATCAGTTTTGCGGGGAGCATTCCAAAGATTTACGATAACGCTTTGGGTCCAGTTTTTTTTGAACCTTATGCCATTGATATCGCACAGCGCGTTGCAGTAATAAACCCGGCTTCGCTTCTTGAAACCGCAGCGGGAACAGGCCGCGTTACGGCTCATTTAAGAAATAAATTAAACGCTGCAACAAAAATTATTGCAACAGATATTAACCCTGATATGCTGGAAGTTGCAAAGGAAAATATTAAAGATAAAAATATAACATGGAAACAGGCTGACGCCATTGATCTTCCTTTCCCTGAAAATAATTTTGATGCAGTGGTAACACAGTTTGGCATCATGTTCTTTCCCGATAAGCTCAAGGGCATGCAGGAAGCTTTTCGTGTTTTAAAAAAAGAAGGAACTTTTTTATTCAATGTATGGGATAAAACAGATTTCAACCCTATGGCAAAAACCGCACGGGAAATTATCATGAATTTTTTTGAAAATGATCCTCCGGCATTTTATAACATACCGTTTGGCTATAACGACACCCACCAGATTACTTCACTGCTGAAGGATGCAGGGTTTACAAAAATAAATTTTGAAATAGTAAAAAAAGATGGCATTGCTCAATCGGCAGAAGAAATGTCAAGGGGCCTGGTAGAAGGAAATCCTATTGCCAATGCCATCAGGGAAAGAGATCCGGATGCAGTTGAGAAAATCAGAAAAAATGTTTCTCTTGCTCTTGCAGAGAAATTCGGAAATTCCCCCTGCAAAGCAACCCTGCAGGCTATTGTTTTTACAGCACAAAAATGAAAGTTACGATTTGAAAACCACATCCTATCAAGTCGCGCCCCTGACAGATATCGTCAGGAAGCTGACTTACGAAAATACAAAATTTACTTTTAATACAGTATATAAAACCAAGCAGGAATTTCATAACCTGCCTGGAGGAGTTTCTCAAAAGTAGATAGAATAGGAAGTGAAAAAAGATGCAAATGAAAGGAGTAAATAACAATGGATAGAAAAAATTGGAGGACGGTATAGTTCATAAAAATAAAAACGGCCCGAATTGCTCCGGGGCGTCTATGAAAGTGCGCACACCACTATTGCGGCTTATTATTTTTCAGGATTCCGTTTGCAACATCAAGCCAGGCAGCGGGACCACCGGCAACATACCCGGTGCTTCCTAATTTTTCGAAATTGACTTTTCCATCTTTTTTATTTGCAGTAACAAGCCAGATTGTAGGAAAACCCTGGACTTCGAAAAACTGCCCTAATTGACTGTTTTGTGCCTGCAATTCGGGGGTTAAGGGCGTTTTTTTAGGGAAATCAACTTCCACAAGGACTACATTGTTTTTTGCCCATTCACCAAATTCGGGTTTAGTAAAAACTTCACTTTGTAAACGCTTGCACCATCCGCACCAGTCGCTGCCGGTAAAGAACAGCATCAATGGCTTTTTGGTTTTGTTTGAAATTTCTACTGCTTTGTCAATGTTATTGTTCCAAACCAATTCCTGCGCATGGGCAGCAACGTAACCGGCAACAAGTAAAATAACCATTACTATTTTTTTCATATTTTTCTCTTTTTTAATTATTGCTATCCGTTTTGTTTCCGTAAACGGAGATTTGTAAAATTGTTCAAATTTAATGTTTTCCGGTTAAATGAACGCGGTTGTACTGCATGTTCATGTTCTGTATCTTATGATTTTATAATGGACTTCTTTCATGATTCACTTGAAACTATGAAAACATTTGCCCTCAAAGCCACAAAGGAACACAAAGAAAATTCAATGTGGATTATAGACTTATAACTCTAAAGGTAATAATTTCAGGTGGTTCTATTGTAAAAACGGAAATAATATGGCTGAAAAAAGAAATGATGGATGAAGCATGCTTTCATCCATCATTCGGGAATTTTGAATTTCCTATCTGGTTACTTCAATTTCATGGTAATCTTTCCTGATTTAGCGTCCGTAATTTCAAACCGCCCGGCATGTTTTTTATCAATCACAGTAGCAAGGTCATCTGAACTGCCTGCGTGCTTTACAGAATAAGTAGCAGTATTGTTGGCAAAGTTGGAAAGTTCAGCGCTTTTAACTCCTGCTGTGTTTTTAAGCATTTCAAGTGTGTTACTTTTCTGAGAAAATGTACAGTTAGTAACTGTTACCATCGTTAGTGTTGAACTTAATTCATCCTCTGAAGGAAGCGGAATATTATCCTTTTCGGCAGCGAGGTATTCAGTAGCTTGTATAATTCCTTTTTCCAAAGCATCAGCCACGGCAGGGTTGGAACTTGATTTGGAAGTGATGAACAACACTTTCATAGAGCTGCCCTTTTTGCTTTCTACATTAAAGCTGGTTGATTTAAGGATTTCGCGTGTGCGCGGATTTATGACTTTTAAAATGAACCCGATTTTAGCTTTGCTCGAACTTGCTCCGATTCCTAATGTATTTCCCCCGGTTGTTGCATCATTATATTCGGTAACCTCACCCGTTACAACAATCTGGGCAACTTTCATCTTTCCTTTTTCGATCCCCGTGCCGGCATCAGCATATTCAGAATTTGATGCATCAACTTCTCCCGTCATATCCGTCATGTGCTTATGTTCTTCAAGCACATTGAAGCAATTCACCTGGTTGAGTGCATTAGAGAGCATGGTGCTCATGTTCTCGCCAAGTGTTACGGGTGAATTACCGGCAGTAGAAGTGAATCGTGCAACCGTAACTCTTATACGCTTATCTAACGGAATATCCTTACATTTTGCCTGGACGGCTTCCATGCGTATTTGAGTGTCTGTTTTTTTATCATCTTTCTTTTTTTCTTTTGAATCGTCCTGTGCAGTTGAATTTTGTGCAAATACAAACATGAAGCAGGTCATTACAAATGCAAGCGTTTGATTTAATTTTTTCATTTTGTTTTTTTTTACCGGGTTTGATTAATTTTTAAGATCTTGATTATTTTATGGTGCAAACATACAGTTGCATTTTGATTTTTGCAAGCGCTGTTTATTTTTCGCGCAATGCCATTTATTTTTTGCACACGAATATTGTTTATTTGCGAAAAAGAAAAAGGAAACGGAGGCTTAGGTTTCTAACATTGATCCATTGCTTCACAAACTTTTTAACGATTGTTTCTTTTTCATCCTGAATTTTTATCAGGTAAATTCCGTTTTGAAGTTTGCTTACATCAATTGCAGAAAGGGGCTCATTTACAATTGTTTTAGCAATAATTTTTTCTCCAACCATGTTTTCTATTTGCACAAAAAAAGTTGTTCTCAAATACGGTATGCTTCAAATCTATCTTTAACGTCTAAGCTTTTTCTACTATTACATCTTTTTCATTATACAATTTCAGATCGTAGTCACCCAGCGGACTTGTTAGCCCTGACGCGGAAATAAATCAATACTATGAACAGTGCAGCAATTACAAGGACGATCTTTCCCCAATGCGCCTTTAAAAAATCAGGAGCGGGTAGCGGTGAGTTATTTCCAGTCAGAATAAATCCTGCCCAATAATAGGGATGCTTTCTTGCAGGATTTGTTTCGTTTTTCAGGTAATCGAGTTTGGCATGGCGCAGTGCTTCTGATTTTGTTTGTCGTTTTTTGAGATACGAGTAAAATGCAGTCATAATTTCAACAGTGCTTGTATCATTCACTGGCCATAAGCTTACTACCACTGCGGGCGAGCCTGCAATAAAAAACGATCGACTAAGGCTTACTATGTTTTCGCTAATGTTTGTTTGTCCAAGCCCTATATTACGTGCGATGAAAACAATCATACGTGTATTTAACTTCAGAGCAGCTATTTGCATATCGCGCACCAGATTATTTCCGGCATTGTCGGTTTCAAATAATATATTACATCCTTTAAAGGAATCCCGGTCAGCAGCTACTGCACGAGCGGTAATATGGAGAACACGGTAATTGTCTGCATTGGTGAAAAAGTCAGACGGTTTGGCATTTAGATAAACATCACCATTCATTATATCCGCAACGGATTTTATTTCACCCTCAGTTTCAAGCACTGATGAATCATTGCTTGTTGCAAAACCTCCAAAATATTTTAAATTTGTTTTAGTTTTCTTATGAGGTCGTGCAAACATACAACTGGCAGAAATTTCATATCGTACAGGATGTTTTTCAATAACATAGTGAGTACTCCGTCCTTTTTCATTCGCATCCAGCAATTCAAAGCTTATAAAACTAAGCTCCCTGTGAGGAATAATTACCAATTCATCTTTAATCTCCACATTTGACAGCAACCATTGATACCATTCTCTTGAAATTCGTTTCAACTCATTGATGCTTTGAGTATCTGAGGTGCCTTGCTTTGTGAGATAATTATTTTTTATAAGTTCCAGATCTTTTTCAAAATTATCGGGTATTTTTTTACAAATGAAATATTTCCTGTACCCACTATGAATAAATATATAAAGATATTTTTCTCCGAGAAAATAATTCATAATAGTTCCCTTAAATTGAGTAAGTCGTATATCATTAGCAGAAACGGGCGTTTGATCCGGGAGTTTACTTAAGCCAAAATCCTTTCTTATTTTTTGCAAGTATTCCATGTAGCTTTCGCGTTCAGAAATAAATCGGCTTTCATTTTCATTCGAATTATTTTCACGCACACTATTTAATGCAACCTGTACTTCGTTTTTCATTTTGAGCCGTAAGGCATTAACTGTGTCCGGCAGCATTTCAGAAATCCCGGCTTCTTCCCAAACAACATTTTTTAAAAGATTAGCTTTCGCAGATTCAATGGTTGAAAACGCGTTTTCCATAACGCGGTCTTCATCCAAAATAGTTCTTGACTTAAAAAGAACTGAAAGCAAATCTTCAAACAGTGTTGTATTCTGCGAGCCAAATCCCTCACTAATCCCAGTTTCAAAAAGAAAATTCTGCTGATTTAAACTTGTTTTAATTGCTTTGTTAAGCACTTCAATTCCAATTCTCAAATTTTCTTTACTAGATTGTGCTAATCCCTTATAGACAAAATAATCACCTGCATCTTTTATTGTTCCCATAAACTCACTCGCAATAAATACCTCCATGTTCCATTTACCAGATTTTAAAGCAGCGATTGAAAGGTGTACGGGCAACAGCCCTTTATCAAAATACATTTCAGCTTCTTTATAGCGATTCAGTTTATATAAAACTTTTGCATGCTGCGAAAAAAGTGTGGATGAAAAATGATTTCTGACATCGGGAAATTGTTTCATTAAGGCTTCGGTTTCTTCACATGTGTGCAAAGCCTGCTGTAATTTATTTTGCTCTATGAAACCATCAGTAATGTTGTAGTAATTCAGCAGGGTAACTTCAATTGAATCTTCACCTGATGATTGAGCCTGTCCACTACTGCATAAAAGAAAAAAAAAGATACAGTAAAAGCTAAATAAATTTATTTTGATATTCATGAAATTGAAAGGAAGTTTCCCCCAGGAGAATAAATTTTAAAAACGCTAACATAAAAAAAATAATTCATTTGATAATAAAAGCAGCTTTAAAAGCTAAGAAAGATTTTAATATTCTGGTAGTTTATCCCGAGCTTTTACTGGGATTACTTTTTCAAACTAATTATTTTGTCATTTGGTTAAACAAGCTTTTCTCAGCCATCAGCTTTTCAATTTCTTCAACTGTTTTCGGAACACAGTCTGACAGGACTCTGTGCCCGTCATTTGTAATAAGCACATCATCTTCAATTCGTACTCCTATGTCCCACCATTTTTTATCACAATCAGAGCCCTCTTTAATATATATACCGGGTTCGACTGTGATGACGCTATTGGGTTTTAAATCACCATAGGTTCCCGGGTCATGAACATCTAACCCGAGGTAATGAGAAGTTCCGTGCATAAAATAATTTTGCAATTCATCATCTTTTTTTATTATACCTAATTTTTTCAAACCATCAAGCAGCACTTTTGAAGCAGCACGATGCGGATCCTGGAAACCATTTCCGGGCTTACACATTTCAATTCCGGCTTTCTGTGCATCATATACTAATTGATAAATTGCTTTTTGTTCGGATGAAAATTTTCCGTTTACCGGAAAAGACCTGGTCACATCAGCTGTGTAACCGTGATATTCAGCCCCCATGTCCATAACTAACATGTCACCCTGTACTAATTTTTTCCTGTTTGTTTCATAATGGAGCACACAAGAGTTTTCGCCTCCGCCAACTATGGATGGGTAGCCCGCATATTCTGATCCTGCTCTATTCCAGCAATATTCATTGATTGCCTGCAATTGATACTCTGTCATGCCGGGTTCTGCCGCTTTCAACGCTTCAATAAAACCTGTGCATGTTATACCAATTGCTTTTTCCAGAAGCAGTAATTCTTCACCGGTTTTTATTTCTCTTAAAGACGCAGTAATTTTTGCAAAATTTACACGGTCAATATTTTCAGAAACGAATTTAGTTTTATCCTTAAATTTTGAAATTAACCATCCTGTTGCACCTTTTTCTTTTGTATTTTCATTAATGTCAGACGGATATTTTACAAGAATTTTTGCCAGGTTGCTGAAATCAATATCAGCATTTTCAAATTCCTCATTTATTAAAACGGATTGAATACCTGATGTATTTGTTGTTTCTTCTTTTGAAGGAATTTTACCCGTCCACGTTTCTTTGGATGGATTTCTGT
>JBDSOU010000094.1:0-3119 GCA_039914625.1 Bacteroidia bacterium | reverse complement strand
AAATGTTGTTGCGAGTAGGAGCACTTATAAGAAACGATTCAATGTATGTTTACAACTATGTTTATAACAAGTGAAAAACTTTAAATAAGTTTTTTAAAAACACTTTTTTATATCATAGAAAACGAAGATTTCAATTTGTATCTGAAACATACTTGGTATGCAGTCAATATTTTTTTACTTTATACATCTATACATAAACCTTGAAAGTCGTTTTTCCTTAGAAACAATGTGAGTCGTTTGAAGAAAAAATTGAATCCCGTTGAACTTTTCTTCGTCTTCAAATTTCAATAAACTGGATTTCCTTTTTTCTCTTGCGTCATGCCATTTGCTGGAAGTGGAAATAATATTCTCCGTGACATCCTTCGTATTTATTTCCCGGAATCCCGCTTCTTTTAGCAGCCGTTCGTTTTCCCCATTCGGAACAAACAAAAAAAATCCTAGCGAACTTCTAATGGCAATTTCTTCGTTGGTTAAAATCCCGGTAATAACAACCGCATCAGTAAATAGTAAACCACCGCCTTTTTTCAGCACTCTATTGAATTCTTTAAAAACTTTTTCTCTTGCTTTGAAATGATTTATTGAATCAATTGATATTATCGCATCAAATGTCTGGTCAGCAAATGGGAGTGATGAAGATGCGTCCGCCACAGCAAATTTAATTTTGTCGGATAGCCCATTTTCCGCGGCTAATTTTTCAGCGTTTGCTACACCATTCTCATTAATGTCCACCCCTACCAGGTGGCAACCAGTTTCTTTTACCATAAAGACAGCAGGACCACCCGAACCAGATGCAACTTCCAGAACTTTTTGATTCGAAGATAGATTCATCAGGAAGAAAAAATCTCTGTATTCGTCAGCGGTCAGCCAACTGGTTTGTCCGATGTCTTCTCCGTATGTTTCTTCTCTTATCTTCCTGTATAAATCTTCAGAGTAATTCTTGTAAGTGTCGTAGATGAGTTCAACTTTTGATGTCATGATGATGCTATGTTTTTTTCAAAATTAATTTTTTATTGTCAGATTGGAGTTTAGCACTGTCCCCAAGCATGACGCACAACACATGCGCGGATAAATGAAGTTTCTAAAAGAAGGGATTAGAAGTAATTCGTTCTCTTTCGCTGTTCGTACAACAACTCTCCGATAGCCCACAATGTTTGTTAGATGCACAACTGTTCGTTTACCCCGTTGGATATTTATCCTACGGGGTTTACCTATCAAAGCCCTTCTTTTAAAAATTTGCATTTAGTCCTCCTTAAGCCAACTTTATTGAGACCCTCTTTAATTTGTAGATTTTTAATGTCATCGCAAAATCTTCATGTTTTAATTAAAGAGGATTTTATTGTTATCGGAATACCCATACTACGCTTACGATTGAGTTTTTATTCTTTAACAAACTTTCTTACTTCATTTCCTGCTTTAATAAAATAAATTCCCACTGCTATTTCTTTAAGGTTTATTTTTTTTGAAAACCCACTACCAGAATTTTGTATTTGCTCATCATAAATAATTGCGCCAAATACATTCAGAATTTGAAGATGAATTATTTTTTGTTTGGTACTATTCAATTCAATTGTAAATATGTCCTGAGCTGGATTTGGAAAAACTGATAAATCCTGCTCAGAAAAATTTAATGTATTTATTTCTGCCGGAAAACAAAAGTCAATGTTGGAAAAATTTATAGGGGTAATGATCAATGTATCTGACAGAGGAATGGTTGAGGAAGGCTGTGTAATCAAAGGAAACGAATCTATAACACTATCAGGAAAATTTTGCATTGTAAGAGAAGCAAAAGTATCGGTTACGCAAGGTGAATAAAACAATGAATCAATTAAGACGATTTGTATAGTATCACTTCCCATACCAAATACGGGCGTTTGAATAAAATTGTAATGATTAGATTGGTCTTGTCCGAACCACATGGGATAAACAGGTTTGAGCGGAATTCTTAAAGAAAGAGTATCAAGCAAATTGCCACTTTGATCAATTTTAAAAATAGCATGGTCATGAATGGTTTCTGATGAATCTGCCAATGCAAGAAATATACAGATTGTACTGTCAGCATTCACGGTAGTATTTAACTGGCTTATTTTTAAAACTCCTCCTGTTGAATATTTTTTTGACCAAAGTACATTTCCGTCTGAATTTATCTTAAAACAAATGAGTTCATGTGAAAACATGTAATTAATGCGTCCGCAAATTAAAATAGTACTATCCGGCATTAAATTCATTTTCCATTTAGGAGGCTTGAGAACATAATATGAATTGAAAACTGATTGCACATATTTTTTATTCCATATCAATTGACCATTTGCATTAATTTTCATAATAAAAATATCTTCGTTAACATGTGCAAGAACAAAATAATTTCCATCAGTGTATTGAATCAGTCCGTAAGTGATTTTATCAAGGTTATTATAATTAATAAAATTATTCGGATTAAAATATTCATAACCGAAAATTACGGATCCCGCAGGAGATACTTTGTAAAATTGTATCTCTGCATTTAGCCCGAACACTGCAAGGTTTTTACGCCCGACTACTGCATAATTACTATCCGAAGTTAACACTATATCGGAAACCGGAAAATCAAAATGGAGATCCCAAAGGGCATTTCCACTGGTATCCAATTTAAGTAAGCTGCCAGTAGCAGGATATGGGTCTTGGGTAGTAATTATAACATGCTGATCATAATCAAGAATAGCTGAATATAAAACAGGAACATAATTGATATTTTGGTATTCAACTCTCTTTGCCCAAATCATAGTTCCATTAGTGTCAAGCTTACTTAGAAATCCCGCAGTAGGATAATTCCATCCGCCATAAAGAATATATTCTTTATCTGGTAGTTGAAGCGTCTTCAAAAAATAATCGGGAGGGGTTCCAAACAGGTATTTTTTATTGAAAAGTGATTGAGAAAAGGTTGCAGAACACATGAGCAAAAAAACGAGCGTTGTTAATTTTGTTTTCATAGCTATATATTTAACAGTATTAAAGTTCAATGGTTCGGTAGTTTTTTGGAGATATTAAAAGGAGGGTGTTAATTAAAAGGTACGGACGAGTGAATAATAAAATAAAAAAAGCATCAGGTTTGGTTTATGAGAACAAAACAAGATGCTTTTGGT
>JBDSOU010000219.1:0-4304 GCA_039914625.1 Bacteroidia bacterium | reverse complement strand
TTAAAATTGATAACATATTTTATGAGGATAAGCAATGGATTTTAATTACACAAAGCATAGACTAAGACATTTTGGCAATAAAAATTCAGTTTCGATTCTCATGTTTAAAAACTACCGAACCATTGATTAATAATTTATTAAAAAATATGAATAACGAATGGAAAAAAGCAGGAGAAGGAAAATATGCCTTCTTTTTTACTGGATGGGACATCAGATGTTCGCATTGATATTTTCAATGCTCTTGGTCAGACTGTGAGTGTTCTATTGAAAAAGAAAATGGAATCACTCAAACAGGGAATTAAATTCTTTCCCGGACAAATCTGATTAACAGAAGGAAAGTATTTGATTCGCCTGTTTGTAAACGACAAAGTGTACAACAAACTTTTTTTAACTTCTTGTTAGCTACCCATTTCTTCCGACATGTTTAACTTTCAAAAAATAAAATTTAATTTCTTTCTGCTAATAATTTTTACAATGTTTTCAAATAATGTTTCATCACAAACACTTCAAACAGTCGCAAATGTTGATTTGAAAAAATACGCAGGTAAATGGTATGAAATTGCTTCTTACCCTCAACGATTTCAGAAAGGTTGCCATTGTACTACTGCTGAATATACTCTTAGTGAAAAGGGATATGTGATAGTTGAAAACAGATGCAACAGAGATAGTGTGAATGGAAAACAATCATACATCAAAGGAAAGGCATTTGCAGAAAATAACACTGGTAATGCAAAACTGAAAGTGCAATTCTTTTGGCCCTTCAAAGATAAATATTGGATTATTGATTTGGCAGATGATTACAGTTATGCTGTGGTAAGTCACCCTAATAGAAAGTATCTGTGGATTCTTTCAAGAACTCCAAAAATGGAAGAAGAAATCTATCAGCAGATTATTTCGAGATTAAAACTGATGGGTTTTGACTTAAACAAGCTTAAACAAACAATTCAGATTTAACGATATCTCAAAATAAAATACTTCTTTGAAAACTCTTCTAATAGTGGCGATTTTATTTTCAAGCATTTCATTTATTCTTTACGGAGGTTTTTTATTAAAATCTTCTAAAATGCAAAATGAATTTAAGCGGTTTGGATTAGCAAAGTTTACAAAACTAACGGCAGTGTTAGAGTTCTTGGGAGGTATCGGCCTGCTGGTTGGTCTTAAGTTTAGTATTATCTTACTTATCTCTTCTGGCGGTCTTGCGCTTTTGATGTTGTTGGCTTTGGGAATCAGGCTTAAAGTGAAGGATGGCCTTTTACTTTCTTTCCCTTCGTTCTTTTTTATGATATTGAATCTATATTTATTCTTAACTACCTTAAAGATTGCTTAAATTTGTATTTATGTTGGCTATATGATTTTTACAATGATTAAACGAAAAATAAAATGGAATGGATTAAAATAGTTATTCAAATAATAATAGCGGTTTCTATTTTTAATGTTTGGATACTACGGATTGGAAAGTCATCACGGTGGCGGGGCGGCTCTGCAAAAAGTATGAAAGATGAATTTGAGGTTTACAATTTACCGCTTTGGTTTATGAATGTAACAGGTTTTTTAAAACTTACTCTTGCTTTACTTTTAATTGCAGGAATCTGGTTAAAAGTTTTAATAATACCTGCAGCCATTGGAATAGCTGTGTTAATGTTGGGAGCTATAACTATGCATATAAAAGTTAAGGATTCACTTATTAAATCATTTCCTGCTTTTACATTTTTAGTGCTTTCTTTGATTTTAATATTTGTTTAAAAAACATTAGCTCTGGTTAATTGCATTCCTGTTTTAAGGCGTTGTGGTTTCGTACATCTTCTATAGATTAAAATTGCTAAAACATAAAAGAAGTAATTATTGTTCAGAAAGCATTGACATTCGAAGTATTTAAAAACTAAATAAAAAAATTAATTAAACAGCATGAAAAATTTAAACTCAATTGGACTTGACAACAAAAAATCCTCACAGCTTGCAAACAAACTCAATGAACTACTTGCTAATTATTCAATATTCTATCAAAATGTGAGAGGATATCATTGGAATATTAAAGGACAGAAATTCTTTGAACTACATTTAAAATTCGAAGAGTTATATAACGACTTGTTTTTAAAAATTGACGAAGTAGCAGAAAGAATATTAACCTTAGAACATTCTCCTAACCACAAATATTCTGAATACAAAAAATCTTCAAAAATTGTGGAAAGTAATCAAGTCTCTGACGGTATTAAGGCAGTAGCAGACATACTACACTCCTTTAAGACAATTATCACAATTCAGCGCGACCTTCTTTTATTATCCGATGAGACCGAGGACGAAGGCACCAATGCGCTCATGAGCGACTATATAAGGGGGCAAGAAAAACTAATTTGGATGTATTCAGCTTATTTAAAAAAATAACAGCTCGGCATAACAGGTTTTTGGCAATACAATAAAATGGAAAACTATTTAATAATTGGTGCTTCTTCTGGAATAGGCAAAGCACTTGCAATGCAATTGGCTGATGCCGGTCATCAGGTATTTGGAACTTTTAATAAGAATGAAATACAAACGGAACATCCTTTGATTAAATACCAACAATTAAATGTTTTGGAAGAAAACCTTTTATTAGGTTTTTTACCTGAAACATTAACTGGTGTTATATACTGTCCTGGTAGTATTAATCTTAAACCCTTTGAAAGGATTAAGCCAGTTGATTTTACAAATGATTATAGCTTGCAGGTGGTGGGAGCAATAAAAATAATACAAGCTGTTGTAGCAAAATTAAAAAACAGCGAAAACGCCTCCATCATTCTATTTTCTACGGTTGCCGTTCAAATCGGGTTGCCCTTTCATTCACAAGTTTCGGCATCAAAAGGTGCTCTTGAAGGCTTAACAAAAGCATTGGCTGCTGAGTACGCTCCAAAAATAAGAGTGAATTGTATTGCACCATCGCTAACTGATACGCCTTTGGCAGCTACCTTATTAAATAGTGAACAGAAAAGGGACGCAAATGCTCAGCGACATCCGCTAAAAAGAATTGGAACAACGGATGATATTGTAAATATTGCTGAGTTTTTACTTTCAGCGAAAGCAAGTTGGATAACAGGGCAGATTATGCATGTGGATGGCGGCATTTCTACTTTAAAAATATAAAAGCAATTAGGGTATTTTATCATTTAACTAAACAATAAATTACATTCTCCTTTAAAAATATATCAATAATGAAGTTACAAGAAAAAGGGAAGATTATCCCACCGCCAGTGTTAAGCACCTATTCAGAAATAGTTTCAAAGGAAATTCAAAGTTGGCAACAAATTATTTCTGCCACTCATTGGGAAATTTGGGATAATAATAAACCTAACGGTGCTGATTTTTATGTTGGAGAATTTGAATTAGGGCATATTCATTTAGATGACATGTTGCATTTAGCTTCTACAAAAGAACTTTCGGAAGCATTAATAAAAGCGGGGTTAGCTAAAAAATTTCCTTATGGAGCAAATTGGATACAGTTTAAAATTTCTGACGAAAAAAGCGCCAGACATGCTATTTGGCTTTTTAAATTACATTACGATAAACTGCTTGGCGCTGATTCCGCTCAATTATTGAGAGTAATATCAGAGAAATAAGTAACAGCGCAATTAATAAAATTTCTTGTCTTGCTGGATTGAACGGGATTGATGTGGTTTATCCTTTCAGGAATCTGCTTGTAAGCACTGAGGAAATCGATTACAATTTCATCATGCGTTTCAGAAAATAAATTATGTTTCATTTTATCGCTTACTAATTTTATTATTACTAATTGTTTTTTGCATGCTGCTTTTAAACCGGTCCGTTGCATCACTTCGCAACGCCTTATGCTTTGTGACTCTGCCTATAGTGCGTTGCCGCCATAGTTTAAAACTACTTGCCTTCATTTCCTTTCGCATCAGTTTTATTACATCCTGCTGTTTTAGACCAAACTGTATTTCTATGGCTTCAAAAGTTGTTCGGACTTCCCAGGCCATTTCGATGATGCGGTCAATATCTTCAGCACTTAAATTATTTGTGATTTTCATTGTAAGTTTCTTATTTGTTTTTATTCATCCTGCATTTGTCACTGCAATATTTTACTTCATCCCAAATCGTTGACCATTTCTTTCGCCATGTGAAGGGCCTGTTACACACTACACATATTTTTTCAGGAAGGTTTACTTTTTTTACTTGTTTCATTAAATCAATGGTTCGGTAGTTTTTTGGAGATATTAAAAGGAGGGTGTTAATTAAAAGGTACGGACGAGTGAATAATAAAATAAAAAAAGCATCAGGTTTGGTTTATGAGAACAAAACAAGATGCTTTTGGT
>JBDSOU010000079.1:0-16351 GCA_039914625.1 Bacteroidia bacterium | reverse complement strand
ATCGGAAGTTGCATTGAAATTTGCCCGGAATTCAGTGCTGAACGGATTAGGAGAAATACTTTTTATTGCAAGTGAGTTTTCAGACAAAGAATTTTCTTTACGATCAACAGCTTCAATATACGAAAAGGCAAATTGACCATTAAAATCAGTTTGTTTTAAACGATAGTAATACGTTCCGGAAACAGGTGCATCTGTTGCTTTATACTGGTGCAGTACAGAAGTAGAACCAGCTCCTTTTACTTTTATAATGGAAACAAAGCTTTTGCCATCTGTAGAACGCTCTACGTTAAAATAATCGTTATTTATTTCGGAAGCGGTTACCCATGATAAATTCACTATATTGTTCTCAAGAACAGCTTTAAAACTGATGAGTTTTACGGGCAGTGGGTTTGGACCTCCTGAAGTAATACCATAGTGCCCGAGAATAGTTTTTGCCAGCCTGTTTGCAACAGGAGCTGCATTAGACCCTGTTCCGGGTGTATGTGTGCCATTAAAACTCCATGGAATCAATGCCGCATTCCGCCTGCATATATGAAGGCTGGTATAATCAGTAACTCCAAAAAATCCGTTTGCATACAGGTTCACTGCGTATGCGCCTCCTGTAAAACCATTGAAAGGTCCAAATGACCAGAAGCCATATCCGATTCCATCGCAATTGACTGCGCCATCCATTTGCGGCAAGCCTAATTTGCCGGGGTTTTGGGGTATAAATGTACTCACTATGCTTCCCCCTGATGTTGGCGCTGTTGTAAAACTGAAATTCGCGCCATTATAGTAATTCAGCGTTCCCACCGGAAAAAGGATATTGTTAACTATACTAGTTGTCAGCCACCTTCCGAAATAGCCTACTACGTGCCCGGTTACCCGTGAAAGCGTTCCGCGGGTTCCTGTACTGATGCCAAGCGTTAGTGTATCAGTAGTTGCTATCCAAAGCCCGGTAGTAAATGTGAGTATTCCTGATACAGAAGATGAATTGGTGAGCGTACAATTATTGGCATTATTTAAAGTGAGGTTTGCTACCTGCGAGGGAAGTCCATCACCTGACACCTGTGCAGAAGCACCTTCATACGTGTAATATCCTCCTGTACTGTATGTCCGTGTACCAGTAACCCTTACATTTCCCAGCATGTTGGTTTGCGTAATCCCATCAGGCGAGCCAATCATCAGATGACCTGCTGCCATTAATGTAAAAATTCCATCGCTTGTTAAAAGATTTAATCCTGTACGGACGATCGCTCCCGAGTTTACTATATAATCAATTTTATTTGTTACAAGATTATTAAGATTATAGGTTTGAATAGCAGTTCCTATAAAAACAATTTCTCCATGAGATTCCGCAGATGTTTCTGTTAATAATGCAGTGCCTGATAAGTTAATATTACCCATAATATCTATATGCCCTTTACCAATTGCCGGGTTATTTGCCGTTGACTGAGTCATATCCATAATTCCTCCGGTCATTACCAAGTTCCCTGCAATATTCAGCGTTGTTGAAGTGTTTCCGTAAGATGCAGCCCACGACTGATTGAAAGCAAATGTTCCCCCAGTTTGAACATAGTCCCCGCCTATATTAAACAGAGCACTGCCATTAGCGCATCCATAGCTTGTACCGCCCTGGATATATACATTTCCTCCGATATTTGTCGTGTTATTGTTTCCCTGGTAATCAAACTGAAGAGTTGAAGCACCGGTTGAAATGATTGTCAAGTTACCGTTCACGAAGTCGAATTTTGCATTAAAATTGAATCCGGCTATTTGATTGGGACAATTCCAAATGAAGTGGTGAAATACCTGGGTTATGTTAACGGGCACGGCAGTGGTAATTCCTGTTACATCGCAAGTCGAGCCAACTTTCCATGAAGCAGATGTCAACAAACTTCCGCCATTTATAGCGTGTTCAAATGTTCCTCCATTATTAATTGACCAAAAGGAAGCAGTAGTGGACATAACTCCTCCGGTTCGTCTGAATCTTCCGTTTACATTTATAAAGCTGCCCAGATTAAAATTCAAGGTGCCTGTAGGTTTCAGAGTAGCAATGTTATTTACATCTATGTTAACGCTTGCAGATAGAGTTAACGGGCTTGATATATTGAGCGTTCCGTTTACTGTAAGATCTGTTCCTGCTCCGTTTGCTAGTGTCAATGTTCCTGTATTAACATTCAAAATTCCGCCTGCATCTACAACTACCTGGTCTGCAGTGACAGCTGCTGTTACAGCTACGGTATGCCCGTTTTGAATAGTTATTACTCCATCAAGGCTGGTTGGAGCTGCAATAGCGGGAATCCAACTGACACCATTATATTTTTCCCATGTAGCAATATTATTCCAGTTGCCTGATGTAAATGAACGATAATCTCCATTCACAACTGCCAATGCAGTTGTTGATGTGCCTATATTAAAATAGGCAATCAGGCTTGCTGTTAAAATAATCATTCCAAAACCCGCAGTCAGCAATAATCTGTGCGCAAATTTCATGGTTGGTTTAAGAGAAATCCTATTTCTCATTGATCTCTTTTTCATTAAGTTTTTTTTTGTAGAAATTTTCGAAACCGAATCTTAGCTTAATATTACGAAAAGTGGTAATGAAAGTTTCAAACTTATATTTATTTAAAAGATTTACTTTCCCTGAAGAGTTTTGGTTCTTTGCAAGATTTTGAATTAATCTGATTCCAAAAGGTTTGATGGACAATTGTTTTTCACTTGTCAAAAGGAAAAAATTGCTTTAATTTTTGGCAGGGAATTTTTTCAATTTATTTTTCTGCATTTTCATATTATGATAAAACCTTTTTTATTTTAAAACGTATGAATTATTGTTTTAAAAAAAAAATATGAAACAAAGAATAGCGCTTTGGCAGCGAGCTAGAACAAAAGCAAATCAGATTCAAAAACCGGTTGTTGTTATTACTGTAACAGCAGGTATAAGCATTGCTGCATTTTTGCTTTACATGTTTATTGCAAATTTCGGAATTCACAAAGAGGCTCAGGCAGCTACTTGCCTAAGTTCTTACAGTTTAAATTGGGCAAATCCCTCAACATATACGGTCACATGTGGCACTGTAAATTCTTCTCAATGGACAGTGAAAAAGGATACCTGTTATTTCTTCAGCCCTGTTATAAATGTAGGCGGCACGGCTGGAGGTCCAAATAAAGTGGTAGATATTTCCGTAAGAATTAACCAAAGCGGTAACCTCACCAATAATGATTTTGCCTGGGTTTATTATTATGTAAACGGAAGTTTAGTTTCAACAGTAACATGCCGTGGCGATACGTCTGCTGCAGTTTTTACTGTTACTTCAACCATTAACGTTCCTGCAGGCGGAACTTTTCAAATTCGCATTAAACTAAAAAATGACCGGTCAGTAGAATTCTGGCAAATAAAAAACGGTGATATAACAGTCTGTATTCATGATATAACTCCATTACCGCTGAAGTTAGCTTCATTTACAGCTAAAAAAATTAACAACGCAATAACAATTAAATGGACCACTGTTGCTGAAACAAATAATGCTTATTTTACTTTGTTAAGGTCAGATGACGGACAAAAATTTTATGAAGTTGTAAAGATTAATGGAACAGGAACCAGCAGCCAACTGCATAATTATTCTTTTAATGATACAAAAGAACCTTCGGCTTCGATTGTGTATTACAATTTAAAACAAACCGATTTTAACGGGCAATCAGAGTCGTTTAATACCATTGCTGTCACAACCAAAGAAAATCAAAGCAGTAAAGGGGCCATCCGGGTTACCCCGAATCCGTTCCGGGATTATTTTATAGTGCAATTTGAATCTGTTGAAAAAGATGAAATAGAAATTCAAATAATTTCAGCCACAGGAACAAAAGTATTTTTTGAAAAAATGCAAGCTGAAGAAGGAACTAATTTTTATCGTTTCAACACTCCTGCTGATTTTAAACCAGGAGCTTATTTTCTGAGAATCACAAATGGAAAAAGCATTTTTGGAAATGCAGCGTTGTTTTGCAATAGCTAATTCTATTTCTTAAAATTCAACAAAAAAAGTTGAGCCCTTATCCGGAGTGCTTTCAGCTTAAATTCTGCCGCTCATGGCTTCTACCCGGGTTTTTGTTATATTCAAACAAAAACCTTTAGCTTCCGGATGCTGATGAAAAAATTTTTTTTTTTGAAAAGCTTGTCTTTATTCATTTTCACGTCAATGCCCAATCCATGCGCTCACTGCAAATATAATGTTTCCGCTAACTCTCCTGATTTCAACCTTTATGACGGGATTCCGTTGAGGGGATTTATATTTTGAAGAATTGCTTACTAAGTTATAAATTGAAAGTGATTGTGAATAACAAGAAAAAGCACATACGGATAAAACTAAAATAAAGGGAAAAGTATTTTTCTGTGTTCATTATGTATTTATTTTTTGCACTCTTTTATGGTGAAATGCATGTTTAAATTCAAATGATATTTATCTCAGCACAAGTCATAAAAGGATATTACTTTGTGTGAAACTTTTTAAAACTAAATAATTTAAATTTCCTTATTTAGCAGGTAATTTACCGATTTATTAATCCAATTATAAACTAAGAATCCCGGAAATGCTCCAGTCAAAAAAAATAATACACATTGACATGGATGCATTTTATGCATCAGTAGAACAACGTGATTTTCCGGAATTGAGAGGCAAACCTGTCATTGTCGGTTCTCCTGAAGGGCGCGGTGTTGTTTTAACCTGTAGCTATGAAGCACGCAAATTCGGAGTGCGCTCTGCTATTCCGGGAAAGGAAGCCAGGCGATTGTGCGTTGAAGCAATTTTTGTTCCTCCGAGAATGACGGTGTATAAAGAAGTTTCCCAACAGGTTCGTGAAATTTTTTTTCGTTATACCGATCTTGTTGAACCGCTTTCGCTGGATGAAGCTTATCTTGATGTTACCAATGATAAATTAAAAATCGGTTCAGCTATTGAAATTGCAAAAGCCATTAAGCAATCTGTCAAAGAAGAAATACATCTGACAGCATCTGCCGGTGTGTCTGTAAATAAATTTGTCGCCAAGGTCGCCTCAGGTATGCAAAAACCCGATGGGCTTACTTTTATTCATCCTTCACAGATTGAAACATTTATGGAACAATTGAAAGTAAAAAATTTTCACGGCATCGGGAGGGTAACGGCTGGCAAAATGAATAAAGCCTGGATTTTCACAGGTGCTGATTTAAAAAAGCTTTCGCTGGATGAAATGTTAAAATACTATGGCAAGCCGGGCAGGTTTTATTTTGATATCGTACGCGGTATTGATAACCGTCCCGTGGAAGCTGACAGGGAAACTAAATCAGTCAGCGTGGAAGATACTTTTGCAGATGATGTACTTGATATAAATATTCTTGAAAAAGAATTGGAGCGCCTCGCAAAATTATTATTTTCAAGATTGACCAAATACAATCTTTATGGGCGTACCATTTCAATTAAAGTTAAATACCATGATTTTAAAATAACATCAAGGAGTAAAACATTCCCTGAACATGTATCCGATCCCGATGTAATTGCGCAAACAGTTAAGCAACTGCTGAAACAAACCGAAGCCGGTCTTAAGAAAATTCGTCTTGTTGGTATTGCTGTTTCCGGTTTTGAAAAAGTAAAAACGGTGTGGCAGCTTAAGCTTTTTTGATAACTGCCTTTACTGCATCGGAAAATATAAAAAAATTTAACCAAATTTTAGAAATATTATTGCCTGTTTTCCGTTCCATAAATTTGCTACTCTGAATATGAAACATATAATTTTTATTCCCGGTCTTGGGGCTGATGAACGTTTATTTGATTTTATAAGTATTAATGGTTGCAGCAAACAATTTATTAAATGGGTTAAACCCGGAAAAAATGAACCCCTTTCCTCCTACCTTTTAAAATTAAAAGATCAGGTTATGTCAAATAAACCACCTGTGCTGATAGGGGTTTCACTTGGAGGAATTATTGCAATGGAATTGCGTGAACTGATTTCTGTAGAAAAAACCATTATCATTTCCAGCGTGAAAACAAAAGAAGAAATGCCTCACTTTTTTAATTGGGTACGAAAAACAAGGTTGAATGAAATAATTCCCCCGGCCCTGATCAAAAAAAGTGCCGGCTTAATTAAGCCTTTTATCTCAGATGCGAAAAATAAAAAAGCATTGAAGCTTTTTAAAGCGATGCTACATGACACCGATAATGATTTTATATATCGCTCCATAAAATTTGTACTTGAATGGCAGCGGACAAGTTATAACAACGAAAATTTAATTCACATTCATGGTACAAAAGATATTGTTTTTCCTATAAGAAATATAAATAATTGCGATTATAAAATCACCGGAGGCGCACATGATATTATTATGAGCAGACCAGAAGAAATAAATAAAATTTTAATCAAAGAAATTTTTAATATCATTTCCGGCTAAAGAACTTCATTATTTTATTCATCAACCACCAATCAGCTTCTTGATCTCATTCAGTTTCATCAGCGCTTCTATTGGTGTAAGCGTATTCAAATCTGTTTTCAAAATTTCTTCTCTTATCTGTTCCAGCGCAGGATCGTCCAATTTAAAAAAGCTTAGTTGAAGTGAATCTTTAATTTCTTTCTGACGTGTAGTTTTTATGAGTTCGTTGCTGCTATGCGCTTTTTCAAGTAGCTCCAGCATTTTAGTGGCGCGGTCAATAATCTTCACAGGCATGCCAGCCATTTTGGCGACATGAATTCCGAAACTGTGTTCGCTTCCCCCGGGAACTAATTTACGGAGAAACAACACTTTTTTATCTAATTCTTTTACACTTACATGGAAATTTTTTATCCGCGGATAGGATGCTGCAATTTCATTTAACTCATGATAGTGAGTAGCGAATAATGTTTTTGCTTTTGCTGTGTGATGCTCATGCAAAAATTCAGCAATCGCCCATGCAATGGAAATACCATCATACGTACTGGTACCTCTTCCGATTTCATCTAATATTACTAAGCTTCTTTCAGAAATATTATTGAGGATGCTTGCTGTTTCATTCATCTCTACCATGAATGTAGATTCACCCGATGAAATGTTATCGCTTGCTCCGACACGGGTAAAAATTTTATCAATCATCCCGATATCGGCTGCCTGTGCGGGAACAAAGCATCCTGCCTGTGCCATTATTACTATCAATGCAGTTTGTCTGAGCAAAGCAGATTTTCCACTCATGTTAGGGCCTGTGATGATTATAATTTGTTGAGTTGCATTATCCAGGTACACGTTATTCGCCACATATTCCTCTCCTAATATCATTTGTTTTTCAAGAACAGGGTGGCGGCCTTTTTTTATATCAAGAATTAATGAGTCATTTAATTTAGGGCGTACATAATTATTTTCGTTGGACACAATAGCATAGGAATGCAGGCAGTCTAATTTTGCAATTGCGGCAGCATTCAACTGAACCGGTTGAATATATTCCGCTAATTTTGAAACAAGGTCATTATATAATTTTTCTTCAAGAGCAAGAATTTTTTCTTCAGCGCCAAGAATTTTACTTTCATATTCTTTTAATTCTTCGGTAATGTATCTTTCGCAATTGGATAATGTTTGCTTGCGTATCCATTCTGAAGGAACTTTGTTTTTGTGCGAGTTAGTTACTTCTATATAATAACCGAATACATTATTAAAAGCAACCTTAAGAGAGGAAATATTCGTGCGCTCACTTTCACGTTTTTGAATTTGCAGTAAATAATCTTTTCCGGAAAAAGAAAGTTTTCTCAATTGATCAAGATCATCGGAAACTCCATCTGCAATTACACCTCCTTTATTTATAAGAACAGACGGCTCCTCTTTCATTGTTTTTTCTATAAGCTCCAGAAGCGACTTGCATGGATTCAACTGGTCAGCCAAAAGTTTCAGGTTTGAATTTCCAGATGCATTACAAAATTCTTTAATAGGATCAATTGCTTTTAATGCACGTTTCAGCTGAATTACTTCCCGCGGATTTATTTTACGGATGGCGACTTTAGAAATCAGTCTTTCCAAATCACCTATCTGTTTTATATGCAGCCTGATTTTATCAGAGAAGTCACTGTGATGTACAAAATGGTTTACCATATCTAACCGCTCCTCGACACATGCAATTTCTTTTAAAGGAAGCAACAGCCAGCGCCTGAGCATGCGTGAACCCATTGGTGAAATGGTACGGTCCAACACTTCTATTAGTGTTTTTGCTTTATCATGTGGCGAACTGATAAGCTCAAGATTACGGATAGTAAATTTATCTAACCACACATACCGTTCTTCTTCAATCCTTGAAATTTTAGAAATATGCTTCAGATCATTTTGCTGCATTTGGGTGAGGTAATGCAATGCAGCACCGGCAGCAATAATTCCCTGCTGCATTTCTTCAATACCGAAGCCTTTCAGGGAAGAAACTTCAAAATGTTTGAGCAGCGTATCATTTGCATAATCCTCTTTAAAAATCCACTCATCAACCTGGTAGGTATAAAATTTAGAACCGTACTGCTGCACAAAATTTTTTGTCTTGTTTTTCTGAAACACCACTTCACTTGGGTTGAAATTCTGCAGCAGCTTGTCTATATATTCTGCATTTCCCTGTGCAACGAGAAATTCGCCTGTAGAAACATCAATGAAAGCAATGCCGGTATTCTTTTCCTCATAATGAATAACTGCCAAAAAATTATTTGACTTATGATCAAGAATTTTATCGCTGAAGGCAACTCCGGGGGTAACGAGTTCTGTTACTCCGCGTTTTACAATAGTCTTAGTTAATTTCGGATCTTCCAACTGATCGCATATCGCCACTCGCTGACCGGCACGTACAAGTTTTGGTAAATAGGTGTCAAGAGCATGATAGGGAAAACCTGCCAAATCCATCTGTGCGGCAGCGCCATTGGAACGCTTTGTCAAAACAATTCCAAGAATTTTTGACGTCTTTACTGCATCTTCATTAAACGTTTCATAAAAATCGCCCACGCGAAAAAGTAATAATGCATCAGGATATTTGCCTTTGATAGCATTGTATTGTTTCATCAAAGGAGTTTCTGTTGCTGCGGTTGCGCTCTTAATAAATGTCCGGTGCTGTGCCATTGCGGTAAAATTACTAAGATTGAGCGGATGAAGTCCAGAAAGTTTTTAACAGGTGTGTATAAGAGAAGTTTGCAGTAAGAATAAGATTAAGGGTGTAAGGAAGAAGTAACATATTAAAAGATAAAAGCTGGAAGGTCAAATGATTCTTCTAAATTTGCGTCTATTAAAAGTTTTCCGGAGAGGTGTCAGAGTGGTCGAATGTGCCTGATTCGAAATCAGGTGTGCCGCAAGGTACCGGGGGTTCGAATCCCTCCCTCTCCGCAAATTGATCATTTAATTTACTGTGCAGATGGTATCTGAATTTGGAAATTACAGGCAATAATAATTGGCTTTTGTGCCGAAAAATTATTCAAGCGATTAATAAAATGATTGACAATCGTTGTCTTTTAATTATTCATGTCGATTCGGTGTGAATTTAAAAATTCCCAGCAGAACGGCCAAAAAACGGTTGACAACCATTATCTTTTAATTAGCCATTCCAATTAATGAATTTGAATATTCCTTTCCTTTTTATCATCAAGTAGTTAAAAACATAACTTTTGAAAACCCCCTACTCTTATAACGTTATTGAATATCTATTTTATAAGAGAAACTCATCTCTCCGCCCTATGAGTTTTATTAAAAATATCCTGAAGATAGCAATGTAAAAATACATCTTCGTTGCATAATATCTTCCATGTCAAGCATGCTTATAGAAGTAATTGCAACGTTGCGGCAACATAAATCATAAAGCAAAAAATAAATATGAAGGAAAGAAGTAAAGGTTTCTTCATTGGTTAAAAAAAAGGCCAGGTTAAAGCTGCATACACATTTTTAAATACACAACCCTGTCTCTTGTTGATTTCTTTTGCGAATGCGGGAGGAAGTTTCATTCCACTCTATTTTCTGATATTGTCAATCTTTTTTTCTATTTGCTTTTTTTCTTCAGCCAGTACCGAATCTTCAATCGAACGTGATGTTTTAGGATTATTTTCTCTTTTAGTGATTTCCGCAAGCCGGGTGTAATGTGCATTCAAATGCTCCAGCTCCTCTTCAGATAAATCCTCCACACTTATTATCCGGTTGCTTGCCGTTTGATTGGCTGCTACCAGCTCATTTAATTTTACCTGTATGGCAAGGGCATCCTTATTTTGTGTTTTCTGAATAAGAAAAACCATCAGGAATGTTATTATTGTTGTTCCGGTATTAATAGCAAGCTGCCAGACATCGGAATAATGAAACACCGGACCTGTTACAATCCATACGATAATTAATATACATGCAGTAATAAATGCACCGCTACTGCCTGTTACTTTTATAGCTTTGGAAGAAAATCTTTCAAACCAATGCAATTTTTCATTGGACTCCTTTTTAATTTTTTTCTTTTTCATAGTATGATATTTTAAATTTAATTATGCTTTACGTCCCTTTTGTTTAATAGCATTTTTATCAGGAGATATATAACCATCGTGTAATTCTGCATAAGCATGAGTAAATTCTGCTCCGTAAAAAACGATCATTGAAGAATATGAAACCCATAATAAAATTAAAATGACGGAACCAGCCGCTCCATATCCGCTACCCGGGTCAGCCTTCCCAAAATACAATGACAGGCCATACATACCCAATAAAAATAATAAAGCAGTTACGATGGAGCCAAGCCAGACATGATTCCATTTTATTTTTGCATCCGGAAAAAATTTAAACATTAATGCAAACAGTACTGCAATAATTAAACGTGATAAAATGAAATTTATAATTTGAATTATAACAAGTAAAGAATCCGAGAAATGACCGGACAGCCACTCTCCCATTGCAATTAACATGGTAGTTACAATAAAGGACACCATCATAATAAATGCAATAGCCACCAGTAATCCAAAGGAAAATAAACGTACCCTGATTACACTCAAGATTCCTGACTTAGAGTCATCTGTCTTTACCTCCCAGATAATGTTCAGTGATTTTTGAAACTGTGCAAACACACCCGTAGCTCCCACTAAAATGGTGATTACCCCGATTATTGTTGCCCACACAGAATTTTTCGATTCACTGGCTGCAGCTATCATATCCTGAATCTGTTTTGCTGTATCAGCCCCCATAGCAGAAGATATTTGGGATGCCAGATGATTATTAACTGCATCGCTTCCAAAAAAATATCCGGCTATAGTTATAATTACTACGAGCAAACCAGGCAATGAAAAAATTGCATAATATGCTATTACAGCGCTCTCTTTAAATGGGTCTTTTGCCCACCATTTTTTAAAAGCAGTTTGAAATAACTGCCCGGTATTTTTTAATTTCAATTGCATAAATCTATTTTAGTGTTATTAAAAGAGTATTCTGAACGTAAGGCTGATTCTTTCTTTAACCGGACGTGAAGTTTTTGGAATAGTGTGTTCCCATTTATGCTGCGTTTCACCGTTCATTAAAACATACATGCCATTTGTAAGTTCCACACTTCTTACCAACCTATGGTCATCAACATGCCTGAATTTAAAAGTTCGGGTAGCTCCGAAACTTACTGAAACAATCACAGGATTTACACGCAACACTTTTTCATTGTCCTGATGCCAACTTACGCTATCATTACCATTTCTGTAATAATTAAGCAATACACTCGTGAATTTAAATCCCGATTGTTTTTCAACCCTGTCCTTTATAAATAATAATTCTTTGGTCCAGGGTTTTGGATTCATATCAATGCCGCTGAAGCTATACTTTTTATTATTAGCTCCGTACCACGCAGTAAGTCGCGGAAGATTTACTTGCTTTCCATACAATTTCATACTATCCTGCTGCCATTCGATTTCATGCATCAAATAATCCACGAGTATTTCACTTTCATTCTCCTTAAAAAAAGCAGGACAAACTTCTACTACTCCATCTTTAGGAAGGAGGTTTTTCAATACCTCTGTAGCAGTTACAAATAGGTCCTGTTGCATTACGGAAAACATTATTTCATTTTTAATTTAATGGAGAGCATTAATCCTTTGCTTTCCTTATCCTATTCTTTTACCTCCACACCTTTTTTTTCCAATTTATTAATTTATATACTATTAAAAAGGATGAATAATATGTTAAACGAATTGAATTATCTAATGTTGGCGTATACAGGTATTTGGAAATAGGCAGTAGCAGACCGGTTAGTCCTGAATAATAACGCGGCTGATAGCCAGGAGAAGTATTCATAGCAATCAGGAATTTCTATCAGATGTTAATTTATAAGTGAGGGCGCTGAAAACGCCAAATATCAGAAGGCCGAGCAGGAGATGCCCAAAAAACGTTTTTAAATTTTTTTCCGGTGAATCGCAATGGATTTCAAATATACTCTTCCATGCATGTATACCATTAAGCCCGCTTGCAGCGCCCAGCAGCGCCCCGGACGTCAGAGAAGGTTGTACCTTTTTTCGTTTCCACATTTTCATTATAGCATACCACAAATAAAATTCCAACAGCGTAATGTATACACCATCCTGCAACCTGAGCAGACTTTTGAGCACGTTTTGGGCAAGTTTTTAATAAGCTGTCCCAAAATTTCCGGCTCCCGAAAATTTTTTTTTTCGGATTCGGATACAAGATAACTGAATATAGTCATAGTTGAAGTTCCGGCTATGGCGGAAATAAGAATTTTCCAGAATTTCATATTTTGTTTTAATTTAAAAAAGCCTGCCTTTTTAAAGGAAGCAGGCTTTTTGTAATAACCTTTACTTTTACTTTTTTTCACTAAAATAATCTTTTTACTTAAGCATCAGAGTTGCTCACCTTAGCAACCACTTCCTTTATCTGATTAATCAATAAGCCATGAGCTTTCTGTACGCCATTTAATCACATAGTGAAAATTATTATTTTGATTCAGCCTCTTCCTCGCTTGCCTGAATATTTACAGCTGAAACAGCTACTACCGTTAATTTAACATCAGCAGCTTTTTCTTCTTCAAGAGTTTGCGCAAGCAGGGAGACGACTTCCGCTAATCCGAGCGTTTCTGCAAACTGGCGAAGCGTACCGTAAGAGGCGATTTCGTAATGCTCCACTTTCTGACCAGCAGAAATAATACCTGCATCACACATGGCGCCATCTTCGCACTCCTCCATAATTTCTTCACCTTCCTTGATAAGCCCAGCCATTGCTTCGCATTTTTTTGCGGATGCTTTTTTACCGAGAATCTCAAATACCTGTTCCACGCGGGCTACATGTCCGTCTGTCTCTATCAAATGATTTTCCAATGCTTCTACCAAATCTTCTGATGTTGCATTTTTAATCATTTTAGGAATTGCTTTTGTTAAAGCTTTTTCTGCCCAGTAAATATCCTTTAACTCATCTACAAATAATTGCATGAGTTGAGAGGATTCCATTCCGCTTGAAGAAGTTTCTGATGAAGATTTGTCAGAACGACCTTTATTAGTGGCGCCACTTAAGCGACCGTTTGAATTTGATTTTGTATTTGCCATTTTTTTGCTTTTTAATTGAATACTATTTTAATATTAAATGATACGGGTATTAAACATTACCTGAATAAATCTCTTCGCCCTTATGAGCACGCCATTTTTCTTCAAAATATTTAGCGTCATCTTCGTTGCGCGGACGAACACCCATTACAATATTTCCATTCTTAACTCCGGATTCATATAATCTCGCGCGTTCTTCGGGGATCCCATTACCTACAAGCGCTCCTATAATTCCACCCGTAATTCCTCCGGCACCTGCTCCTGCCAAACCTGCCGCAATAGGACCTGCTACAATTAAACCAAGGCCCGGAATAACTAAGCTCGTTCCTATAGCAGCAATCACACCTGCAATAGCACCAACAGCACCTCCAATCGCTGAACCTTTTCCAGCACCTTCTGCAGCTTTGGTTCCTATTTCAGTTTCTTTAACATCGCCCGAAAAATGTGTTTTGCGTGTTTCGTCTGACATTACCAAATTAATGTCATCCTTTGTATAACCTCTTTCATGCAGTGTATTGTAAGCGTTTTCTGTGCTCTCACGGTCACGAAACATTCCTGTTAACATATTGCCACGGTCGGTGGAAATATTCTTCATTTGATCCTGATTTTTTTCCATTTTGATTTTTATTTATTTGTTAGAATTAAATTTAATTATCCACTAATTGTTGACTATTTTTTATTTTTTGAACTGTCCGGAACCAGGTACATATCTTTTTTCCTGTCTGATCTAACAATTTTTCCTGTAAAATCCACGTATTCCCCGTCTTTAATCATAATTTTGGTACCGTCTTTTCTGATAATTGTCCCGTCATTACTTAATACTGAGCCATCATTAAAGGTCATTTCCTTTTCCATAGTAGTCATTTGTCCATTTTTAGACATCATGATTTTTCCATTTTGCATTCTGTACCCATCGTACTTTGAATTATCCATAGTCTGCCGGTTCATGTCATCAATAGAAGTAGTGTTTATGTCATGCCCTGCTTTAACATTGTTATTTTGATCCATCTTATTTATTGAATCAGTTTGAGCTAAGACAACAGCACTTATAGCAACTGCCGTAATTGTTAAAATTATTTTTTTCATTTGATATATATTTTTATTGATTTTAAATAAATGTTCACTCAACTTATTAACTGAATTTGATTAGAATTTATTTTTGACTTTTAAATTTCCAAAACTGCCGTCAACATGATAATTACCACTATAGGAAAATTCCAAAAACCTTCCCGGATTTTCATATTCCGGCTATTGTACCGCAAGAACTTATCAGCGTGAAATCCATACAATATTACTTACAATAAAAACTCAGGGATTATTCAATCAGTTATATTTTAAATACGAATTATACCTTTCAAATTTTACAAAGCAAACCTTTCCAACTTGTAGAAAGGTTTGCTGAAAATGTTTAGAAATTTCCCTTCTTTTGATCTCTAATTTTGCCCTCCTCACGGTCTGAATCAGAGTCCCCGGTTTTACTTTCTCCAGTAGTTTCTTCATTCTCTTCATCTCTCATATCAGTCCCTGTTTTGCCTTCAGTTGCACTGGAATCCTTACGTTGAGTGCCGGATTTCGATTCTTGCGGAGAACCGCTACGTTGTTGATTGCCGCTTTGTGAATCTTGTTGAGTTTCCTGATTAGCGGTTGGATTGTTAGGATTGGTTTCTTTGCTTTTACCATCCTGTGTCTGTTGTGTTGATTTACTGCCAGATTGCTGGTTGCGTTGATCATTTTGATTTTCTGCCATTTTGTTTGATTTTTTTATTGTTTAAAATATTTATGTAAGATTTATTTTACTTGAAATTTGTTTGAATCGGTTTGGTATCGTATAAATAAAATTTATGCCATGTACTTTTGTGCTGATGTGGGAAATTTCTACTCCACATTTCCCAAAAACTATTTTTCACCATGATAAAATAAATCTGTATTAGCAGGGCCGTTCAATACTTTACCCTCGTAAGTAAAGCGACTGCCATGACAGGGACAGTCCCAGCTTTTTTCATCATTGTTCCATTTTACGATGCATTTCAGATGTGTGCATTCTGCTTCCACGAGATGCAATTTATTTTCTGCATCCGCATACGCACCGTATTTCTTTCCGTCAAGTTCTATGATTTTTCCTGTTCCTGTTTTTATTCCAGACAGTTCAAAATCCGCTATCCCTTTAGGTTTGTCCTTTAGGTAAGCTGCAAATCCACCGATCACTTGCCTAAAAATAAATTTCCGGTTTTAAATATTTTAAACGTGAAGGAGAGAAAAATTTTTTTCCATTTATTTTCATTGCCGGAAATTAAATCGCTGATTAATAATCCGGCAATAGTTCCGTGCGTCAATCCGTTTCCTGAATCACCTATTACTATATATACATTATTTTTATCAAGAGCATTGCGTCTTATGTAAGCAAGTGAATCCATGTGCTCCATGACATGACACGATCATTGAAATTTCATTTCACCGCCTGCAAAATTCCTGGTGCACCAGGCTTCCAGCAAAGCATAACGATTTTCTTCGGGAATCATATCTGTGCTTGCTATGCCTGTTGCATGGTCTTCGCCACCACATATAAGGAAATCATATATTTCGTTATAATGCTGAGTACTTACATAATGATAAGCGGAACATCAGGACTATCTTCGAAATCTCCCGTATCCCACCACAAAGCGCGTGGAGTTGAATTTTTCTTTACCAGCACATCAATAGCATAGGTGCGGTAAGCATACTGCTTTAAATACATCACATATTTATTATTCAATGGTTCGGTAGTTATTTGGAGATATTAAAAGGAGGGTGTTAATTAAAAGGTACGGACGAGTGAATAATAAAATAAAAAAAGCATCAGGTTTGGTTTATGAGAACAAAACAAGATGCTTTTGGT
>JBDSOU010000130.1:0-6275 GCA_039914625.1 Bacteroidia bacterium | reverse complement strand
CTGTCGTGAAAAAGAACAATGGATCCTTCTTTCGCATTGTGCTTAACATTTAAAAAGCATTTTTCAGGAGAAACATTTTTATCAAAATCATAGCTCAGCACATCCCACATAATAATTGAAAAACGCGCTTCGAGCAGTGCGATTTGTGATTTTCGGATTCTTCCGTAAGGCGGTCTGAAAAATTTTGTTCCCACAAAAGCCCGCGCACGTTCCACGCTTTCAAAATAAAGCTGGTCGTTTACTTTCCAGCCGTTCAGATGATGGTAGGTGTGATTACCGGCAGTATGTCCCTGCTCTTTTATTTGTTTGAAAATTTCGGGATGTTTTTCAATATTTTCACCGATGCAGAAAAAAGTTGCTTTGGCATTGTATTTTTTTAATTGTTCCAAAACAAAAGGGGTTACCTCAGAAATGGGCCCGTCATCAAAAGTAATGTAAAGTATTTTTTCTTCCGTTGGAAAATTCCAGATGAGCTGCCTGTAAAAATTACGAAGTAAGTACGGAGGCTTTACAAACCGGAACATTGTAATAAGAAATTAAGAAATTAGAATTACCAAAGGCACCTCTGAATAAAGAATTTTTACGAATATATAAACTACCAACAGGTTAATTGTTATCATTCTAATATTCTTTACATATTCTTATCCTGCTTCTAAGAAAGACTTTTGTAAAAAACTGGTTACTTATTCAGCTGATACTTTATTCCTTCAACTTCCATAGAATTTTTTCTCCAACTCTTTGAATCGTTTTTCAAGATCAGACGATACCTGGTTTTGGTTCGCATTTTTGCTCAGCCGCTGAAGTTCCTGGAACACCGCCATTGCCTGGTTCATGTCGCGGTCAACGCCTTTACTGTATTCAGTTCCTTTTAAAGAAAAATAATATTGCAAATCGTTTTCGTAAATATCAGCGAGCCGTTTAACAATGGAATTGGCTTTTTGAATTGCCTGGGCTGATGACTGATCAGATTTTTCCATGTCAGTGTTAGAAACAATAATCGAATCTTTTTCAATAGCCCCTTTTGCACAGTCATAATAATTTTCAACAATGCGAAGCATCATGATATTATAAGGAACTGTCTTATCCGGCATCACTTCAATGCAGCGGTCAAGTGTTTTAAGAGCAGAGTCGCGCTTGCCTGTCGTAAGCAATGATTCGGCAAGGCGGCTGAAGTTGTTGCGGAAATTCATGGTCATATTAAGATTATTCTGATCGAGATAAACTCTCGGATCGTTCATATTGCCCCACACAAATTTATTCATTACGTTATCATACATCTGGTTAGTGCCCACACGACCTGTCTGACCATCAGGAGATCTTTTTGATTTTATCGGAACCAGGCGATAAGCCAATCCTTCCAGCTGAAAATAATCTTCAAGATTGAGGTAGCTTTCATTTCCTACTGTTACAGCAAAGTATATCGGGCGCGTCCAGTCATTATGTGCAATAAGGTCCATAATCATCAGGTCGGCTTTCATTAAGTAGTTTTTGTCAATAGCAAAATCAATGCTGTTTACAATTTTGTCATAATCTTCCGGGGGCACAACACCATTTTTAAGAATTGCCTCCTTGTTAACAGGAATAGTAAAATTTTTTGACGGAAAATAATTCATTTCCATTCCGCCTTGTGTTCTTGCTTTTGCATCGGGATTATCGCTGGTAATAAAATCCATCACTTCTTTCAGATTCTGCGGACCCTGAAGTTTGCGGTCATAAAAAGGAACATAATCACGAGTGCCCTGTACATATTTATCATACGTCCATGTAAAGGGAACAGGATCGGATGTATAAGCCTTTCGTCTCATCTGGTCAATATACCAGTCTGTATTGAGCAGGCTTAAATTTACAACCCTGACATCTGTACGCACGCCTTCCACTTCCTGGGCATACCAAAGAGGAAATGTGTCATTGTCACCATTGGTAAAAATAATAGCATTGGGGGCGCATGAATTCAGGTAATTAGCCGCAAAATCACGGGAAGTAAACCGATGCGAACGGTTGTGATCATTCCATCCGCCTTTAGCCAGAACAGCAGGACCAGCAAGCAGGCAAACCAACGTTATGGCGGGAGCTGCTGCTGATTCAGGAATTGATTTTTTCAGCCAGTCAACCAATCCTGCAACAGCGATTCCGATCCAGATGGCGAATGCATAAAATGCTCCGGCATAAGCATAATCACGTTCGCGCGGCTGGTAAGGATTTTGATTCAAATAAATAACAATTGCCAGACCAGTCATAATAAATAACATGAGCACAATGAATCCGTCCTTCTGGTCTTTCTTAAAATGAAATATCATCCCTATCAGCCCAAGTATAAGCGGGAGAAAATAAAATTTATTCATGGCTTTATTATCGGTCATACTCTTTGGCAAATGATCCTGTGGGCCTAACCGCATGGCATCAATTCCCTGGATGCCGCTAAGCCAATTGCCTTTGTTAATACCGCCATGACCCTGTATATCATTTTGCCGCCCCACGAAATTCCACATAAAATAGCGCCAGAACATGTGACCTATCTGGTAGGTAAAAAAGAATTTCATGTTCTGCCCAAACGTTGGTGTGACATCACCTTTTATACCAGCCCATTCTTTATACGCGCTTATATGATTTTCCTGGTTGCTGAACATACGCGGAAAAATGGTGCATTTTTCTTTCTCATAAACAGGAATAATTTTTTTCCCGGTTTCCATATACTTTCCGTTCATGGCCGCATAGCTCATAGCTCCCTCTTCCTGGTCAATCACTTTTGCATTGTAATATTGTCCGTATCCGAGCGGACGGTCGCCATACTGTTCGCGGTTTATATAGCCCAGCAACGAAAATGCATTTTCAGGATTGTTCTCATCCATTGGCAGATTTGCCATCGAACGCAATACAATTTGTGCATAAGAAGAATAGCCGGTTAAAATAAATGCGAAACAAAGTATAGCAGTGTTCAGCCTGGGCTTATTATTCTTTACTGTATAACGTAACCCGAAAATAATTCCGGCAACAATTAATAAAATGAAAAAAATAAATCCTGACCAGAAAGGCATTCCGAATGAGTTAACAAATACCAGATCGAAATGCGCGCCAATGTTCACCATATATGCAATGATTCCGTACTGAATAAAAGCAAGAAGTAACACTCCAATCACCGCGGTTTTAATAAAACCCGCCCGGGTGTAAGGATATTTTTTGAAGTAATAAACAAAAGCCAGAGCAGGAACGCAAAGCAAGTTCAACAGGTGAACACCAATAGAAAGTCCCATCAGGTAAGCAATAAGGATAATCCAGCGGTCAGCATGTCTTTCATCAGCCACACTTTCCCATTTCATAATGCACCAGAAAACAATAGCGGTAAAAAATTGTGATGTTGCATACACTTCGCCTTCCACAGCCGAAAACCAGAATGAATCAGTAAAAGTGTAAGCAAGAGCACCCACCATTCCGCTTCCCATTATTGTTACTATTTGTCCTGTTGTATAATTGCCCTCCTTATCAGCAGCAATCATCTTTTTTACAAATGCAGTGATCGTCCAAAAAAGAAACAACACCGCAAATGCACTTGCCACGGCTGAAAGGCCGTTTACCATTACCGGTATCAACCTCACATTGTCACCTGCAAATAAAATAACAACACGCGCCATCATTAAAAATAAAGAAGCACCGGGGGGATGGCCTATCTGCAATTTATCAGCACAGGCAATAAATTCACCGCAGTCCCAAAAACTGCCTGTCGGTTCAATCGTGGATAAGAATACAAAGGCAGCTATGGCAAAAACGATCCAGCCAGTAATGTTGTTGAACTTCTGATATTGTTTCATATTTATTCCGGAGTCCGGAGTTTGGTTTTTTCCTTCTTAGTTAAAGAATAAGGAAAATTGTACTGATGAATATTAATTTAGTTTTGCGCGCGTGCGAAGTTAAAAAATATTTATTTGGAGGCTCAATATTTTAACTTCGGGCTTAACCCCAGACCATCCTGATCATTTCAGCCGTTTCTGCGAGTTCTTCGTTCGAAAAAGAAAGTTTAGGACGGGCAAAATTCATATCGCTGACACTATTTATCGGAATCAGGTGCACATGTGCATGAGGTACTTCAATTCCGATAACTGTGATGCCAATTCTCTTGCAGGAAACAATTTTCTTAATTGCCTGACCTGTTTTTTTTGAAAAAACAAACAGTTCCGCGAGCAATTCATCATCAATATCAAAAATATAATCAATTTCTTTTTTAGGGATTACCAATGTATGCCCTTTTGCCAATGGATTAATATCAAGAAAAGCAAGGAATTTTTCATTTTCAGCGACCTTGTAAAAAGGTATTTCACCATTAATTATCCTCGTAAAAATACTTGGCATTTATCAGTGATAAATATGATATTTACTATGATTAAGCAATTAAGAAAGATCCCAGGGTTCATCCCGGTTTTTCATAGGATTTATCGATGTCAACGGGTAATAGCAACTATTTCTAATTTCAGTGTTCCCGAAGGCACAGCAATTTCAGCTACCTCGCCTGCTTTTTTTCCCAGCAAACCTTTACCAATTGGTGAAGTGACAGATAATTTTCCATTTTTAAGATCAGCTTCTGTTTCGGCTACGAGTGTATAATGCAACACTTGTTTATTAGTCAGGTTGCGTAGTTCAACTTTAGAAAGTACCGACACTTTGGTTAAATCAATTTTAGACTCATCCACTATGCGTGCATTACTGAGTTCTGTTTCGAGTTTTGAAATTTTTAATTCAAGCATGCCCTGTGCATCCTTTGCGGCATCATACTCGGCATTTTCCGACAGGTCACCTTTATCTCTTGCTTCTGCAATCTGGCGCGAAATGCCAGGTCGTTCCACATTTTTAAGATGGTTCAATTCGTTCTGTAGTTTTTTTAATCCATCTTCAGTTAAATAAATTATTTCTGCCATTTTAAGTACTGTTTTAATATTATATAAAAAACAAAGAAGACTCTTCAAAGAAGAGTCCTCTTCAGATAATTTTTTTAAATTTTAAAGGGCAAGCCTTACTCCTATGCGATGTGTTCCGTCAAAATATCGTGTGGTTGAATAAGAATAATCAAGGCCTAAACTCTTGCCTGATTTGCCCAAAGGAAGTTCTGCTGTAAACCCTGCTGATAATCCTTTTGAAGTGGTCGTGCTTTCGACTGCATCACCAATTTTACTTTCAAAAACATACCCGGTTCTCAGGCTAAACATTTTCTTATAGGTATATTCAACACCACCGCCATACTGATCGTTGGAAAACGAATTAGAAATGAAATTAACCGCTGTTGATAAAGTATGATCTGCAGCAAGCTGCCAGTCGTAAGTAACTCCAATATCAACAAGAGAAGGGATTTCAAATTTTTCTGCACGCTGCTCAACCGTAAGCTGGTAATTTCCTGCAACGGGTGGATTGCTTCTGAAAGAAAGACCGTCACCGGAAAATGTCATGGGAGTTCCTACGTTTTTTAAAGTGATACCGAATTTCAGATTGTCTTTTGCTTCATTTGTTCCTGTTAAATACATAATGCCGGCATCAAAACAAATTCCAGAAGCCTTAACGTCAGTAATGGATTCCGACACTCCTTTAAGAGTGATTCCTCCGTAAATGCTGTTGGAAAATGCTTTGGCATAAGACAGGCCGAAATTAAGGTATTGAGGAGAAAAAGTTCCTAAACCGCCTTCAGGCAAATCAGTTGTAGTAACCTGAATATCACCAAACGACATCGACATTAAAGATATTGTAATAACACTTGAAGCTCCAAGCTTTTGAGAAAATCCGAAGGAACTGATATTAATATCACTACCTTTAAGATATTTGGTATAAGTGAATCCAACCTCTGTCTTTTTAACAAAAGCGGTTCCGGCAACATTGAGAAAGGAAGCTTCCATTCCTCTTACCGATGCAACATTTACACCGCCCCATCCGGCAGACTTCGCCCAGGGATTAATCAATAGTTCTGAAGCACCAGCCTGACCGGCACGGTCCTTGTTTCCTGCAAAAACTCCATTGAAATTCAGAGAGAGAATCGCTAAAGCCAGGCATAGACATTTTCCTGAATGTTTGATCATATATTTTAGTTTTTGTGTTTAGGTTAATTTATTAAAAACAGTATCAAAACGTATCCAAATCAATAGGTCTGAGCACACCAAACCATTTGAGGGTGCGTTCACCGATTCCCGGAGCACTGACATGAATCAGGTAAATGCCACTGCTTACGGTAATGCCTACCGAGTTTTTCAAATCCCAGTCAAGCGATGTTTCGCGGTAATTTCCTCCCAGCGATGCATCCG
>JBDSOU010000192.1:0-13725 GCA_039914625.1 Bacteroidia bacterium | reverse complement strand
CTGCGTCATATCCAGATGACCAATGGCTCCTGTAACCGGTGCATTGAAAACAAAATTCACCTCGCGGGTTTCCATCACTTTTGATGAAAATGCTCGCATCCTGTTTATCAGGTTATCGAAATTATCGTTACGTGTATTGATAGTCCACACAATATCGCCCATCGAATCCATCATGTCAGAAGTGTATTCATTTATCTGCTCCAGTAATTTATCTGCTTTAGTGGGATTGTTAATAATATTTTTTCGTGCCACTTCACCAAATAATGAAATGCTGCTGAGCGTGCTGCCTATTTCATCGTGCAAATCACTGGCTATCCTGTTGCGCAGCGATTGCATTTTAAGAAAGTGCCTTAAACGAGAACGGTATAATGCATAAATTGCTGCTGCAACTGCAACTGTCACTAACAAACGAAACCACCATGTCATATACCACGGAGGGAGAATAGTAAATTGCACAGCTGTTCCTGTTTCATTCCATACACCGTCATTATTGCTGCCTTTTACTCTGAAAATATATGTTCCCGGATCAAGGTTGGTATAAGTGGCTGCATGATTGGTTCTCGCCTGTATCCATTCCTTATCAAATCCTTCCATCATGTATTGATATACATTTTTATCAGGGGAAGAAAATTCCATTGAAGCAAACTCAAAGGTGATCACATTGCTGGTGTAAGGTAAATGAAACTCCCTCGTGAGATAAGCGGGTTGATCCAGAGCTGCATTTTTATCTTTGAAATAAATGGATTGATTTTTCAATTTAATGTCGGTAATAACCACTTCGGGAATAACGGGATTATCTTTAAGCTCTTTCGGGTTAAAATAATTGAAGCCGTTCACCCCTCCGAAAAACAAAATTCCATCAGTTCCCCTGCAATAGGAATAACGGTTAAACTCATTGCTCTGCAAGCCGTCCTTTAATTCAAAATTTTTAAAAGTTTTAGCAGCGTGATTATAGCGGGAGATTCCTTTGTTAGTGCTCAGCCACAGGTTGCCGTCATCATCACTGAGAATTCCGTATATAACGTTGTTAGGCAACCCGTCCTTTTCGGTTATGCGATTAAATTTCCCTGAATTCTTATCAAACCAGTTAAGCCCGCCACCGTTAGTTCCGATCCACAAATAATTTTCGGGTTCTCTCGGATCGGGACATATAGTAAAGATCACATCAAAGCTGAGCGATGATTCATCAGAAGAATTATTTTTATACTGTTTCCATGTTTGATTTTTCGGATCAAAACGAAATATACCGCTGATAGTGCCGAGCCAGAATATTCCTTTTTCATCTTCATACACACATTCTAAAAACAAGTAAGGAACATTGAAAATGGGAACAGGATAATTGTAATCGGTAAATTTTTCTGTTCGCTTATCAAAAAAGCTGAATGCATTTTCTGTTCCCACCCATACATTATTGTTACGGTCAAGAAAAATCGGGAAGCATGAGTGATTAAATGTGGGGTATTCTTTTATGGTGTTCCGGAACGGGTCATAATGCAGGAGCCGTCCTTTGCAAATCCAATACGTACCATCAGTGTCACATTGAAGCGCATCTATGTAACCGAAATCAGCATAAAGCTTCGTTGAAGCCAAAGCCGGTCCGGGAATAGTATCAATGAATTCACCTGTGCGATAATTAAAAAGATGAACCAGGTTCTTTGCTTTTATTAATGCAATCACCGAATCATTTTGTGTTCTCATCCATCGAATGCTTCCATTGTCAGTATGATGCAACCGTGCCGACTGCGAATTATATTTCAGCAAACCATATCCTTTTGTTCCCAGCCATATCACACCGCTGCGGTCTTTGTAAACCACATTCATGGAATGAACCATATCTGTCTGATCTATGTCTTTCGCCAGCACTTCAAATGCTTCTTTTTTGCCCGCATCAACTTGCAGCAGCCGTTCCGAATCACTGATCCATAATACCCCGCTCTCAACCGTCACTGCCTGCAAGCCTATAAACCCCAGGTAATACCGCAGGGCGGAAATAAATTTTGCTTCTTTTGTTGAAAGATCAATTTCAGTAATGCAAAACGAAGAGATAATGTAAAGGCTGTTGTGCAGCGTATCTTCCGCATAGGCATGGGCATGCCGTTCCATGCCCTTGTCAGGATAGGAGTAGGTAAAATATTTTGAAACATCGAGCTGCACAATTTTATCATCTGCATGCTGCGAAGGATAGATATTAAAAAGCATATCGTACGTTGAAACCCATATCAATCCGTTTTTATCAATATAAAAACTATGCAGCCTCAGGTCATTTCCTTCTTTTCTTGTGTACAGCTCTTTTTCCGGATGCAGCGGATCCAGGTGAATATGGCTGATTTTTATTTCATGCGTTTCTAAAAATGATTTTGAATTTGTTTTTGAATTCTTTTCACTGACCGTAATTTTATTTAATCCCCTGTCTGTTCCCACCCAGATATTCCCGAATTTATCCTCGGCAATATGGAAGGGATGGTCATCACTAATGCTGCTTTCATTTTTTTCATCGTGCATGAAATGAATAAATGTTTCGGTGCTGCGGTCAAACAAATCCAGCCCGCGCCCGGCAGTGCTCACCCAGAGGTGGCCTTTCGAATCTTCAAAAATCCATGTTATATAATTGTCGGCAATGGTGGTAATGTCAGAGGCATCGTGGCGGTAAATCACAAAACGGTACCCGTCATACCGGTTCAGCCCGTCCTTGGTGGCAAACCACATAAAACCGTAATGATCCTGCAATATGTAATTGATCATTCCCTGGCTTAAGCCATCGTTAATGGTAATGGCTTCAAACTTCAAACGCTTTACCGGAAGATCAGCGGCATGATTGCAGGAAGAAATACTGAAGAGAAAGAGGATTAGCCTGATGCGTTGCATGAGGGCATAAAAATAAAGAATAAGATATTATGAGCACTTGTAGAAAGATATTTCTCAAGTGGACAAAAAATCATATGATCATATGATGCTCCGGCATTTTTTGAATCAAAATCAATAATTCATCTGATTGACGAAGGCTTATCGGGAAGGTAGTTTTGCCCCGGGAAGAATTTAAAAAACTAATACTAACAACAACTAAATTAAATCAACAATGAAAAAAAGAATCAACATCCTCCTCTGCATTTCTGTCTTCTGCCTTCTGATGACAGGCATCAGCAATGCACAAACCCCGCAGGCTATCCCTTACCAGGGAGTAGCTCGTAATGCGTCAGGCAATATCATTGCCGGGCAAAACATCTCTTTGCGATTAAGCATTCATGATGTAACACCTTCCGGAACTGTGGTTTATAAAGAAACCCACAGTGCCACCACTAATACACTGGGATTATTCAGTGTAAGCATCGGGCAGGGTACTGCTATAACAGGCACACTTGCCGGGGTAAACTGGGGAACAGGCGCCAAGTATTTACAAGTGGAGATTGATCCCGCAGGCGGTGTTGCTTACATTGACATGGGAACTACACAACTGAACAGTGTGCCTTATGCATTGTATGCAGAAACTGCAAACGTGCCAGGCTTACCGGGTCCGCAGGGTCCGCAAGGCGATCCCGGTCCTGCCGGAGCAACAGGTGCAACAGGTCCACAGGGACCCACCGGCTTGTTATCTTCCGGTGCTGCAGCAGGCAATACTCCGTATTGGAATGGCTCTTCATGGGTAACTAATAACAGCAATATATATAATAACGGTGGCAATGTGGGCATAGGGACTGCCTCACCCAACACCAGCGCGGCAGTTGACATTACTTCAACCACAGGGTCATTATTGCTTCCGCGAATGACTACTGCCCAACGCAACGCACTTACGCCAGCCTTAGGTATGACCATATTTAATACCACCCTCGGATTTACACAGGCATATCAAATTGGAACAGGCGGAAGCACAGCCACAGACCAGGTGCAGGCAACCTCAAATACTGCCAACTATGCCAATACAATGGCGCAATCTTTTGTATCGGCTGTTACGGGAACCTTATATTCTGTTACAGTTATGCACGACTGTTGCGCGGGGTCAAATACAATGAACATAAGAGCCGGTGCCGGATACGCAGGGGCTATATTAGCCTCTCAGACAGTTACAACAGTGGCAGGAACCGCGGGCACGGAAGTAGAATTTTTGCTAACCGTACCGCCATCGCTTACTGCAGGCAGCACCTATACCATTGAATTTACAGGTGGTAATGTAATTGGAATCAGATACAGCACATTAAATCCTTATTTGGCTGGAAATTTTTACTACGCTGGTGTCGCACAAGCAGGTAGTGATTTATATTTTAAAACTAAAATGACTGTTGCTGGTAGTAGTCCTCAATGGGTATCCTTAAGCTCAGTTGCCGGTCCTGCAGGTGCTAACGGAGCTACAGGAGCAACCGGTGCACAAGGTCCGCAAGGTGTTCCGGGTGCAACTGGCACTACAGGAGCTACAGGAGCTACAGGTCCGCAGGGTCCTCAAGGTATAGTGAGCGCTAATTTTAATTCATCCAGCTATGTTGTTCCTACGGCTACATTAGCTTTTATCAGCACTACAACCAGTGTTACTGTCACCGCAAATCAAAAAATAATTTTTTGGGTACACCAGGGACTTGGAGCCGGGCTAACTGCAGCCTCTAATCTAAATATTTATCCTGCGTTTAAATTGGGAGCAGGAGCTATTACTATTATGGGTGGTGGCATATTCGGGCTTACCAGCCCTGCAAATCAGAGACAAATTTATTCTATCACGGGATATACGGGACCTTTGGCAGCAGGAACCTATCAGATTGGTATGGTAGGATTATGTGCCAGCGGTGGGGCTAACTGGAATAACGGAGAGTATGGCTATATAACCTATATGGTTATAAACTAATTTATATTTACAAGTCACAATTTAATTTTATACAAGATGAAAAAAAGAATAATAATGATGCTGTTTGCAGCAATGATCAATGGTCAATGGTCAATGGTCAATGCCCAATCCATCAGCCGCAATGTCATCTCCTCAGCAGGAGGCACTATGACAGCCGGAGGCAACATGATTACATATAACATAGGCGAGCCTGCCATTCATACACTCACTGCCGGAAGCAGCCAGCTCACACAGGGCTTTGAACAGCCCGGTGAGGAAATAAGGACAGGCACTATATCACCATTGTCATTTTGTGCAGGCAGCATGGTCAGCGTGCCTTTCAGCGCCATAGATATAGGAGGTGGTAACACCTTTACTGCACAACTAAGCAATGCGTCATGCAGCTTTGCCAGTCCTGTAAACATAGGAACCTTGGCGGGAAATGTTTCAGGAACTGTCAGCACAATCATACCTACTCTCACTCCTGCCGGATCGGGTTACCGCATCCGTGTAGTGAGCAACTCTCCCGGCAAGAACGGAAGTGATAACGGAACCGATATTGCCATCAGTGCAGGTGTGCCCACCAGCTCGGCAGGAGCGCTCACTGCACCGGCAGAAGCCTGCATCAGCAGTGTTTCGATTGTTTCTGTAAATGCTATTTCAGGAAGCAATGTGCAATACTCATGGAATACCGGAAGCAATTCATCAGTGGTAAAGTTTTGCAGCATCATCACCGGACCTTTTGTAAACGGACCATTCCTGACAACTACCAATTCGGTATATGCACAGTTTGGCGCATTAGAAATTGGTTCATCGGGATATAATATCTGCGTCCAGGGAACTAATGCCTGCGGCAGTACCAATAATAAGTGTTCATGGGTAAGAGGAGCAGTAAGCGTTCCGGGAGCCATCACACCGGCAGCCGGAGCCGTAGCCTGCCCGAATGACGTGAAAAACTATGTTGCCGGTACATCAGGTGGTGCATCAGTATATAACTGGACATTGAATGGTTCTCCAGCGCCAATCACTGTCGGACAAGGTACTACCAATATTACAGTAACCTTCCCGGGAGGATTTGCCGGAGGCAGTCTTTGTGTAACAGCAGCGCTTTCGTGCGGAGGTTCTTCAACCAGCGCACCACGATGCATGACCATTACCAATGGACCGGCAGTAGCGGGAACAATGACAGGACCATCAAGCATTTGCCCGGGCGCGACAGGAGTGACATACTCCGTACCGGCAGTAACAGGAGCAGCAGGATATAACTGGACTTCACCTGCGGGAACTATAATTATCGGTGGTCAGAATACCACATCAATTACAGTTAGTTTCCCTGTAGTTTATACAGGAGCGCCTCCTGTTTGTGTATCGGCAAACAGCTCATGCGCTTCAAGTGTTGCAAGGTGCAAAACAGTGGGAAGCAGCATTCCGGGTCAACCGGGAGCGATGGCTGGACCTACGACCAACATCTGCAACTCAACGGTTCAGTATTCCATTGCTTCTGTTCCAAAAGCAAACGGACCAACACCATATACGTGGACAAATCCTGCGGGAACCACCATCACCAGCGGACAGGGCAGCACTACCATCCAGCTGCAGGTATCGCCCTCGTTCACCAGTGGTTTCCTGACAGTAACTGCTAATACCAACCTGTGTTCACCCGGCAGCAGCACTCCACGGACGATTACTATTTCCGGCAAGCCCAATACACCACCAACCATAACAGCCAACCCGGCATCATTCTGTAACGGAGGGTTTCCGAATTTCAGCGTAACACCGATTTCACCGCAACCTGTTAATAATTGGTCAGTTTCAAACGGAACCATCACTGCAGGACAATTCTCAACTAATATTGATGTGACATGGGGTACAGGAACCGGCACAGTCAATGTAATAGCAAGCAATACCTGCGGATCCAGCGGCACCCGTTCACAAGACTTTACAGGAATTGCCTGCAGAGAAGAGGGAAGGAATTCAACAACTGCTTTCTCTGTATATCCGAATCCGGCTCATGATAATTTAACGGTGAGCATAGACGTAAATGAAACTGCCGGTTTCACCATTAAACTAATGGATGTTTCAGGAAGAGTTGTTCTTTCGGAGAACCGAACCGGACTGGCTGGTTTGAACATTTATGAACTTAACTTATCGCATCTTTCAAAAGGATTGTATATGCTTGAAGTAAAATCTTCGCAAAACAACTGGAAGAAAAAAGTGGTGGTGGAATAGAAAGTTTTAATATCAATTTCTTTTGGAATATTTTATAATAGTTATTGGTATAAGAATCCCAAAAGCCGTCCCGATAAGAAATCGGGACGGCTTTTGCTTTTGATAAAATTCATTTATGAGAAACCATCCTTTTGATCAAACCAGAAATTTTTTCTTTATCCACAATCATCACAAGCAAAGAAAGTAAAATCGGCAGTGCCGGAACTTTATATCTTACCATTGATCCAATTAATGGAGTTGTTAACCCGATTAAAGCGAAAAGAAAAATTACAAAGAACAGGGAAAGATAAAAAACAGGTTTTTGATTGTCGTTCAGTTTTTTTGAAAATATCAGGCAAATGATAATTATTAAAATGATACCTAAATTTTCGAGAGCAGCAATCAATGCAAAAGGATTATGAATATGATTCCAATTGGGAAGTATAAATGCGTTTAACAAACCATGAGGAGATTTTGAGATAACACTTTGAGCATTTGGCTGCAAGAGAGGCGGTTCGACAAAACTTCCTGAATTCATAAATTTCGCATAGCCGATGCTGTTATGTTGTTTCCAATAAGCGATTTCAGCAAAATTGTAATTCGGATTGATGTATTTTAAATTAAACAACACAAGAAAGTAAATAAAATAGGCAACAGAAAATTTTACAAACGTATTTTTATAATTTGTTTTTACACTCCACCCGTATGCAATTATTCCCGGAATAATCATCAACAATGTGTAAATTTTTAAATAGAATAATATCAACAGAGTCGCTACAAAAGAAAATATATGTTTCAGGTAAATTTTTTCAGAAACGATTTTTGTGAAAGAATACAAAAACATTCCGAGAGCAAATACAAGAATCCCTTCTTTCAAAATTCCGGAAGTCCAGAACAAGACAGATGGGACAAGGAAAGTCGCGGCAAATAATATTTTTTCTTTTCCGGGAAAAAATTTTGAAAAGATTTTAAACAATCCATTTAACCCTATCAATGAAAGAAAACTAAAAAAAACTACATGCACATTATAATAGCCGAATGAAAAAATGCTGATTACTGCATTAATGCGGATAATTGTTTTGCTGTCATTATAAAAATATTCAAAATTGTTCCAACTCAGCAATTGTTTATAATAAATTTCTAAGTTCGGATCATTGCCAAACCCGCTCAGCATTTTAATAAAAACGACAGGATGCGTTTTGCCGATATTAAACATCTTATTTGCATCGTTGAAAAAAACATACGTATCGCCTCCGTTAAAATAGATCTGATACAGATAACCTAATAAAATCCCTGCAAAAATTTTCAAAACGAAAACCATTCCGAAATATTTTGGAGAAATAGCTCCTGTTTTGAAAAAGGATGAATTTAGAATGACTACTAAGAAAACTACGCCATAAAAAAATGTGAGTACATATTCCATTTAATTTACAAGTGATTTGAGAAACGGAAATCTTTTGATAAACTTTTCTTTATCAACAAAAGAAAGAAAAATAAAAAACAAAAAAGGAACTCCCAGCACTTTATATCTAACAATAGCACCCATAACCGGGGTTATTAACCCAACCAGGGTGAATAATGCTAAAACAAAAATTATTGAAAAGTAAAATAGCGGAGATGCATTAATCTTCTTCTTACTCATTGAAATCAAAGCAGAGATTCCGAAACAAATAATAAAAATGTTTTCGAGAGCCGCAAGTAAAATAAATGGTGAATGTGAGTCGAGCAAGTTCGGGCGGAACATAGAATTGTAAAAGGCAATAGGACTGTTTTTAAGAAGGCTCCAGACCGTTGGCTGAAGAGGTTGGATGTAAATTATGCTTCCTGCCTTTACTGTTTCTGCAAGATGAATGAACTCAGTTTGTTTCGCGCAGAGATAATGGAGAAAGTTTAAATTCCGACTGAAAAGAGGTGCTGACAATAAAAAAAGAAAGAAAAGAAGAGAAGTGATAATAAATTTTAATGCAATATGTTTCCTGTTTTTAATACTTAGTCCGAAAGAAATATAGCAGGGAAGGAAAATGAAAAAGACATGGACTTTTACGAATAAAAGCATTACGGAAAAAAATAGTATTAAAAATAAATTCAAGGTTTTTTTATTATTGTTTTCAAAAAATCTTGTCATAAAATAAAGTGCCATTCCGATGCAGAAAAAAATCAATCCTTCTTTTAAAACACCGGAACCCCAGAAGACAACTGAAGGAAAAAGAAAAACGAAAATAAAAATTAATTTTTTAAAATCTTTCAGTTCATTCAGAAATAATTTCGCAATGGCAACCAATCCTGTGAATGAAAGAAAACAAAAGAATACATTGTGCACTTGGTAATACCCCAGTGAAAAAAAACGAATCAACACATTGAGCCGGATGATGGTTCTGTTTTCGTTGTACAGATTATATTTGTTCCACCAGTTGTTCATCACGTTGGAGTAATTCATATACGTGCTGTTGTCATGCGGAAGTCCGAGCATAAACTGAAAAAATGTTTTTGTATCCGTCAAAAACAAATCATAAATTACTTTGCTGTCGTCAAAAAATTTAAAACAATCGGCATACAAACGGTCGGTATAATAGTATGTGTAAATCAAGCTCAGAATAAATCCTGAAATTGTTTTCAGGATAAAAACCAATTGCAAACTTTTCTTTGAAATTCCTTCAATAGAAAAAAAGCTCCACTTTGAAATGAGGAAAATAAAAATTGCAGTGTATGAAAGTGCGAGAAGGATTTCCAAATTATTCAAATATTAATCTATCAACAAATAGTTGATCCCCGAAGGCTTTCCAAATTTCTTCGGGGATTATTTTCAATTCAATATATTCATTCTTGTTTTTGTCTCCGCTCCATTCTTCAGTGTTTGATAAACCACGCAGTACCTTTCGGTCAGTTTTAAAAGCGATTCTAATTTTTCCGGTGAAGCATCACAATCAATATTGAATTGCAAGCGTATTTCTTTAAATCCGACAGGCGCCTCTTTGCTTACTCCTAAAGTTCCTCTGAAATCCAAATCGCCTTCGGCTTTTATTGTTCCGCTTTTTATTTCTATTTCAATGGCTGTTGCAACCGCACTTAATGTTACACCGGCACAGGCAACCAATGCTTCTAACAGCAAATCACCCGAACAGGCTAACATTCCGTCTCCGCCTGTGGCAGCGTGCAATCCTGCTTCTACCAATGCCCTCCCTGTTTCTACTTTACATGAAATGCCTTCACCGATTTCTCCCTGCGCTTTCAAGGTGATCAGTGCTGATTCGGGTTGACTACGGTATGTGTCTTTTAAAGGTGCTTGTAAAAATTTTAGTTCTTTGGAATTCATTTGTCAGTTAATGTTTGTCAAAATTAATTTCTTTAAAGAACATTTAAGCTTGCCGTACTCCAATTTTTGATGGTTAAAATTTTATTAATTTATCAACAATTCAACAATTCAACCATCATCAATCAGCCGCTCTTAATTACTTTTGCCACAAATAACCGAATTAATTTAATATTTATAATATCCAAATAACAATTCATATTTTAAGATGAGTGACATCGCTGAAGAAACATTGATCCCGAAAGTAATCGGGATTGAAGCTGCAAAACAGTTAGGATTGCTTCCGGAAGAGTTTGAAAAAATAAAATCCATTTTGGGGCGCGCACCGAATTTTACAGAGCTGAGCCTGTACTCGGTTATGTGGAGTGAACATTGTTCTTATAAAAATTCTATTACCTGGTTGAAGACGTTGCCGAAAGATGGTCCTCACATGCTTGCGAAAGCCGGGGAAGAAAATGCCGGTCTTGTGTCAATCGGTGATGGATTGGCGTGTGCATTTAAAATTGAATCACATAATCATCCTTCTGCAATTGAACCTTACCAGGGCGCAGCAACAGGAGTAGGAGGGATCAACAGGGATATTTTCACCATGGGTGCCCGACCGATTGCGCAATTAAATTCTTTGCGTTTCGGAAATATTCATTCTGAAAAAATGAAATCATTAATTCGCGGAGTGGTAAAAGGGATCGGTGATTACGGAAACGCTTTCGGTGTTCCTACTGTTGGCGGGGAAGTATTTTTTGATGATTGCTATAATGTAAACATTCTTGTGAACGCAATGAGTGCAGGAATTGTGACGGAAGAAAAAACTGTTTCTGCAACTTCTTATGGTGAGGGAAATCCGGTGTTCATTGTGGGTTCTGCTACGGGGAAAGATGGTATTCACGGGGCAACTTTTGCTTCAGGAGATTTGCATGCCGACTCTGCCGAAGATTTACCAAGTGTACAGGTTGGCGATCCGTTTACTGAGAAATTATTGCTTGAAGCAAGTCTCGAGTTAATTGAAACAAATGCTGTTATCGGTATGCAGGATATGGGAGCAGCGGGAATAATTTGTTCCACTTCGGAAATGAGTGCAAAAGGAAAACACGGAATGAATATTTATCTTGACCGTGTACCGACAAGGCAAAAAAATATGCAATCGTGGGAAATTTGTTTAAGCGAATCACAGGAACGAATGCTTGTGGTTGTAAAAAAGGGAATGGAAGATGTTGTGAAGGCTGTATTTGACAAATGGGATTTGAACTGCACACAAATTGGTGAAGTGACTGCGGGTGATCAATTAAAATTTTATTTTAACAATGAATTAGTTGCTGATGTTCCTGCCGAATCATTGGTGCTTGGAGGAGGCGCTCCGATTTACAAACGTGAGTACGAAGAGCCAAAATATATTTCACTGAATAAAAAATTTGACATTAATAAAATTCCTGTTGAACAGGATTATAGAAAAATCGCTGAACACTTGGCAGGTCATCCGAATATTGCGAGTAAGCGTTGGGTGTACAATCAATATGATTCGATGGTCGGAACAATTAATATGACAACTAACCGTCCGGCTGATGCCGCTATTGTGAATATTAAAGAATCGCGCAAAGCACTTGCCCTAACAGTTGATTGCAATGCGAGATATGTTTATGGCGATCCTGAAACGGGGTGTGCTATTGCTGTTGCTGAAGCTGCACGGAATATTGTGTGTTCAGGCGGTGAGCCTTCTGCCATTACCAATTGCCTCAATTTTGGCAATCCTTATAACAAAGAAGTTTACTGGCAATTTGTTCATGCTGTTAAAGGCATGGGAAAAGCTTGTACAAAATTTCAGACACCTGTAACAGGAGGAAATGTGAGCTTTTACAATCACTCACGAACTGAAAAAGAAGAGATTCCTGTTTTTCCAACTCCTGTAATCGGTATGCTGGGAATTCTTGAAGATAAAAACCGTATCATGACCTTGAATTTTAAAAATGCAGGTGACACTATCTTTTTAATAGGCAAATCACAGGATGATATTGCTTCATCCGAATATTTGTATTCATATCTTGAAGTGAAAAATTCTCCTGCTCCGGCTTTTGATCTTGATCAGGAATATGAAATGCAGCAATTAATTAAGGCATTGATAAAGAATAATCTCATTCAGTCTGCTCATGATGTTTCTGATGGAGGATTGTTTATTACCTTGTTAGAATCTGCCATGCCCCATAATTTTGGTTTTGACATCAACACCGATGAAGACCTGCGCGAAGACGCTTTTCTTTTTGGCGAATCTCAAAGCAGGGTAGTGGTCAGCGTTAATGCAGAAAACTTAGATGCCTTTGTTGATTTTATTGCTGAATCCGATGTTGAGTTTACCAATCTTGGTGAAGTCACTACAGGTGAAATAAAAATTGACGGGGATGCTTTTGAAACGGTTTCACATTTTAAGGATATTTATGATACTGCGATTGAGAAAATAGTGGAGCACTGAAAGGATAGTTTCCACTCCTGCATTTCCAAAAATATTTCTTAATCCGCCTGATTTTGCAGAATTGTTTTTATTTTGAAATTTAAATTTTTCAAAACGTCATTGTAATCGTCCCCTTCATTTCCAAAGGGCATTTGGGGCAATTATCAAAAACAGCGCTTTGAGCGGATTGTTTCCCTAATTTCAAAAGATAATCATCTGTGGTGGTAGTGCCTTCTGCTCCGGCTTCTGCTTTCATAACATGTCCGTATTTATCAATGGTAATGGCTACCACTACAATGCCTTTTTTCATAGTTAAATTTTCAGCTTTCGGAGGTTTTACAAGATGGCGTCCTGCCATTTCAAAAGAAACGCCTTTCATGTCTGTTGCCTGCTCACCTGCTTTTGCTTCGGCATCGGCAGCTTTTTTACTAAAGATTATTGATTCGATATCAGTAACATTAAAGGTCATGGAATTTCCTTTAAACATAAAGGTGACTTTGCCATCTTCAAGTTTCTTTACCTCTCCACTCATTTTTTCACCTGATTTTAAAACGAGCGTATGCTGTGCATGTACAGTAAAAGAAAACAGGATAACCGATAGAACTAAAATGATTTTTTTCATGTGTGTGATTTAATTGTAGATTTTATAACGAACAAAAATATTTAATATTTGATGTCCGTTGGTGAAAATACTATTAAGTTCTTACATGATTTTTCAACAAGTGGAAGTTGGAAATTAGAAATTTGAAAATTGTTTATTGTTTATTATTTATTATTTATTATTTATTATTTATTATTTATTATTTATTGTTTATTGTTTATTGTTTATTGTCTATTAGAGTTGTTGCGAAATTAACAATAAGCAGTTAAAGAATAGTTTTAAAACGATGATAAGCAAAAGAAGAAGGAAGGAATTTTGTGGCTGTAAAAAAATTAGCCATGCATATTCAAAAGGCACTT
>JBDSOU010000036.1:0-5963 GCA_039914625.1 Bacteroidia bacterium | reverse complement strand
CGGATGCATCGCTGGGAGGAAATTACCGCGAAACATCGCTTGACTGGGATTTGAAAAACTCGGTAGGCATTACCGTAAGCAGTGGCATTTACCTGATTCATGTCAGTGCTCCGGGAATCGGTGAACGTACCCTCAAATGGTTTGGTGTGCTCAGACCCGTTGATTTGGATACGTTCTGAAAAAGATATTGGTTAATTTAAAAAACAGCAGGCAGAAAAACATCTGCCTGTTTTTTTATAGTCTGCAAAAAGCTATATAATCAGTTGAAGAAAGATTAGCAACACCAACATTGCGCAGAAGGGTAATAATTTGTCCACGATGAAAAGTGCTGTGATTCATGCAGTGCATTACAATTTGTGAAACCGGATTTGAAAATTCCTTGCCTTCAATATTTTTATAGACAAGAATTGCATTAAACTCCTCTTCACTTTTATTTTCCGCATATTTAGTAATAGCTCTTGAATTTTTTAAAAACAATTCACCGGCTTCTTTTAAAGTTCCTGAAAAACTTTTGCCGGGCCATGAATTAAGTGATATTCCGTTCAAACGATTTATCCAGATTACTTCAGCATCCCATATGTGATGAAGTGTTTTTCTGATAGAAGGGAAGCTGCTGTTTTGAATTATGTCGGATTTTTCTTCACCGGCCTCAGTGATGAAACCTAAAACTTTTGCATTTGCCCACAAATTATATTTTGTTAAATTAACAAGTGAATCCCTGAGCATATAAAAAATTTACAGGTATTTATTGATAAGATTAAACCCCAAAAGTTTTCTAAATGATTTTTCTTTTGCTGTTTTTTTCAAAGCATCTGCATGAGTAAGATTATGCATATCCGTGCCAATCAGATCTACCATTTCATTATCAATTAATTTTTCAGCCACTTTTTTTGCTTCAAATCCATAGTAGCCGGAAAGAGAATTTGCATTGATTTGAAGCAGCACGCCCTGATCTCTGAATGATTGATACTCCTCAAATTTATTAAACCAGAACGGGTATCTTTCTGGATGCGCCATGATTGGTTTATAACCATGCACCTGCATTTGAAAAATAATTTCTCTAAGATTGTCAGGACAGTTGATATAAGAAATTTCAAAGAGCAAATAATTATTTCCGAACGTCAGCAATTTATCGTTTTCCAATTTATTCAGAAATCCGTCATCAAGATAATATTCTGCGGCAGCGTCAACTTGAAATTCAATATTCTCATTTGCTATTGCATGTCGTACTTTTTCTAAACCCGCATGAATAATTTCAGGTGTGTTTTTGTAAAAATCACTCATGATGTGAGGCGTGGTTATTGCTTTCCTATATCCAAGTTCATATAGTCTCTTAACAAGAGTAATGCTGTCTTCAATTGTTTTTGCACCATCATCAATACCCGGAATCAAATGTGAGTGCATGTCTGTTTTGACTTCTGTAAAATCAACAGGAGTGGAATCTGTTTTAGAAAATTTTCCAAATAATGATTTGAACATGGATTTAAAATTACATTACTTTTTTAAATTTTCAGAAAACCATTGCAATGTAATTGCGAGACCATCTTTCAATTTTATTTGCGGATCATATCCCAGCATTTTTTTGGCGTGCGAAACATCGGCTTGTGAATGTTTAATATCTCCTGCCCTCTCTTCACGATGAACTGGTTTATGATTATTGCCTGTGAGTTCCTGCAATGTAACAAATAATTTATTCAATGAAATATTGTCTCCGACTGCAACATTATAAACTTTGTTAAACGCATCTTCATTCCTGCAAAATAAAGCTTTCACATTTGCCTGCACAGCATTTTCAACAAAAGTAAAATCTCTTGAATGTTCACCATCGCCATTTATATAGGCTGTTTTATTATTTACCAATGCATCCATAAAAAGCGGAATGGCCGCAGCGTAGGGACCATTCGGATCTTGTTTAGGTCCATAAATGTTAAAATACCTTAGCCCGATTATTTTCATTCCGTAATTCAGCGAAAATACTCCTGCATACAATTCGTTTGTGAATTTTGAGACAGCATAAGGAGAAAGCGCTTTACCGATAGTATGTTCCACTTTCGGTGAGGTTTTTAAATCACCATACACTGAAGAAGAACTTGCATAAATAAATTTTTCTACCCTTGCATCTTTAGCAGCAGTAAGCATATTTAAAAAACCGGTTGCATTTGCAGCATGTGTTGCGAGAGGAAATTGAACAGAACGCGGAACAGATCCCAAAGCTGCCTGGTGTGAGATGAGGTGAATTCCTTCGCAAACTTTTTTGCATGTCTCAGTATCCGTTATATCTCCGTTTATAAATTCAAAAGAGGGATTCGAAAAAAAAGGCTCGATGTTTTTCATAAATCCATTAGAGAGATTGTCGAGCACCCGAACTTTCCTTGCTTTGTATTTTAACAGATATTCAACAAGATTAGAACCAATGAATCCTGCACCACCTGTCACCAAAACAGATTTCTCTGTAATATCTTTCGAATGAAAAGCAGTGTTATAGCGAGGTGAGGGCATAAGGTTAGTTTTATACTTTATCTGTGGTGATATTGTTTTTCGTAATACTTATGGTAAGCACCTGAAGTAACATGATTAAGCCATTCACCATTGGTCAGATACCAGTCTACAGTTTTTTCCAATCCTTCTTCAAATTGCAATGAAGGTTTCCAGCCTAATTCGTTTTGCAGCTTTGAAGAATCAATTGCATAACGCAAATCATGCCCGGCACGATCTTTAACAAATGTAATTAGTTTGGCAGCAGTTCCATCAGGTTGTTTTAATTTCTTATCCATGATTTTGCAAAGAAGACGAATGAGATCAATATTAGTCCATTCATTATTTCCTCCAATATTATAGGTTTCACTTTTTTTACCCTTATGAAAAATAAGATCAATGGCAGCAGCATGATCTTCCACAAACAACCAGTCGCGGATATTTTCACCTTTTCCATAGACAGGAACATTTTTTCTATTCAGAATATTGTTGATAGCAAGCGGAATTAATTTTTCCGGAAATTGAAATGCTCCGTAATTATTGGAACAATTCGAAATAATAACGGGGAGGTTATATGTATGTCCGTATGCACGTACAAGATGATCGGAACTGGCTTTGGATGCGGAGTAAGGACTGCGAGGATCGTAAGAAGTTTCTTCCGTGAAAAAACCTTCTTTTCCGAGCGAGCCATAAACTTCGTCAGTTGAGATGTGATAGAAGAGATTCGCTGATGAATTCCAATTCGCTTTAGCAACGTTTAATAGATTAACAGTTCCAACAACATTTGCAACAATGAAATCCATCGGATTGGTAATACTTCTGTCAACATGTGATTCAGCAGCAAGGTGAATGACAGCGTCAAATTTATGTTCCGAAAAAATCTTCTGGATAAACTCCCCATCGCCAATATCTCCTTTTATAAAAGAATAATTTGGACGGTCCTCAACATCATTTAAATTTTCAAGATTGCCGGCATAAGTGAGCTTGTCAAGATTATAAATTTTATAATCAGAATATTTATTTACAAATCGTCTTACTAAATGTGATCCAATAAATCCTGCGCCTCCTGTGATTAATATATTCATTTGATATGTTTACTATTTAAAAATAAATTATACTTTTTTGAATTCAGCTTTCTTATCTAAAGCTAATTCCCACTTCCAGGCTGTTTCAACCATGTCATTTAATGTTCTGGTGCATTTCCAGCCCAGCTCAATATTTGCTTTTGTTGTATCAGCATATACTTTTTCAACATCTCCCTTTCTTCTTTCTGAAATTTTATAATTCAATTTTACACCCGTGAGATCAATAAATGCCTTTACCATTTCGAGCACTGATACTCCCGTTCCTGTTCCTAAATTAAACACTTCAAATTTATCCTTATTCTTACTATTCAACAACCGTTCAACAGCCACAACATGCGCTTCTGCCAGGTCCGATACGTGAAGATAGTCTCTGATGCAGGAACCATCAGGAGTATTGTAATCATCACCAAATATATTGAGCATATTATTTTTTCCAATTGCCGTTTGTGTAATTACAGGCATGAGGTTATTTGGTTTTCCGATCGGATATTCCCCGATCAACGCTGAGGGATGCGCACCGGCAGGGTTAAAGTAACGCAGCGCAATTGTTTTTAGTGCTGATACTTTTGAGACATCTTTCAATATATCTTCTGAAATTTTTTTTGTATTGCCATAAGGTGATTCCGCTTGTTTTAAAGGCGCACTTTCATTCACCGGAAGTTTATCAGGCTGCCCATATACGGTGCATGAAGAGGAAAAAACAAAATTATTTACATCATACTTAGCGCACAAGTCAAGCAAGTTATGTAGCGAAACAAGATTATTTCTGTAGTAAGCAAGCGGCATCAGAACAGAATCTCCAACTGCCTTTAATGCTGCAAAATGAATAATTGCATTGAAATGGTTCGACTTAAAAATTTCTTCAAGAAGATCAAAATTGCAAATATCAATTTTATGAAAAGCCGGTCTTACAGAAGTAATTTGCTGAATCGAATCAATTACTTCTTCTCTTGAATTGGAAAGATTGTCTAAAATAAAAACTTCATATCCCTTATTTATAAGTTCCACAGCAGTATGTGAGCCTATATAGCCTGTACCTCCTGTAACAAGTATTTTATTTGATTTCATTCGTAACGGTTGCAGTCAGCAGTTTGCAGTAGGAGTAAGAAAGTACAGTTTCAAAATTTAATTTAAAGTTTAGGTTCAATCTCACTCTGCACATTCGTTAATATCGTCACTATTCACTATTAATACATTACAAGCTCCAATATGTCAGTTTATTTATTTTCCCCCTGAAAACTCCTTTTAAATCAACAAGAATTCCATCTGGTTTGCAAATCGAAAGAAAATAATCTTCATTGAGATGAATGTATTCTTTATGATTAACTGCTATCAGCACTGCATCATAATCATTACCAATCTTGTCAATTAATTCAAAGCCATATTCATGTTTTAGCTCAGATGATGAGGCACGGGGGTCTGTAATTTCAAGCTGCACTCCATACGATTTGAATTCGCTCACCACATCAGCAACCTTTGAATTACGAATATCCTCTACATCTTCTTTGAATGTTGCACCCATCACTAAAACTTTTGATTTTGAAATATCTTTTCCTTTTGCAATTAATTTCTTTACGGTTTGTTTTGCAATATAAAATCCCATTGAGTCATTTACATAACGACCTGAATTAATTACCTGTGCATGGTAACCTAATTCCTGGGCTTTATAAGTTAAATAATAAGGATCAACACCTATGCAATGGCCGCCAACAAGACCGGGAATAAATTTAAGAAAATTCCATTTAGTTCCTGCGGCTTCCAAAACTTCATATGTGTTAATATGCATTTTGTTAAAAATAATGGAAAGCTCATTCATTAAAGCAATATTTACATCGCGTTGCGTATTCTCAATAATTTTAGCAGCTTCGGCAACTTTTATTGAAGAAGCTTTATGCACACCTGCTTTTACAACAATCTCATAAACTTTTGCAACATTGTCTAACGATTCATCATCACAACCTGAAACAACTTTTTTAATTTTCGCAAGCGTATGTTCTTTGTCTCCGGGATTTATTCTCTCTGGTGAATAACCCACTTTAAAGTCAGTTTTAAATTTTAATCCGGATAATTCTTCGAGGACAGGAATACAATCTTCCTCGGTGCAGCCGGGATACACTGTAGATTCATACACCACATAATCTCCCTTTTTTAAAACTTTACCTATTGATTTAGATGCAGATAAAAGCGGCTTCAGATCTGGTAATTTATGATCATCTATAGGTGTGGGAACGGCAACAATGTAAAATCTTGCTTCTTTTAAAATTTCTAATGAATCCGTGAATTTAATATCACAACCATGAAATGTTTCCGGCTCCAGTTCTCCGCTCGGATCAATATTTTTTTGCATCATGCTGATGCGTTCGGCATGTATATCAAATCCGATTACAGAAACTTTTTTAGCAA
>JBDSOU010000144.1:0-21506 GCA_039914625.1 Bacteroidia bacterium | reverse complement strand
CTCACTTTAAAATATGATAAACATTTTTAAATCCGTTTGGAGCTTTATTTACCCGTTAACTGTTGAAAAAACTTCGAGTCATTTTAATTCTGTGCTTGAAGTAAGAATTGAAAACGGGAAGTATGTTTTGAATGCTGCCAATGCAAATTATTCTTTTGGGAGCCTTCACCGGATTTTTTTGAATGCATTTAAGCAAACCACAATAGGGGAGAGGCCAATTAAAAATGTTTTGCTTTTAGGGTTTGGCGCAGGAAGTGTTCCGGTATTGTTGTTTGACGAATTTAAAATAGATTGTAAAATCACTGCAATTGAAATTGATGAAAAAGTAATAGCGCTTGGAAAAAAATATTTCAACATTCAGCGATTTGAAAAGTTAGAATTGATTTGTGCAGATGCTTATGAATACGTTTTGAAATGCAATATGAAGTTTGATTTAATTATTACAGATATTTTTATTGATGACAAAGTTCCTTCGCAGGTTGAACAGGTTGAATTCATCGCTGCATTGAAGAAATTGATGAACCCTGGAAGTATGATTCTGTTTAATAAAATCATCAATGTAGAAAACGGTATGGCGTCTTTGTCAAAACTTCAAAAGCAGTTTAAGTCTGTATTTGACGAGTATGATGTATTAAATATCTCGGGAAACGTTATCATAAAAGTTGTTTCATAATCATTTTAAGATTTTTTATTTTCAGAATTGTTTTTTATTTTTCTGCTATTGCCTGATTAAATAGCAGAGTGTGATAAGGAAAATTATATCAGGTATATTGAAGAATAGGTATTTTTCTGAAAATTTTCTTTGGGCGGTTATTTTTTTCCTTTAGTGGCTACTAAGTAATCTACAATCGCTTTCGCAGAAGAATCAGGAATAGGCGCACCAAAAGTCTTCACCATTTTATCCACTATCTTTTCCCATGTTTTTCGCGGAAAAGCCGGTTGCATCTCTATATAGCGCAACGAATGGCAGGTAATGCAATGTGATTTAAATTCCTCTTCTCCCCATGTATTGCTGAACAATGCTTCAATAACTTTTTCATTATTGTTTGCAACCGTATCTGCAGCAGGCTGTTCTTTATTTTGTTTTTCCGTGCATGACGAAATGAACAGGATGAATAAATATAAAAGCGCAAATCTTTTTAAATACATCATTTTAGTACAGCTTACTCAACCGTTAACTTCAGCGTTTCAATTTCATTTCGCATATAGCCACTCCGGTTCCACTGATGTTCGGGCTGCGTTTCCCCTGCGGCATTGGTAGCTTTCACACGCAGGGTATAGATGCCCGCAGCAACAGGAGTCCATTCATATTTCCACCTGCGCCACGAATACTTTCCGATTAACGGGGCAAGGATTGCTGCCTTCCATGTGTTACCATCCGTTGAAATTTCAACTTTTACGATGCTGTCACCTGCATCAAAAGCCAAACCTTCTATTTCACATTTCTTGTGTATGCTGACAATTGAATCCGGTTCAGGCGAAACAAATATTGAACGGACGTCAAGCCTGTTAATCGGTTCTGTTTCTTTAGCCAACGAGTCAGGTTGCTCATTTCCATTCCTCACATTTTTAGGAACCTGGTAAGCTTTCTGCATCCAGAACCCTTTAAAAGTATCTGCATAAACTTTTATTTCATTCAGCATCCCTACCCAATACGTTGCATACCATCCCGGCACAACTAATTTCAGCGGGTAACCATTCAGCAACGGCAGCGGTTCACGGTTCATCTCATAAGCAATCATTACTTCCCCATCCGATGCATGAGCAATGCGAAGTGATTTTACAAAATCGGGAACCGAAGCCAGCGGAGGCTCATCCATTCCGTTGAATGAAACATCAAATGCTCCCGGCTTCACTCCTGCCGCATCCAGAATATCTTTTACTTTTACTCCCGTCCACAGCGCATTTCCCATACCCCCGTTTTTCCATTGCCCGCCCGGCACCTGCGGATCAAAAAAGCTGCGCGAATTGCCTGCGCACTCAGCCAATGCAATTAGTGATACGGGTTTGAATTTTGTTCTCAGGTCAGCAAGAGAAAGTGATAGTTCTTTTTTTACATGGCCTGTAACACGAAGCCGGAATTCATCCTTATCAACTGACGATGGTAATCCGGACAAATGCCAGCGGACAAAAAAAACATCATTGGGAGTATAGTCCTCCTTAAAATAACGCAGGGGTGTTTCAAGGTTAGGCGGCCTGTCAGTAAGAAGAATCATTCCCTTTTTACCTGCTGCATTTACGGTATCATCTCTGACAGCGGCTGTTTTTCCATCCGTGTCATGGTGCTGTGAACAGCCGGGTAGCATAACGTATGCAAAAATTAACAGCAGGTAATTTCTCACACAACTAATGTTTTTTCATTGCCGATGGCATAGCTGTATATGGTCCGAACTTGTGCTGTTCTTCTGAAAAATTATCTGCATAGGGCGCAAAAGGAAAATCGAAAGGTTTTTTCGAAATGTCACATGCATAATCCTCGCTGTGATCTTTTATAGGGCGCGAACTGTTGTTCACATAAGCCGCCACGTCCCATGCCTGCTCATCGGTCAGAACAGGATTCTTGTAATCAACAGGGTAGGGCATGTTATACTTGATAAATCCGGCTAACTTGGAAACCCGGTACAAAGTGGCAACCCCGTTAAAGCTATTGTTGCCCCATAGTGGCGGGTAATAGTATAAATCTTCAGCCGTAGCAGTTCCACCCTGTTGTTTGGTTTCATCTTTCATAACATCGGCAACAAATTGCCCCTCCCCGTTAGTGCCGTGACACCGCGAACAATATTGTTCAAAAACAATTTTACCTTTTGCGGGATCTGCCGCACGGTCAATAAATTTTATTGCGGTTATTCCTCCTGAGCCGTCAAACTTATCGCCCTTCTTTACATCCTTGCCTAACCATTCTATATAAGCAACCAAACCTTTCATTTCTTTTCCTGCAGTATCAATCCCTGCTCCGTTAAGGCTTCGCAAAAAGCATTCATTCACTTTTTCAGCAATGTTTAAAACGGTTCCGCATCGGGGTAAAAACCTGGGATAGGTTGTTGATACCACACCCAGATTATTTCCATAAGGTCTTGTGCCCGCATCTAAGTGACAATTCTGGCAGGTAAGCCCATTGTGCGTTTTCGATACCGAACCATTGGGTCCGAAATAGTGTGTAGTATGAATCATCAGCTTGCGTCCGTAAGCAATTAATTTACCTTCTTCATCAGCAGGAATCGAAGCAGTGTCAGGAGCTTTCCATACGTGTTCCTCCGCAAATAGTTCAGCAACGGACATTGAATGCGTATCATGATTATTTTTCTTCACTGTTTCCTTATCGTTTGAACAACCTGAAATAAATGTTTGAAACAGAATAACAATGCCGCCAATTGCAGCAATAACTATATAAGGCGTAACACGGTTTGTTTTAAAATTTGTTCCGCGTTGGTTTGAACTATCTCCGGAATTCATTGTTGAGTATTTTTTGAATTTCAAATAAAACGATTTTTTTCATACAAACCTTTATCCCGTTTATTTACATGTCAGGAAAAAAAATCAGGCGGACAACCCAATGCCCGCCTGATCATGTAGTTTGATTAAAACTGATTTTATCCTGCAAAAATGTAAGCGCATTTATGCTCCTGTGCGCGGCCAATTGCCCACACGCCTGAAGGAACTATTTCCACTCCGGGAATAACATTATCAGTCCACTCTTTTTTCACATCTTCGGCTTTCATACCCATTTTTTCTGCTGTAACGGCTGAATACACTGTCATGGCTGCATTGCACACGCAGAACAAAACTCCCTTTGCTTGCAAATCTTTAATGCCGATGTCAACAACCCCGATGCCCGGAACTGCAAAATCCCCATGCTTGGTATTATAAAACGGGTTGCGCGTTTTAGTTGCTGTTTCTTTATCAGCAGCTTGGAAACCGCCTCCGAGATCACCTGCTTTGAACAGTTCAGCGAAATTGTATTTCGCCCACATGCCGTCCTGGAATGCATACGGTATTGCATCATGACGCAACACCACCACCACTCCGCAATCTTCAGCAGGAGTTCCGGTGGCTCCGTTAGTCATTATGAAAACGGCTGGCCATGCAAAAGGCATAACCTCATGCGGACGTGTGGCATCAAATACCACGCGGTGACTTCCTTTGATTTTGTTGAACCACTGGTCACCAGGGCTGAGTACCGGTCTTGGCGGTGCGGGGTTTTTTCCCTGTGGCGCTGCGGTTTTGTTTTGCGCAACTGATCCGAATGGTGTAACGAGGGCAGTGAGTCCGACTGCCGCTGCACCTGTAGCAAGCATTCCGAGGAATCCCCTGCGGTGCGTTGTTTGATTGATGTTGTTTTCTTCCATGATTTTTTAGTTTTTGTTGATAATGAGTATTAGTTTGTTAATAACAAAAAAATAAAAGACTATGTAAATATATAAACTTTTTTGAAATATGCAAATGGAACGTGTTTCATCCCGTTTTTACTTTTTCTTTTTCAGAGCGGCAATGGGCGCAAAGGGTCCGTTCCTGTGCTGCGCTTCGCTGAATGAATCTCCGTAAGGGCCATAAGGAAAATCAAAAGGTTTTATGGAAAAATCCGGCCAGTCCTGTGAAAATCTTTTTTCGGGCCTGGGCATGCTGTTTACAAAGGCTGCAATATCCCATGCTTCTTCATCAGTCAATACCGGTTTCTCGTAGCTGCTTGTAAGATCAGGCATGTTTGATTTTATATATCCTGCCAGCCGGGTCAGTCTTAACATTCCTGCACTGATGTTATAGCTGTGTTCGCCCCACAGCGGAGGATATTGGTACGATGCACCATCTTCATTCAGCTTGCCTTGTCCGTCAGCACCGTGACAGGTTACACAATGTTTTTCATAACCAATTTTTCCTCTTACGGGATCGGCTGCACGATCTAAAAAAGGAAGCTCCACTATATTAGCGCCTTTAGGCGGCTTGCCTTTTTCAACATCTTTGCCGATCCATTTTATATAGGCAACCATCGCCTTCATTTCCCTGCTGTTTGTATCTAATGCTTTTCCGTTCAGGCTGCGTTGCATGCAGTCATTAATCCTTTTTTCAACCGACTCCATTGTACCTGAACGCGGCCTGAAACGAGGATACGTAGCGGCAACTGCGCTGAAACTGTTGCCGTATAGCCGTGTGCCAGCATCGCGATGGCAATTCTGGCAATTCATGCCGTTTGAACTGTGCGACACTCCGCCTTTGGGTCCTAAATAAGATGCTGTATTTACTATTAATGATTTTCCATACCTGATAAGATTACCTGCATCATCAGCAGCAATGGAAACAGTATCGGGCGCTTTCCATTCATCTGACCGGTCAAACAGGTCGGAAATTGTCTTTAACGATAACGAATCTGCTTTTTTAGATCCCTCCGTTACATGCTCATTCGTGCAGCCTGTCAACCCTGTATAAAAAAGTACAGCATAAATGAGAAGGGTTACTAAAGATTTTTTTCTATCAGAGAAATTAATTTTTTTTTGCTGCATCGTCTATTCGTTTTTAAAAAATCATTTTTCAGGAAACCTTTTTAAAAAATGTAAATATAATAGGAAAATCAATAAAAACATTGTTAAAACAACCCGTGATAGTTCAATGCACTGCCGGTGGTGAACTTTAAACCCTGAACGCTATACCCCCAAAACTTTTTTCTCCCCTCACTGTTTCAAGTGATATCAAACGCCTTTTCCCACCCATACTTTTGTCTTCACTATGGCAAAGCATTCGTTCAGCAGTACTATATCCTCATACAGTTCACTATGCTGACAGGTATAAGCATCTGTTCAGTTGCTGTGCTGCTGAAAATGGCTGCAGTATGTCTTCTTATTAAAGTAACACGGCATCTTTCATCTGTAATACGGCTTCTTAGTAAGGTAAGATGGCATGTTTCGTTTGAGTTCACCGGGTCGCGCAGACCTTAGATCATGAAATACGGTTGGACATAATTCCCGATCCGGCACCAGTAACCGTTACTGCATAACATACGCTTGGCCTTCAATAAAAAAATCCCCTGAATTTTCGGGGGATTTTTTTTTCATGATATTTTGTTTTTATAAGTGAGAAATTAAAATTGTTTGTGAGTAAAATTGTTTCTGTACTTTTAGAGTCTTCCGATTCCTACGGAGACTCTAAAACCTTCGGGGATAAGACTTCCATATAATTCTGCATTTTTTATTTTTGTTTTCATATTATGAACACTCATAATGCTACAAAAATGGTTGTAGCTCCGGTTTCTTCAGAGTCTCCGCAGGAATCGGAAGACTCTGAAGGGACACAGAGCCATTATAATACAGATTGTCACTATGAATAAGAAATTATATTTTTTCATATTAATTTTTTTGTTTTTAAATTATTGTTTAATTATTTTTTTAGGAGGAAATTATCTGAGTTATTAACTTTGATAAAATACATTCCTTTGCGTAGATTACTTGTGTTTATTTTCTTGAGAGAAATTTTAGAAACACTTTCGATGCATTTTCTTCCTGATCCATCAAAAATAAATACCGATTTAACATCACTTCCCTCAATTGTCAATTCATCATGAAAAAGATTTGGATATATTTCAATTGTACTAAATTTATTATTCTCGACTAAGCCAGTTGAAACTGAATCAATAATAGATACATCGTCAACAAAATAATAAGCGGATGTCGCCAATGAATCAAATTTAATAAATGATGTAAAGCTATCTTGAAAAAAATTTCCAATACATAAATATTCATACGCAGAATCAGCTACAACAAATCCTGATATCCTTATCCAATTAATGGTATCTGTAATAATCGAATCTGTATATAAATGAGCAAAATTGTTTATAGGGATTGGATTATTAAAGGAATATAGAACTGTTGAAAAGCGCAACCCGATTTTGTTAGTACCAATATTTTTATGTTGCCCGCCAGTTCCGCTAACTCTACTTAAATAAAAAGATGCATAATATGATTGTCCTATGATTAATGGCTGATTCAAATGGATTCCAATACATTCTCTATAATTAACAGAAGCTGTAAGTGTAAAAAAACCTGCATAGGCATTTCCAGTTCTCGGATTTTGAAAATCAAATTGATTTAAAGGTACACCAGAAAATCCGCCATATGAGGAACACGAATTAAAGTAATCAGGTGTTTGACAAAACGCATTCCAACCCACCGCTCTATTAATTTGGTCAAGATTATCAGGACACACAATTGTATCTTCAAAACTTCAATTAGGAACCAAATTGGTTTGTGCTATTACGAGGTTGCTTAACATTGTCAATAGAAACATTATCCAAATCTTTTTCATGATGATTAATTTTAACATAAAAGTACGCTAAAAGAAGTAACAAAAAGTAGCCGTACGTTGCAGGAGATTAAAAATGCCGGCAATAAAGAAAAAGGATGTGGTTACGCTCACTGGGGTGATACGCGTAACCTAACGCTTCCATCCAGGCAAATCAAAGTGTTTGTAGTATTTAATAGAAAGAAGGGAATACATGGGTAAGAATAAAACAAGGTCAATGCACTTACCATTTTGTACTGGTGTTTTTTGCATTAGGAATTTGCAAACAGAAAAGAAAATAATAAGGAGGAGGCAAATTGTTATCATGCATCCTGAAACCCGGCAGGTAGTTTTCCCTCCTGCTGGGTTTTAGCTGCTGACAACTTTTAACTTTAAACTTTAAACTTTAAACCCGTAGAATAATATCCAACGGGTTAAACCTTAAACTTTCTCCCTCACTCTCCAAAAATTTTCCTTACAACTTCCTTATTATTTTCCAATATAGCTTTCCGTTTCAGGCTTAGCTTTGGAGTCATTTCGCCTTTCTCTATAGAAAATTCGCGGGTTAAAAGTTCAAATTTTTTAATAGATTCGTACTGGGCAAGTGTTTTATTCACACGCTCAATTTCTTCACGTAGCTGGTCACGTACTTCTTTGCTTCCTGCAATTTCTTCGTGAGTAGTATATGTTAGTCCCTGTCTGGCCGCCCAGTCTTTTATATATATATAAGCAGGCACAATCAGTGCTGCTGCAAATTTTTCATTTTCGCCAATAATCATAGCCTGTTCAATGAAAGGGGATTCCTTCAATTTATTTTCTATCATTTGCGGAGCTATATACTTGCCTCCCGAAGTTTTAAAAATCTCTTTTTTACGGTCGGTAATTTTCAAAAATGTGTCATCCACAAAAGTTCCTATATCACCTGTATGAAACCATCCGTCCTTATCTAACACTTCTGCTGTCAGTGCCGGCTCTTTATAATAGCCCATCATTACATTAGGGCCTTTACAAAGAATTTCTCCGTCATCAGCAAATTTTACCTGCACGTTTGAAAGAACTGTTCCAACAGTTCCGAATTTTACACAAGCCGGTTGAAAATTATTTACTGCAATTACCGGAGATGTTTCGGTCAAACCGTATCCTTCAAGAACCGGGATTTTAGCTGACCAGAACACCCTGGCCAGCCGCGCTTGTAACGCTGCACCGCCTGATGCAATGGCACAAATATTTCCGCCTAATGCTTCGCGCCATTTGCTGAAAATAATTTTGTTGGCAATTTTCAATTGCTGTTCATACCACCACCCGTTAGTTCCGTTTAATTCATAACGCAGGCCAAGATGGAGCGCCCAGAAGAAAAGAGATTTTTTTATTCCTTTTAATTCATTCCCCTTCGAAACAATTTTATCATAAACCTTTTCGAGCAGGCGAGGCACTGTGACAAAAATCTGCGGCTTTATTTCTTTCAGATTATCAGCAATTGTTTCCATACTTTCTGCATAGTAAACGGAAATACCGTAATACATATACAGGTATGAAATCATACGCTCATACACATGATTGAGTGGAAGAAAACTTAATGCGCGCCATGAATTGTGAAACGGACAAAGCACTTCAGTTGCTTCACAGTTTTTTAAAATATTGTTGTGCGAAAGCATAACGCCTTTGGGCACACCGGTAGTTCCTGAAGTATAAATCAGTGTGGCAAGATCATCGGGAAGAATAGATTTTTTTATTTCTTCTAATTTTTTTGCAGCAGGGTTATTTTTTCCAAGTTCAAGTACCTCATTCCAGTTTTTTGCATCGCTAACTTCGTTGAATGTATAAACGGCTTTGATAGAAGGGATTTCTTTTGCAATTGAATTTACTTTCTGATACAATTCTGCTGTAGAGACAAAAACCATTTTCACTTCGGCATGATTCAAAATATATTTTAAATCTGTTTCGCTTATGGTAGGATAAACCGGTGCTCCAATAATTCCTGTCTGCAATGCACCCATATCAACAAAATTCCATTCAGGACGGTTGTTGGCAATGATGGCAATTTTATCTCCTTTGTTTAATCCTGATGCAAGCAATCCGTAACTGAAATTATCAGCATACTCTTTGAATTGCTCTGTGCTGTATTTTATCCATTGACCATTTACTTTACAAGAAAGCGCATCGGGCTTGGGGAATTTTTCAAGCTGGTTTGGGAGAAGATCGAATAAGCGGGTGACTTGCATTTAGGATGTACGATTTTAGATTTACGATTTTTAATACACGGATATTATTGCTTAGAAGACTTTCCTTATTTTGAAAATAGAATTTTCAGAACAGTATTTGTCAAAATAAATCAATTTACGGATGTAAAAAAAGTATTGTGATTTTTATTTTCAACGCATTTGTGTTTTGTTTACTTCGTTTTGTTTTTCTTTGTTGAAATGAAATTCAATACGCGGTTTACCGAATTGTTAAATGTTAGTTATCCGGTTATCATGGCTCCCATGTTTATGGTGTCGAATGAGGAGATGATGAAAGCCGCTTTGCGTGCAGGAGTGATGGGAGTTTTTCCGACTTTGAATTTTCGCAGGGACGGAGAACTGGATGAAGTATTGAAAAGACTGAACGATTATAAAGCTGCACAGCAGGGATTAAAAAGCAATTACGGTGTTAACCTGATTGTACAAAAAACAAATCCATTGTATGAACAGCACCTTGAAATTTGTGTACGAAACAAAGTTCCGTTTTATATTTCCTCTCTGGGTAACCCCAAAAAGGTAATTGACCATGCTCATGCTTATGGAGCAAAAGTTTTTTGTGATGTGACAAACCTGGAGCATGCAAAAAAAAGTGCTGATAATGGTTGTGACGGATTCATTGCAGTTGGGCAGGGCGCAGGCGGACATGCAGGACCGTATCCGCTCAGTATTCTTGTCCCGGCATTGCACCATCATTTTCCTGGTGTTCCCGTGATTGCCGCAGGCGGAATTGCAACCGGAGAAGCGATTGTTTCAATGCTTGCTCTCGGCTCGTCAGGAGTTTCCATCGGTACACGTTTTATAGCCTCAACGGAATCAGCGGTCAGTGACGAATATAAAAATGCTGTTGTTAATTCAACTATGCAAGACATTGTTTTGTCGGAAAGGATTTCAGGTACACCTTGTACAATTATCAATACTCCCTTCGCAAAAAAAATTGGTTACAGGCAAAACTGGTTTGAAAAATATATGAGCCGCAACCCGCGGACAAAAAAATATTTTAAAATGCTGGTGCAGATTCGCGGAATGAAAAAGCTTGAACTTGCAGTGAAGCCGGGGAATCATGACAACCTGTGGTGTGCCGGACAATCAGTAGAAATGATTCATGATATAAAACCCTGTGAAGAACTAATTCAAAGATTGGTGAGGGAAATGAAAGTTGCTTATGATAAACTTGTACAATCAGCAGACAAACTTTAAACCTCAAACTTTAAACCTTAAACTTTTTTTCCATGCTTCTTTCTGAATTATTAAAAAAAGCAGAACGCTCAGGTTTGCACCTCTGGATGCTGAACAATATTCTTTGGAGAAAAATTCCTTTTAATAATCCGCATAAAATTAAAATTGAGAAAATTGAGAATGGTACGTTAACAGTTTCGATTCCTTACAAAAGAAAAAACCAAAACCATATTAAAGGAATTCATGCGTGTGCATTGGCAACTTTGTGTGAGTACATTACAGGAATGACTTTAGTTTCTTCCATCTCTGAAAAAGAGTACAGAATTATTTTAAAAAATATTTCAATCACTTATCACTATCAGGCAAAAATGAAAGTGCAGGCAACATTTTCGCTTCCCTCGGAGTTTATTCAAAATAAGATTATTGAACCTTTAAAGATTGATGATTCAATTTTCAAAGAACTAACGGTTGAGTTATACGACATTAAGAATAACCATATTTGCACAGGAGTGATTAACTGGCAAATTAAGAAATGGGAAAAAGTAAAAACGAAAATTATATGACAAAAATAAATATTTTTAAACGCAGAATTTTTGTTACGGTTATCCTCATTTCTTTTTCTTCCTGCATGACGATTGAGCCGGTTGAGGTTAAAAATGTGGATAACTTTCAATTAAAAGATGTATTGACAAATCCAAGCGTACAGTTTGATGTAACCATTCATAACCCGAATAGTTTCGGATTGACATTGAAGGAATTTAAATCAACAGCTTTTCTTGGCGATAAAATGGTCTCGGATATTTTTATTGAAAAGAAAGTTCATATTGGTGCCAACAGTGATATTTCCATTCCTTTTCAAACGAAACCTTCACTTAATACCGTAGCAGAACTGATGTTGTCAGGCAATACATCAGGGGATGTAAAGGTGGAAGGATTTCTTGTCGTGAAGAAATTTATTTTCAGAAAAAAATTCCCTTTTACAGTAAGAACCAAAATCTAAAAAGGAATTCTATATAGTGAGTTCAGGTAAGATTCAAAGTAAGGTCTTGCTTATTTTAATTTATGTTGTATTTTATCGGGCAAATAGAAATTAAATCACTGTGCATCCCGTAATAAAAAAGACGCTTCGTATTTTTAAATACATTTTTTTGTTTTTATTGGTTTTGTTTTTACTTTTAGTCGGTGTAATCAACCTCCCCTTTGCGCATAAAATACTGACCAATAAAGTAAACAACATTCTTCTTCAAAATGGTTTACCAATTTATCATTTGGGATTCGTTACATGGATCATTTGGGATTCAGGTTTTAGTTTAATCATGATACTGTTGCCGGTGGCGTGAGTCTGTGGGGCAACATGTGGGCTGAGATTTTCCGATGCAGTTATAATTCATTCACCTTTCCTGGTTTGGTGTGTGCATCGCTGACAAAAGTGACTTGATTATACTTCCTGCCCAAAACAGGATAAGTTGCTATTTTTGCGTTTGATGAAAAATATCCGTGAAAACTTAATTAAAGTAGGCCATGCCGAAGGAATTTCATTCCTGCTCTTGTTGTTTATTGCAATGCCATTAAAATACATGGCTGATATGCCTCTGGCGGTGCGCATCGCGGGCAGCCTTCATGGTATATTGTTTATTGCATTTATTGCAATGCTGTGGGAGGCACGCAGCAAAATGAACTTGTCGGCATTGATCACAGCTAAATCGTTTTTGCTGTCTATTCTTCCCTTCGGTACTTTTTTTTTACAAAGGATTTTGCCTCTTAAATAAAAAGAGCAACAGCCACTACCTGACGGTTGCATTTAATTTCTTCTCCCCGGTTTAGGTTCATACTAAACGGGATGCACAGCATTAAATTCAACGCTTATAATTTCATTGTTCGTACCCAACATAACCAATTGGGTAAAAGTGAGCGTGAACAGGTGGTATAAAAGGAAATTACGGAAATTTATTTCTCAAAACAACCCGTCTTCTGCTGGCACATTAATTTTGTCACGATCACGGTAACAAATGGATAAAATAAAAATACTGTTAGTGGACGATGACGAAGACGATCGCGATTTTTTTGTAAATGCAGTAAATGAATTAAATATTCCGCATCAGATTTTAACCGCAACAGATGGCCAGGGTCTTTTTGAAATTTTAGAGAACGGTGATTCCTTTGATCTCATTTTTCTTGATATTAATATTCCGAAGTTTAACGGGCGTACTTGTCTTAAAAGAATTAAAACTCATGAAATTTATAAAGCAATTCCCGTAATAATTTATTCGGGTTCAAGTTATGGCGGGGATATTGACGATACCTACCAGTCAGGAGCGCATTATTATTTCATAAAACCGAATACACGCATTAATCTTTTATCGGGCCTTAAAATAATTTTTTCAATTAACTGGAAGTCGCAACAAACTATTCCATCAAAGGATAATTTTGTGATCAGCATTTCATACAATGAGAGAGCGAAATAGGCTTCCCTTTTACGATGGAACCAGCGGACGCGCGGTTAATTACAAAAAAAAACCCTGCATCGCTGCAGGGCTGTAATCACACACAAGAATATTCACTAGGTTTTCTTTGTTGCAATATCACTCCAAAGACCCTTGCTTCCACCTGCGCCAATTGCACGGCAATGTGCGCAATACTCAATACCACTTCCTAATTCATTAAGCAACAATTTTCCGCCAGTGACAATTACAAACTTAGTCCATATTAACCTGAGCTCAGTTAACAAAGACTAAACAACAGAGAAAGGCAGGATTAATCTTTTCTATTAGTAGATTTGCCCTGTAAAAATATTTTCATTTTAAAAAACTTGGTATGAACGTTTAACATCTCCTGCAGACTGATGCCTGGGATTATTTTTATTGGTCGCCCCAATTGGGCTTTTCTAATGTTACAAATTAAAGGGCAAACATATAATTTATTTTGATTAAAATTTAAACAGGCTCTAAATCTTATGACATTCCGCGCAACAGAGGATACTAATGACTTCGCCCCGGAGCATGCGGTGCATAGCGCATCAATTTCGGATACCCCATGAAAAACCCGCCAGGATTAACAAAGCTTTTTAATGAGTTTTTTAACAGCAGTAAAGCCGGTGGATTAATTTTAGTTTTCGTGACCCTGCTTTCACTCGGACTTGCAAACTCTCCCTGGCATGCACACTGGAAAGCCATTGGGTATATTTCTTTTTTCATTTACCGGAGTTGCAGCAGGGCTTTGCGCACTGCCGGGCGACTTGAATTGGAAAAATATAGTGGGGGCAGGATTTTTAGGAGGAATTGGTTTTACTATGTCAATTTTTATTGCGCTGCTTGCATTTGATAGTGCAGCTATAATTGACAATTCAAAAATTGCAATTCTTATAGCTTCACTTATTGCAGGAATTATTGGTTTTTGGTGGCTCAGACGTAGTAATTAAGTTTATGTCTTTGACTGAAGCTATTGAGTTTAAAAATAAATTTTAAAGAGCTTACTTCGTACTTAAAATTGCCAACGTAATAATTTCATATCCCACTTACATAACATTGAATATAAAAAAGAATATTTTCCACCCTGAATTATCATGACAGATGGTATTTTGTAATCCATTAAAATTTTGTTCCGAAATTTAAATACTTTTGTACTATCCGGTAATAAAATAGTACTCTTAAAGGCGGGCTATTAAGCTGCAATATCAAAAAAATATATTGACTGATTTTGCCGAGGTTGACAATTCATTAGCCTCGCTTTGTACTTTTAAACAGGAGCGTGCCGTAAAATCAAGAGAACTCGCAGCTTCAAAAGGATTTACGCTTAAGCAGGCGCGTTACGATGAGGGGTATTTTAACTATCTTGAATTGCTTAATTAGCAAGAATATCTTTTATCAGCACAAATAAATGAGTCAATTACATAAAGCCAGCAAAACATTGCAGTAGTGAATTTGTTTAAGGCGCTTGGCGGTGGTTGGAATTCAAGGTAAGGTCCGGAAATTTTAAATTCAATAGATAACTCGCTTACAGTTGAATTTCAAAAAGATATAATATTCAAATAATTCAGTAAATAATTAACTGCAAAACTTAGTAACTCATTAATTTAATAACAAAACTATGTCTAAAGATAAAAAGAAAAAAAAATCGCATAAATCAAATTTACCAATTGAACCGTCAATTGCAGAAAGTAATGCTGACAAGTTGGCGAACGTCAGCAAGAAGGAACTTATTAAAAGATCAAAACAGTTTTCGGAGCAATATTGTGTGGGTGATGGGGCCAAATTCAGATTGAAAGATTATGAAACGAAAGCAACTTTTGATTTAGGTCCTGATGATAGGCCATTGGTAAAGGAAATGCTTCAAATGGGCGTTCATGCATTGGCTGCTATGCAAAATGTTTTATATGCAGACGATAAATGGTCTTTGTTGCTGGTTTTCCAGGCAATGGATGCTGCCGGAAAAGATGGAGCTATAAAGCACGTTATGTCAGGTGTTAATCCGCAAGGCTGCCAGGTAACTTCGTTTAAGGCACCAAGTTCAGAAGAAATAGATCATGATTTTTTATGGCGTTGTCAAAAGCATTTGCCCGAACGTGGCCGCATCGGAATTTTTAACCGTTCGTATTACGAGGAAGTTTTGGTGGTGCGCGTGCATGAACAAATTTTAAAAGGACAAAAACTTCCTGAAGAATTAGTTACAAAAAATATTTGGGAAGAGCGCTTTAAAGACATCCGTAATTTTGAAAAATACTTACACCGCCAGGGTACTATTGTTATCAAATTTTTCCTGAACATTTCAAAAGACGAACAACGCAAACGATTTATAGACCGTGTTGACAATCCTGACAAAAACTGGAAATTCAACTCTGCTGATGCAGGTGAGCGGGGCTTTTGGAATGATTACATGGAAGCTTATGAGGACCTTATTAAAAATACCGCAACTGAAAAATCGCCCTGGTATGTTGTACCTGCCGACAGCAAACCTTATGCGCGGATTGTGATCGCATCAGCAATAATTAATGCATTAGATAATTTAGGTTTACAATATCCTAAAGCGAGTGCGGAAAAAATTGCAGAATTGCAGGCTATTAAAAAGACATTACTTGCCGAAGAGTAATTTTAATTGCATTTTGCAGCCACACTTCCCGCCATGTGGAAAGAAATATTTCCTCCTTTTAAATGGCTCAGGGGATATAACACTACACTGTTCAACAGTGTATTCCATCGGTTTTGCTGGTAAGCGTTGGATTAATGGATGCATATGGGATGTCCCCTGTCACGTAGATATCTCCATCGCTCCGTATGACCACCCCGCCACTGAACCCGGGATTTGTGTCCGATGAAAAATAGGTGTCGGCTGTTTCGAGAGCGCTAATATTTAAACCGGCACTTACAATGATGCATGCAGGCATGTCCGGCTTTTCCTGTGCATAGCCTGCCAGCATTGCAAGGCACATAGCTGCTGTGAGAATGGTTTTTTTCTGGTTCATATTTATTTTTTTAGGTTCGAAAATGTATAGTTAACACGGGTTCACTGATGCACTATGTTTATTCCTTTTGTTGCGGGACACGGCCCTTTGCTGTAACGGTGACAGTGATTACAAAAGTATTGAACAATCCTAACCGGGCTTCCGCATGCAGCACATTTCAGGAAAAAAATAAGAGTCAGCGGGATTTCGTGCTTTAGTGTTTTAGTGACGGAATTCTTTTTGCTGCCACCACATTAAAACACCAGATTTCCACCAACCATTAACAAGTCAGGTCGGATAAGAGCGGGCGGGTAGGCAGGAGCAAAGAGGAATACAGGAGCTGGTGACGGGCATCTACTTTTTCTTTTTCTGCCCTTTCTTAAAGGGATCATAGCTGAATGCTATTTTATTATCCTTTGTTTTGCCTCTTATATAGATATTGGCGCCATTGTAATTATTAAATTTTTCAATGCTTGAAAAATATTCAGGGCTTGTTGATTTAATATTTTTCAGCGGAACCTGTATGCTCAGGTCCGTTTTATCGCCAAAGCTGTAAATACCGTCAACAGCGAGTGAGATAGCAGAGGAGAGAATAATCATTTTGTGGAGTTCAATTTCAGTACCCATTAAATCGGCAGCCCCATTGATGGTGCTGAACCGCACACTATCGAGGCTGCGATTTTTGAAAATATGTTTGCTTAAATTTACCAGCGGTTGAAAATTATTGAGCTCCCCATTGCGGATATTGAGCTTTAAATTTCCTTTCATGCTTCCGGGAATCACTACCAGGTTTGAATTGGTTGCACAGCTGGCGTTTATATCAAGAGAAATGTTTCCTTTAATATTTTTTCCCGTAAGGGATTCCTGGTTAAAATTTTCAAAGGCTTCCATAAATTCGGGCATGCTTAAATTAATTACCGAAGATTTAAAACTTGCGTTAAACCCCTGGTTAGTATTTTCAATGGAAGCAGTGTATTTTATTTTACCATGGGCATGCTCGAAATTAAAATCAGAGAGCGATGCTTTGCCATTGGAAATAAACATATTTCCGGTAAGATTGTACGCATTAAATTTTCTGAAGTAAGCACGTTTTACATTTATGGATGTATTTATTTGCGTATGAGTAAGAAAACGATCAATTGAAGAAGCCACATCCTGCTCCAGCTTCTTTTTCTTTTTTGGCGGTGCAACAGTTGTTTCCGGTTTTCCTGCAAGAAGCGGTTCAAAATTCAGGCTGTTGCTTACAGCCTTTGCACGTATGGTCATTATGGATTCCTGTGAAACCAGAAAGGCAACTAATTCTTCAACTTCACCGGTTAAAACAAAGTCTGATCCGGGTGCTTTAAGGGAAAGGTTCACGGAATGCGTACCTGCAGGGTTGAGGTTTAAGCGGAAATTAATATTTTTAAGCTCCAGGTCTTTTTGTTTATTAAATATGATGCCATCGCTGATTACCAACTCGCCATCAGCCGTTCCGTTTATTTTTTTTGAAATTGAATCATACAGCTGCACAACATTTGCCTGCAATTTCAAATTAAGATTAAACATTCCGCTTTTTAATTCCAGAGAATTTTCGTTTACAAAATTCTGAAGGTCCTGGAGCGGAGCAGCGCCCTTAAGATCTACATCAATTTTGGTGTCTTTTAAATCAATGATTTTAACAAATCCTTTAATTTTAAGCCCGCTTGCATTGGCGCTGAAATTCTGAAATACAATAGTTGAATTTTCATCGCAGGGAATGGAAGCTGCATCGGTAAAATTTTTGAATACTGCGTCAAACGAGACCGTATCTATGTCAAATCCTGAAATGCTTACAGGTATCTTTTGTGCACGGGCTTTCACTTCTATATGCGGATCGGAGCCGGAGCCTTTTAACGGGGTGCGGAGTACGGCATCAACAGTCATAGGACCAAGGAAACTATATTTTTCGAGTTTGGAATATATATGTTTGGTTAAAATGTTTTTTGCATCTATCAACAGAAAAGCATCGTTGTGCAATACCAATTTTAATTCGTCTTTATCTTTGGAGCTGATGCTTCCGCTTAAATCAAAATGCGCTTTTTGTATATTGAGGGTAGAGGGTAATATTTCAATGAAACCTTTTTCGGAATTAATTTTCAAGTGGGTTTTAAGAAATATGGGTTGCCGGTTTAAATAGGTGCCTTTAAGCTGGTTGAACGCAAGGCCTTCAATAAAAATAGTTCCTTCCACATACGCATTTGTCTCAGTGGCAGTCTGGTTTAATTTGCAAATAACAGATTGAAAATTAAACCCGAAAGCTTTCGCTTTTATTGAATCCTTTATAGAAATCATCACATCGGTTAATCGTATCTGTTCAATATTGAATTCGGCTTTTGACTTTGATTTTTTTTTGGTTATTGCCGTGGAATCTTTCTTAGATAAATTATCCAATATATATTTATTTGAATAGCCATTACTGCATGTATATATCTGGAGGGAAGATTGTTCAATAACAATTTTTTTAATATCAATGCTCAGTGTCAGTATGCTCCAGAAGTTGGTTTGAAGTGAAAGTTTTTTTGAACTTAATAACGGAGTTTTATATATAGTAAATAGTGAATCGGCAATGAGCACCTTTGTTAATTCAATGGACAAATAAGGAAAGCTTTCAAAAAATGAAAAATCCATTTTATCAAACTCCACGCGAGCATGGAGCTTATCGCGCATGGAAGTTACTATTTTGGTATGAATTTCATCGCGGTTTGAACGAATGTAACTGTACAGTGCAATCAACGCTATTACGATAACAGCGGTTAAGATTATAATAATTTTAAAAATTTTTTTCATAGAGGATTATTTCATGAGCGCCTGGGGGTAGAAAAATCAAAAGTAAAGAATATTTATTTATTCTTTTCTTCCAAACTATCCAACGGAATATTAATAATAAATTTTGAGACGACCATTAAAAATGGTAGTGTTGAGGTATTAAATACTCTTGAAAAAAATATTTTTACAAAAAATATTTTCACCAAAAAAAAAGAAATCAAATTGAAAAGTTTTCAAAGCGGAATTTATTTTGTAAAAGTGTTTGACGGAGAAAAGTATTACCGCAGGTAAATTATTATTGAATAAAATTAAAACCAGACAATATCAATATGCGCGTAGTCGAACAAACGGATAACATTAAGATGATTCTTCCACTGGAAGAATGACCTCCTTTCTTTTATCTCGATAACTATCGGGATCATCTATCCCTTATGCATTATCGCAATTGTTTGGCGGCAGTGCTAACTTGAACCCTTCTAACTTTAAACAAACATTTGTTTCATGAATAAATTTAATCGAAGAGCTTACACATATTTTACTGAATAGAAAACGAATAATACAATTTCACATGAACTAATATAGCAAAATTGAAATTGCAGTCTGCAATGATAGTATGGCAACGCGGATAAGGATTGAAAGAAAGAGGAAGGATAGTCATAAGCCTGAAAACTGAAAACCAGCCAGTGTAAACAAAAAAATGTACAACCATCCTTAACAATACATCAAACCATTTTATATTTTTTTCTTATACTCGCACAGGCATCAGTAACGGATTTATAACCGTGGTATTGCCATTTCTGCTTACAAAGAATAATTTTCCTGTTGCAGTAAAAGCAGGCATTGTGGCGTTTGGCGTTTCGGCTAATCAAAGGCAATTTCAATAATGTTTCAGAATATAAAAAGTTTAGCAAACAATTGCTTTCGGATTTAATGTATTGGTCGCAATTATCACAAATCAATTTTATCAAAGGATTGAAAAATATGAAGTAATAATACCATTATATCAATCAGAACTGTTATTCATAAATTTGCCACACGGCAGGCTTTCTAAACATCTTGTTGATTTGCTGATAAAACATGAAAACACTGTTAATTGCTGACTTTTTTTGCTTTGTGTATTTTGGTAGTTGCGCAGGAATTAGAACCAAGAAATTATACCAATTTACCGGAAGGGATGAATTTAAACCTGAATTTGGTGTATCAAAAAAACTTCGCTTTTATGCCGAAGCATATATTGGAGCATGGTTCTATTCAGACAATAACGAGTTTCTTGAAACTAAGGTGCTTACACAGGAATCTGTTTGCAAATTACAATTGCATGCAATTTACACTTTTAAAAATCAAATGTGGGTAGGAATTGATGGTAATCGGTTTAATGGAGGTAAAACTTCGGTTAATAATCAGTCAGCGGGTGATTTCAAAGATAATAAACAAATTGGCGCTGCAGGGTGCTTGCCAATTGCTAAAAAGCAATCATTAAAATTGCAGTTTCATGCAGGCTTGTTTAAAGATATTGATTACAAATACAAAACTAGATCACTCACTTACCAACATATTTTCTTTTGATCCACCAAAAATTTTCAAACAAAAAAAATTAACGTATCTAAAAAATAATGACGGATCTTTTACATCGTGTTTCAGATTTCCTCATCGAAAGGTATACACGTTCAATCATAATTTGTTTATTCATTTTTCTCACGTTATTATCCAGTGCATGCTATTGCCAGGAAAAAATTATTGACAGTACACGAAACGAAATTGCCTTTATCAGCGATACACAGGCTCCTATGTGGGTAGAGACATTATGGTTGAAATCAAACAAAAATACTTCAGCTACCAAATTACTTTTTGAGGAAATTACTCAGCATAAACCCCGCTGCTTATTTATTTTGGGCGATGTAGTTGCAAGAGGACCTAAAGAAAATAAATGGACAGAGATGGATAAATATCTCGCTGCCTCCAGAGCAAATGGAATTCCTGTCTATGCACTTTTAGGCAATCATGATGTGATGGGTAATGCAAAAAAGGGAGAAGAAAAACTAAATAAACGATTTCCTGACCAGGTTAATACGGGCTACTATAAAATCATAGACTCTGTAGCAGTTGTATTGCTCAATTCAAATTTTAAAACCCTCACACCTCAACAACAAAATCAGCAACAAGATTTTTATGCTAACGCACTCAAGGCATTGGATGCTGATTCTGCTGTAAAATGTATCATTGTTACCTGCCATCATGCACCCTATACAAACAGTAAAATTGTTGGTTGCAGTGAACCTGTGCAGGAACAATTTGTACCACTGTTTAAGCCATCCAAAAAAGCAAAGTTGTTTATCACCGGTCATGCTCACGATTTTGAATATTTTATTTTCAATGATAAATATTTTTTAACCATTGGGGGTGGAGGAGGGCTTCACCAGCCTCTTAATAAGCGCAAAGATGCATTACCTAACCAGGCAATTGGTTACGAACCTGAATTTCATTATATCCTTATTAAACGTACCGGCAATAAATTAAACATAACTTCACAAAAGTTAAAAGACGATTTTTCGGGCTTTGAATCAGGATACCGTTTCACAGTACCGTAGATTTTCTTTTTT
>JBDSOU010000240.1:0-42062 GCA_039914625.1 Bacteroidia bacterium | reverse complement strand
GGAAATTCAGATTACATTCGCAGGCTTTTTGAAATTGATAAAACCATGCTTGCTAATAAGCCATTGATGTATCATGAATACCTTTCACAATTTGAATTTAAAAACATCGTAAGCATCAGCCTGAGGTTAAATGAAAATGGCTGGTGCAGGAATTTTATTTCAAAATACATTAATTACCTCAAACCCGAAGAAAGAAAAAATGCCTTAACCTACAATTCGGCTTACCTCAATTTTATGAATGGTGATTTTAAGAATGCCATTCGAAAACTTCGTGAAGTGGAATTTACGGATGTGGTTTACCAGTTGGATTCGCGTGTGGTGCTTTTGAAATGCTATTATGAATTAGATGATATTGAAACATTTTTTTATCATGCATCAGCATTCAGAATTTTTTTACTTCGTAATAGAAATATTTCTGATTACCAGCGAACAATCAACAGGAACCTGATAAAATTCCTAACAAAAATTGTTCGTGCGGGAACAAGCAAAACAAAATTGACACAATTGAAGAAAGAAATCAGCACAGAAAAAAATGTAGCTGATTTAAAATGGCTTGAGGAAAAAGTGGAAATGCTGATTTAAAGCTTATGGTATTATAATTACTCCGGTTTGAAAATTTTCTTTGTGTAATTAAAATCATCTCCTTTCAAAGAGAAAATGTAAATTCCTTTTGCAAAACCGGCCGCATTAATGCTTTTTGAAGCTACACCTGGATCAAGGTTTTCACCGGACGAATAAATGAGCTGACCTAAAACATCAAATAACTCCAAATTCATTTTTTGCCTCGTGGCAGAGGTGATCTGCATTTCAAAACTATTATCGTTTCCGCTGTAATATATATTCGCTGAGTTTTGACCGACAGGAGCATTCTGAGGAATTCCCAAAGCAGCAGCAGCATTTAAAATATACATGCCGTTTTGCATATCAGTAACAATCATATTTCCGCTTGGTAAATAAGGATAGGCGCCCCAGCAGCCCGTATAGCCCCATGATGAATCGCTTATAGTAGTTTGCCAATGCGTATCAAAATAACCGGTGCGAACAGGATGAGCAGGATCGCTGATCTTGTAAATCTGGATTCCGTCCTGGTAATTACAGCAAACGACATAATCATTTCCGATCACAAAAGGATTATGAGGAGTGTCACCTTCACTGCTTTTAAAATTGGCAACTACAACCGGGTTTGCCAAATCAGAAATATCCAGTGATTTTATAGGTAAGTGCTGCGGCACTTCGTCCATAAAGATAAATGTTTTGCCATCAGCGGTCAGTCCGCCTGAATGATTGTATCCCTGATATGGATAGGCATTAAGATAAGAAAGCGTGCTGAAAGTATTGCTTGGATTAAATTTATAAATATACAATCCCTGGTTTCCGCATGAAGCATAAACGGTATCATTTCGCACAAACATATCATGAACTAATCCAATAGTCGGATCATCATCATTGAGCGTACGAAGCAAGGAAGGGGCTTCGGGGTTTGCAAGACTGTAAACCGCCATGGAAGAACCCGGTCCAGCAACTCCGCCCCGCACGAGGCCTCCGTACAATTTATTTCCATCTATAAAAATTGTGTGACATCTTTCAATGATGCTGTTGCTGCTGTGAACTATATGAACAGAATCGGGTAAATATGACAGATCAGCAATTTGCAAACCATTTGGAACTACATCATCACTTACCATGTAACTATAATGCTGATAGGTTTTGATTTCGCGCCAGACACAATTTGGATTAATGCCTGGTAAATAGTCACGCAGCACTGGTGCTTTAGGGTCTGTAATTTCAATATAGTAAATTCCTTTGCTGCCGCCAATGATGGCATATTCTTTTTTATCGGCAGGATTGAACCAGCCCCAGCAACCGGCATATTTGGAGTTCACCCAGTTGTTGGCAACATAGGAGGTATCATCAAAATGGCCAAGCAAAGAAATGTTTAACGCATCATAGGTTTGTGCATTTATTTTTTGAATTAAGACAAAACAAAACAACAGTTCAAAAAATAAAATAGTTATTGCAGAAATTTTTTTCAAGAGATGTATTTTTTAGTGACGCAATTTTTAAATTAAACATCTAAATTAGTTTATTTTTTGGAAATCCTTCATGCTTTAAAATAAATATTTTCGGTGCATGGAAATCTTTCTGGAATTTCCTTTGCTTCTCAACACAGGATCACTCTATATGCCGGGTAATTAAATTTTATGGCATAATTTTTTTTGACTCTAAAAAGAATATAATATTTTACTAAATGCTCTTTTTAAAATTCCATGTCAATTGTTACGTTAACTTTGAATCCTTCCATATTTTAAAATGCTCATTCCCGAAACAAATTTAAAACGCATCCTCATTGTAGGAGGAGGTTTTGGCGGTATTGCGTTGGCAAAACAGCTTAATAAAAAACGTTTTCAGGTGGTGCTGATTGATAAAAATAATTTTCATACATTTCAACCATTGCTTTACCAGGTTGCAACCGGTGGACTGGAGCCTGACGCTATCGCTTACCCTATACGAAAAATATTTTCCAACCAGAAGAATTTTATTTTCAGGATGGGAGAAGCGATTGAAGTAAAAATCAAGGAACATATTCTCGTAACTTCTATCGGGGAAATTTATTTTGATATTCTTGTTATCGCCACGGGAAGTACGACAAATTATTTTGGTAGTCGTGAAATTCAAAATAATTCGATAAGTCTTAAGAGTATTACGGATGCACTGGACTTGCGCAGTATGCTGCTTCAGAATTTTGAAAAAATGCTTAATGAAGATAAGGAAAGTGAAAAATTAAAATACCTTAACATTGTAATAGCCGGAGCAGGACCCACAGGAGTTGAAACTGCAGGTGCGTTTGCGGAATTAAAAAAACATGTGCTTCCGAATGATTATCCTGAACTTGATTTCAGCCGTGTAAACATACATCTTGTGGAAGCAGGTGACAAAATATTGGGTGTGATGTCATCCGGGGCCTCGCGCAAATCAAAAGAGTTTTTGATGAAGATGGGAGTGAAAATCTGGCTTAAAACCAAAGTGGATTCATGTGATTTTGATCATGTCATTTTAAGTGACGGAAGAAAAATAGATTGCAATATTTTTATTTGGACAGCGGGTGTAATGGGAAAAACTATCAAAGGAATTCCTGAAGACAGAATTGCAAAAGGGAACCGTGTAATGGTGGATGTTTATAATCGCCTGACGGGATTTGAAGATGTTTTTATCATTGGAGATGTTGCCGCTATGAATGATGATGATGGGAAACAGCATGTACTTCCAATGGTTGCACCGGTAGCAATACAGCAGGCAAAAAATCTTGCATATAATTTGAATGGTAAAAGTAATTCATGGAGAAAATTTCATTACCGTGATCTCGGGAGCATGGCAACCATCGGAAGAAATAAAGCTGTTGCTGATTTTAAAATAGTAAAATTACAGGGACTGTTTGCCTGGTTCATCTGGATGTTTGTTCACCTCATGTCAATTGTAGGATTCAGAAACCGGCTGATTGTTTTTATAAACTGGCTTTGGAATTATATAAGCTACGACCGTGCAATAAGATTAATTATTCGTCCTTACACGAAAAAGGATAATTGATTTCCGTCAGGAAGATGACAAAGAAATTATTTGTAAAAAAAAATCCAGATATTTACTGCGAACTTTTTATTCAGTACTCGATCTCAGGTTTCCTTACTAACCCATGCAACACAAACCTTCAACCAACGCATTAAACATAATTGTAATTGTAGCTGCTCTGGGTTATTTTGTTGACATTTATGATTTAATTCTTTTTAGCATTGTTCGAGTCCCAAGCCTGAAAGCGCTTGGAGTTGCTCCTGAAAATTTACTTTCTGAAGGAACCAATCTTATCAATGCGCAAATGATCGGGATGCTGATCGGTGGTTTGCTATGGGGAATTATGGGAGATAAAAGAGGTCGCGTTTCTGTTTTATTTGGTTCTATAATTCTTTATTCAATTGCCAATATTTTAAATGCCTATGTAACAAGTATTGAAATGTATAAATGGATGCGCTTTATTGCTGGTGTCGGTTTAGCCGGAGAATTAGGTGCAGGCATTACATTAGTAAATGAAACCATGACAAAAGAAAAGCGTGGTTATGGAACTATGATTGTAGTTTCATTCGGAGTATTAGGAGCGGTACTTGCAAATATTGTTGCCAAATTCGGATGGGAACAAGCATATATTATTGGAGGAATAATGGGCCTTGCTTTATTGATTTTGCGCATTGGGGTATACGAATCGGGTTTGTATCACTCTGTTAAAGAATCAAAAGTTTCAAGAGGAAATTTTTTTATGTTGTTCACCAACCTGAATCGCTTTGTTCGTTACCTCAGTTGTATTGCTATTGGTGTGCCTATCTGGTACATGATTGGCATACTGGTAACATTTTCTCCCGAATTTGCAATAGAATTAGGAATTGAAAATGTTCAGGCAGGAAGTGCTGTCATGTATTTTTATCTCGGAACTTCATTCGGAGATTTTATGAGCGGATATTTAAGCCAGGTTTTTAAATCGCGAAAAAAAATTCTGTTTGCTTATTTAATTTTTACGGTGGCGATGATACCTGTTTATCTTTTCACACACGGAATCAGCGCATCCATGTTTTATGTCATTTGTGCATTTCTAGGAGCCGCAGCCGGCTACTGGGCTGTATTTGTCACTATAGCTTCCGAACAATTCGGAACAAACTTGCGCTCAACAGTAACTACAACGGTTCCTAACTTTGTGCGTGGTTCACTTGTGCTTCTTACTTTGCTTCTTGAAGTGTTCAGAAAAAATATGGGGTTAAGTTTGGTACAAAGCGCGCTTTTAGTTGGAATATTTGCCCTGATTATTGCTTTCTTTTCTCTGTTAGGAATGCATGAAACATTTGGAAAAGATTTAAATTATGTGGAAAAATAAATTTGACAGATAATGAATTCAAAAAAAATTCTTGTTATCGGTGCCTCAGCAAATGAATGGAGGTATTCCTTTCTTGCAGTAAATAAATTAATCAGTCATGGTTATGAGGTAGTTGCTATCGGGGCAAGAAAGGAAAAAATAAAGGAAGTGATAATTGAAACAGGTTTTCCTGATTTTAGAGATGTGGACACAGTTACAATTTATCTTTCTGAAAAAAATCAAAAACAATTTTATGATTACATTTTAAAATTAAAACCGCGAAAAATTATTTTCAATCCCGGAGCGGAAAATAAAGAGCTGGAAGCTTTAGCAGCTGAAAACGGAATTGAAACTATAGAAGCATGTACATTGGTGATGCTGTCAACCGGAGAGTTTTCGAAATAAAAAGCCCGGAAAACTTTCGCTCTCCGGGCCAACCTTCATAAAACTAACCACTTATTTTGGAACTTTTTTTCCCTGATTTTCTGATTTATGAATCACAGGTTTTTTTTTATCATTCTCAGTATTCAAACTTTTTTTTGAATTATTCTGAACAGATTTGCTTCTCTTATTCACATAATGAACTTTATTATTACTGGTGTTCTTACTTGAAGAAACGGTACCAGAAGAAGCTGAATTTTCAAGCTGTTTAGCTGCAGTATTATTCTGTGCAACTAGAACTGTTGAAATTATTAGAGCAAGAGCCGTTAAAATGATTTTCATTATTCTTTTACTGATTAACAATTACAAATTTGGCACTATTGAAATGAAAAAACTGTGAAGGGTAACAGCAGGTTAAGAAGCAGGGAAATGAATGATGAAAGAACTGCCGGCATTGATTTCAGAACGCACCTCGATTTTAAGATTATGAAATACCCCAATTGTTTTTACAATGGGCAATCCAAGCCCATAACTGTTTTCGTCACCTTTTTTTAATTTTTTAAAACGGTCAAACACCGAATCTATCTGGTTTTTTTCAATACCGATTCCTGTGTCTGCAATTTCGAGCAGGTATTGATGATCTTTCTTTCTCCCGGTTATGGTAATGGTTCCGTCTTCTTTATTGTATTTAATTGCATTATTTATAAGATTAAAAATAAGAGTATGCAGCAATGATTTATTACAGGGAGAAAAAGTAAAATCATCATAAATAAGTTTCTTTAGTTCAATATTTTTCTGCTGCAAACGTTCCTCAATTTCTGAAATCACTTCTTCAACCAGGGTGCTAATCTCTACGGTTTCATTTTTCAAGTACTGCGCATTTTCTATTTTTGAAATCAATAAAAGGGCTTTAATAATTTTACTGAGACGGTTTAGTGTTTTCTGAGATTCAATTATTTTTTCCGAAACTTCGTGTGGGGTGTTTGAATCACTTACAATATTTTCAAGACGGCTATTAAGAATGGAAATAGGAGTAAGCAATTCGTGAGAAACGTTTGAAATAAATTCTTTTTCAATTGCAAATGCATCTTTTACTTTATGCATCAGCTCATTTATGCTTTCATCAAGGTAATTAAATTCGTCCGTTGAGCTTCTGACAGGTGTAAAGTCATAGGTTGTAGGATCTTGGGTGGCTCTCAGTTTTGTTGAAACAATTTTATTAAACGGTTTTAACATGATTTTCACAAACCCGATATCAACAAAAACTGAAATAAGTATTACAAAAATCATTAACCATATTGTGAATTTACTGATTGTTATTTTCAATTGATCAATTTCGCTTAAACCTTCTCCGATATATAATTCATACCACTGGTTGTCATACAAAAAAGGCTGCCTGATGACCCGATGCTCCTGTTGGATTGTTTGCTCAATATTCCAAATCTGGTTTTCAATTGATGCTGTCGGAACTACATTCGGATTTACTTCAAGAGGTGCAATGTGTACAAACTCTTCCTTAAAGATATTGTAATCATCATAACTGCAACTTTCATCAAGCAACGCCTGGTCTAAACCTCTAATGTTTATTTTTTTGACTACCATATCCTTCCTGGCAATCAACCTGTTGTCAATGTGTGTGTAAACAACTTTTTGAACAATAATAGGCATGATCAACCCAAAAGCAAGAATGACTAATGCTTTAATGATGGCACTGTAAATAGCAAATTTTAACTGGAATTTCAACTAAAGAAAATTTTGTTATGTCGCGAAGTTGAAAAGTTATAGTGAAGTGTAAGTGAACTGTGTTATATACGAGTTAGGCCGTACGATCTGCAATCTAAACAAATAGCTTTTATTGTCTATTGTCTATTGTTGACTGCCAACTGACATCATATATTCATCCTGTAACCAATACCTCTCACAGTTTCAAACCAGTCAATGTTTCCATGAGCGGAAAGTTTTTTGCGCAAATTCTTAATATGCACATCAATGTAATTGGAATCGTAATCATCTTCCAGGACATCACCCCAGATATGCTCAGTAAGCTGCATACGTGTCAATACACGGTTGTGATTCAGGGCAAGGTAATGAAGCAGGTCAAATTCCTTTTTTGTCAGGTTGACAAGATTTCCATTGTGATGCACTGTACGATTGTTGATATCCATCACAAAATCTTTTATCTGCATGGTGTTTGATTTCAGTCCATGCTTTCTTCTCAAAATTGCCTGCATGCGTGATTGCAGTTCCATAAGTGAAAATGGTTTTGCTAGGTAATCATCAGCGCCAAGGTCAAGCCCTTTTATTTTATCATCTGTGCCGGCTCTTGCGGTGAGGATGATTATTGCCGATTCACATCCGGCTGCTTTCGCTTCTTTTAAGACTGTAAGTCCGTCCATATCAGGTAAACCTAAGTCAAGCAAGACAAAATCATAATTGTTTACAAAGATTTTTTCAGAAGCGCTTTTGCCATTGAAGGCAACATCACAATGAAAACTTTGCTTTGTAAGAAAGATTTCAATTTCGTGAGAAAGGCTTTTTTCGTCTTCTACAATGAGTACGTTCATATTTTGAGTGATTATGTTATTATGTAATTATGTAATTCAGGTCTCATCAATACTTTTCAAAATTAATTCACAGGATTTAATTATGCAATCATTTGAAATTATTAGAGGAGGAGCAATACGCATTTTGTTTTCTGCAAATAGAAACCAATCGGTAATAACTCCGTTTTCAATACAGCGTTTTATTATTTTTTTATTTATCTCTGCATTTGCAAATTCAATGGAAAGAAGCAACCCTTTTCCTGTAATATTTAAAATTTTACTATGAACAAGTTTTTTCCTGAATATTTTTTCTTTTTCTTCCACTTCTGTTTTCAGATTCATCTCAGAAATAATTTTCAGTGTTGCAAGGCTTGCCGCACAGCTTACAGGATGTCCGCCAAATGTAGTAATGTGACCAAGTAAAGGATTGTTTGTTAAGCTGTTCATGATTTTTTTTGAAGAAACAAATGTGCCAATCGGCATTCCACCTCCCATTCCTTTAGCAAGAACTAAAATATCGGGAATGAAATCATATTGTTCAAAAGCAAATAAAGTTCCACATCTTCCAAAGCCGGTTTGTATTTCATCTGAAATTAATAGTGTCCCGGTTTCATCACACTTCTTTCTTAATGCCTGGTGAAAATCTTTTTCAGGTACAATTGCACCTGCTTCTCCTTGTATTACCTCAGCTACAACACATGCGGTTTTTTTTGTGATGAGCTTCAAATCATTTTCATTATTGAATTCAATAAAACGAATATCCGGCAAAAGAGGACGAAAAGCATTTTTAAAATATTCATCACTCATTAAGCTTAAAGCACCTTGAGTGCTCCCGTGATAAGCATTTTTAAAAGCCATAATTTCTGTTCTGCCTGTATATCGCTTGGCTAATTTCATAGCTCCTTCAATAGCCTCAGTTCCCGAATTAACAAAATAACAAGAATTAAGATTTTGTGGCAAAAGATCACATAAAGCTTTTGCAAGCAGCGTTTGAGGTGATAAAACATATTCACCATAAACCATCAGGTGCATATAATTATCCAATTGTTTTTTTATTGCTTCCACAACCTTAGGATGACGATGTCCGACATTACTCACAGAAATGCCGGAAATTAGGTCAATGTATTTTTTCGAGTTCACATCTGTTAATTCCATGCCTTCAGCTTTGATTATTTCCAGCATCATAGGAGCATCGCTTGTTTGTGCAAGATGATTTATAAATAACTGGCGATGAGTAAGCATGAAGCAAAAGTAATGAGAATGAAATTTCCCGATTTGAAATTAAAGAACGGGCATGTAAAAAATAATGTAAAATCAAAAAATTAAAAAGGGAAGGTCAACCCTTCCCTGTATTTTTTAAATTTAATTTTATTCTTTGTCACCAGGTGGGGGAGAATCTTTTCTGTCGCCCATACCGTTTCGCCTTTCCTGAATTTTTTTCAAAAGTTCCCGTTTAAAGTCTTCTTCAGTTCTGTACAGTATTGCAACTTTTTTTATGGGCAGCACTTGCTTAAACTGCGAATGATATTTTTTCATAATGTCCAATTCATTCTGACGAAATGCAATTTCATTATCAACTATTTTTTCAACATCCTTATCATTCATTTCCATAAGATCTTTTTTTGCGTCTTTTATTTCGCCTCTTCGTGTCTCACGGATTTTATTCAATTCGTTTTGATATAGGTCATACACGGGCCAGAAAGTTTTTGCTTCTTCCGGTGAAAGACTCAATCTTTTTGTAAGAAAGCCGACTTTCATAGCTTCTATTTCTTCTTTGCGATCACCATCTTTCATCATTCGTTTTGACTGAGCCATGCTTATGGTAGCCATCGCAATTAGCGACATTAATAAAATTGTTTTGAAGGTTTTCATGTTACAATTCATTTTCAATTATAGCATTATCTGTTTGGTTGTCTATTAAATAATTTTCAATATCTGAGTTATCCTCACTTGATTGGTAAACTTCGGAATTAGAAACAGAAGAATATGCATCAATCAAATCACTCTCATCAATTTGTTCAATATAATTTAAGTTATTCAGATCATCATAAGAAAGTAACATCTCCTGCTGGTTTAATTTTGAATGCTCGTTGAAATAAAAAATTCCTGAGGTAAGCACTACTGCAAATACAAGCATTGCAACAACATATTTTGGTTGAAAAACATTTTGCAGAAAAATTGCCCAATCCGGTTTTGAGTTTTGAGCAGCAATTTTTTCAGAAATGATTGTTGGAAATGAATCAAAGTATCCATCAGGAACCTTGAACGGATTTTCGCGGCTCATGCTTTTGAGAAGCGGAGCGTCCTTCAGCTCATCATCCATATTTTCATTCGTAATCATTTACTTAATTGCAGTTTTTATTGTGATTTGCTACTTTGATGTTTTACATGCCGTAAGGTTTAATCTCCGGTAATATATTTTTCAATCTTTTTTACTGCATGATGGTAAGATGCTTTCAATGCTCCCACAGAAGTTCCAAGAATCTCTGACATATCCTCATATTTTATATTGTCGAAATATTTCATGTTAAAAACAATCCGTTGTTTTTCGGGCAATGTCAGAATTGCCTGCTGCAATTTCATCTGAATTTTGTCACCGTTGAAATTATTATCTGAAGCAAGATTGTTGGATAATTCATGCTCCCCATCACCCAAAGGTATCAGAAATTTTGTCTTCTTCTGTTTTAGAAAAGTAAACGATTCATTGGTTGCAATTCTATAAAGCCATGTGTATAATTGAGCATCTTCGCGAAAATTATTTAATCCTTTCCATGCTTTGATAAAAGTATTTTGCGAAACGTCATGCGCATCATCATGATCAAGTACAATTTTGCGGATATGATAATAAAGTTTTTGCTGATATTTTCTGACAATTAAATTAAAAGCATAATTGCGTGTATTTTCCTTCCTGAATTGTTCAAGTAATTCACTGTCGGTGTAGTCCGTCATTCAAAAAATTTGAAGTTTGAGGTTGAAGGAAAACAACGTTCTTAAACCTTAAGTATGAATGCCGACTCCGTTTCCGATATTTTTCCTTGCCATTACTTTTTCAACAGCAGCAACAATATTAGAAGAAGTAAGTCCGTATTTTTCAAGCAGCTGTTCTGGTGTTCCGCTTTCACCGAAAGAATCATTCACGCCAATAATTTCAACAGGAGCGGGAAAGTTTTTTGAAAGTACATGGCAAATAGCATCACCCAATCCTCCATTTACCTGATGTTCTTCAGCAGTTACCAGGCATTTTGTTTTCTTCACAGACTTTAAGACAGCCTTTTCGTCCAAAGGTTTAATCGTATGGATATTTATAATCTCTGCATCAATTCCCATCTGTGCTAATTTTTCTCCTGCTTCAACTGCTTTCCAAACTAAATGCCCTGTTGCAAAAATGGTTACATCACTTCCTTCACTCATTACAACTGCTTTTCCGATTTCAAATTTCTCATCAGCATTTGTAAAAACAGGCCATGACGGACGGCCAAAACGTAAATAAACGGGACCAAGATGATTTGCACTTGCAAGGGTAGCAGCTTTTGTCTGGTTATAATCGCACGGACAAATCACAGTCATGTGAGGCAACATACGCATCATGCCAATGTCTTCAAGGATCTGGTGCGTTGCGCCATCTTCGCCTAAAGTCAGCCCTGCATGTGATGCACAGATTTTTACGTTTTTATTTGAGTAAGCAATTGATTGGCGGATCTGATCATACACTCTCCCCGTAGAAAAATTTGCAAAGGTTCCTGTAAACGGAATTTTTCCTCCGATGGTCAGCCCTGCTGCAATTCCCATCATATTTGCTTCTGCAATTCCTACCTGGAAAAAACGCTCAGGAAATTCTTTTTGAAAGGCGTCCATTTTGAGCGATCCTGTAAGATCAGCGCACAGGGCAACTACATTCGGATTTATTTTTCCCAGTTCTGATAATCCCGCCCCGAACCCGGAACGGGTGTCTTTTTTTTCAGTAAAAGAATATTTTTTCATATTAAATTTAGCAGTTGTTATTTAGGTTTAATGATTTCAATGAATTACGAATGTTGATTTTTGTCTTGGTACTTAATACTTGATACTTTATATTCATTTTCTAAAATACATTTACAGAAATAGAACTTCCCGAAGCAACTCTGAATATTTTATCAACTGTATAAATACTTTCTCTTGAGTTTTTTGACCGGAAGATTACCCTGTATTTTCCTGGTTGCAGCACCACACTTTCTTTTGTTTGGTTTTCATCCATGCTGTAAATCCATCTCAGCTTATTATTTTCTTCAACATAAATACTTCCATAACCGGGATTGTTTGAAAGTAATGTTACAATGCCGGGTTTGGGGATTTCAATGGTTGTTGTTTTGCTTTGAGATATATCAACATTATCTACTAACATTTCGGGGAGCGTAAGAATTTCAAGATCATACTTGCCAACAAGATATCTTTCTTTAGTATTAAAAGATTGCACATGCAAGGTTTTCATTTCATCATGTTTTCTTACGATTGTCTGAAGATTTTTGTATTCAGTGGTTGCGTCAAGTTTCAAATATAAATCTCCTTGCGCAGCATCAATTCCTACAATAATATGTTTGCCGGGAGTAACTTTTACGCTGTCTTTTTTGACAGGAGGTAAAGTATGCACCACAATATTATATTTACTGAGCGGATCCACTTTCAACGTATCAGGATAACCTTTTGCATTCATGGTGTGAACAAAATTGTAACGAATAACTCCTGAAAATTGATCATAAAAAGTCATTCCGACATTTGTTTCAGTTGGTTTGCCAAAAGCATCCAATAAATTTATCTGCATGCTTGTGTTATTCAATGCCTGTGAAATAACAACACTTAGCACAGTACGAAAAGAACTCTCTTCAGCAGCATCATAATATGTTCCCACACAATCAAAAGATTTTGCAAAGTCTTTGGTGATGCCCAGGCCGATAACAAATGGCTTTAAAACAATTCCTTTTTTCTGCAATGCGTATGAGACAGCGCATGGGTCTCCATTACATTCTTCAATTCCATCAGTGATTAAAATGATAATATTTCGGGAGGGATCATCGGGAAAATCTTTTTCACATTCCTGCAATGAAGCAGCAATAGGAGTAGTGCCGCTTGGCTGAATTTCTTTCAGCTTCTTTTTTATCTGGAATGAATTCATTCTTCCGAAAGGAACTTCCAATCGCGTATCATCACAATCCTGTGGAGGAAACCGTTTTGTATGTCCGTACACCCTTAGAGCCAATTCCAGATTATCAATACGCTGCAGGCTGTCAACCATTTCGGACAGCAATTTTTTTGCAATTTCAAATTTTGTATTGCTCTGCCATTTTACCCTCATGCTTTGCGAATCATCGAAAAGAAAAAGGATGCGTGTAAGTTGTTTAGGTTGTTCAGGCGGTTTTTGGGAGAATGAGTACAAAGTACAAAGTACTAAGTACAAAGACAGGACAATACTCCATGTAAAAATATTCCCTCGTTTCAAGAATTTATTTTCTGGTACTTGGTACACTGTACTTGGTACTCTATACTTAATACTTGATACTTTCATCTCAATAATCTCCAACCGTTTCCGGTAACTGCTCCAGTGCTTTTTTCAACTGCTCAGCATTAGGCGCAATGCCGTGCCATTTATGCGTGTGCATCATAAAGTCCACTCCGTTGCCCATAACCGTATTCATCAATATAACGATGGGCTGCCCTTTTCCCGTATGCTGCTTTGCAAGTTTTAATGTCGAGATTACTTCTTCAATATTCCCTCCATCCATTTCAAAAACTTTCCAGCCGAATGCTTCCCATTTTGGTTTTAATTCGCCAATCGGCAAAACATCTTTTGTCGCGCCATCAATTTGTTGTCCATTTACATCAACTGTTGATATTAGATTATCCACTTTGTGTGCCGCAGCAAACATCACCGCTTCCCAAATTTGTCCTTCTTCCAGTTCTCCGTCACCATGTAAACTGTAAACTATGTTTGAATCGTTATTTAATTTTTTTGATAATGCTGCTCCGCATGCAACTGATAATCCCTGTCCGAGTGAACCTGATGCAACACGAATACCGGGCAATCCTTCATGAGTAGCAGGGTGTCCCTGCAGGCGGGAATCTATTTTTCTGAATGTGGATAATTCTTTCACATCAAAATAACCTGAACGCGCAAGCACGCTATACCAAACAGGAGAAATATGTCCGTTGGAAAGAAAGAATACATCTTCTCCAATACCGTCCATGTTCCATGGTTTTGGCTTATGTTTCAGAATTTCGAAATACATGGCCACAAAAAATTCGGTACAGCCCAGGGAACCTCCCGGATGCCCGCTTTGAACGGCATGTACCATTCGCACAATGTCCCTTCTCACTTGAGAACAGCGGGATTTTAACTCATTAATTGATGGCATGAAAATAGGTTTAAAATTTAAGGTGTGAAGTTCGAATAAGTATTCGCGTGTAAAACTCGCTAAATAATACCGTTCATAAAAATCAAATTATCAACAGGTGTTAATAGAACTGGTAAAACCACAAAACTTTGAGAATGCTGAGAAGGTTTAATTTTGTCAGATGCAGATTTTTCCTGAAACATCCTTACTTACTGCTGAATTTGAAAAGATCAAAGATTTGATTTCTTTTCATTGCATCGGTCAATTAGGAAAAAAGAAATTGAATGAGATTCAAATTTCTTCTGATATTGATAAAATAAATCTTTTACTCGGGAAAACAAATGAGTTCAAAAGACTCATTGCTGCTACGGAGAATTTTCCGACTGATAATTATAGAGACATTTCAAAAGAATTAAACTTACTGAAAATTGAAAACAGTGTTTTGTCATCAGAACAGTTTATCAACATTCTGAAAATAACTGTTACTGCAAGGGATGTTTTCAGATTTTTTGAAACAAGAAATGTAAACTATCCACAACTTTTTTCTGTTCTTGAAAATATACGATTTGAAAAAAATATCATTACAGAAATTGAAATTGTTTTTGATGAAGAAGGAGTTGTACGTTCAACTGCATCAACAGAACTTTCCCGCATTCGCAAAACATTGCAGCGGAGCAGGGTGGACGCTGACAGAATTTACCAGTCTGTTATAAATAAATACAGAAAAGAAGAATGGATCACCGAATCTGAGCAAAGCACCCGAAACGGAAGAAGGGTTATTTCTGTTTTTGCAGAGCAGAAAAGAGCTTTGAAAGGAATTGTGCATGATGTTTCGGCAACAGGAAAAACGGTTTTTCTTGAACCGCAGGAAGTTATTGAAATCAACAATTCCATTTTTAACTTAGAACAGGAAGAACGGGTGGAAATACAACGAATATTACGTGAGCTGACTTCTTCGCTGAGGAAATACCATTCTCTTTTGAATCAATATATGGAGGTATTGAGCGTGTTTGATTTTACAAGAGCAAAGGGATTGTTTGCAATTTCCGGTGATGCACATTTACCTCATCTTGTTAACAGGCCAATTATAGAATTGATAAACGCAAAGCACCCATTGTTGTATGTAATTAATAAGGTGAATAAAAAAACAACTATTCCTTTTGATTTGAAATTAGATTTCAGCAAAAGAATTCTTGTAATAAGCGGACCGAACGCAGGAGGGAAAACAGTGTGCATGAAAACAATCGGGCTGCTGCAAATGATGCTGCAATCAGGAATGTTAGTTACCGCTGATGAAAACAGCACGATGGGAATCTTTGAAAACCTGTTAGTGGATATTGGAGATTCACAATCGCTCGAATATGAATTAAGCACCTATAGTTCGCGGTTGCGGAATGCAAAAATTTTTTTAGAACGAAGCAATGAAAAGAGTTTATTTTTAATTGATGAATTCGGAACAGGCACTGATCCAAATCTTGGCGGTGCATTGGCAGAATCTATTTTAGTGGAGCTGAATAAGAAAAAATCTTTTGGAATAGTCACCACGCACTACCTGAATTTAAAAGTGATGGCTGATAAAACTCCGGGTATCATTAACGGCTCAATGGCATTTGATGCAAAGAACCTGAAACCGTTATACAGGCTGATGGTTGGTAAACCGGGAAGCTCTTATACGTTTGTTGTTGCTGAAAGAAGTGGTTTGCCTCAATCTGTTATTCAACGAGCGAAAAGCAAAGTTGATAACAAAAGCCTTGTGCTCGAAAAATTATTGAACGAAGTTGAAAAGGATAAGTCTGTTTTGAAGAAAAAGTTGGAGGATGTTTTTGAAAAAGAAAAGAAATTAACTGAACTCATTGCCCGAAGCGAGAAATTATCATTGCAGGCTGAGCATACAAACAACCAGCTTGATGCGCGAATAAAACAAAAGGAATTGAAGCTGATTTCGCAGTCGGAAGAAATGATACGTAAGTTTTTAAAAGAATATAAGTTATCAAAAAATAAAACGCAAACATTAAATGCTTACTTACATAAATTCGGCAATAGAAAAAGCGAATTGCAGATAAAAAACAATGATAATGAAATAGCTGAAGAAATAAAGAAGAGGATTGAAAGTATTAAAGTTGGTTCATTGGTGAAATTGATTAAAGGAAGAACCATGGGAAAAGTTGAGCAAATTATGAATGGAAAAGCACATGTGTTATTTGGAGCGATGAAAACAATTTGTGATTTATCACAATTAGAGCCAATCGAAAAAAGTAAATAACTTAGAACTTTTACTTAACCTTTACCAGTTTCCTTGTTTCAACTTTTCCCCCTGCTCTCAAAGTAAAATAATAAATCCCGCTATTGAGTTTTTTACTTTCAATTGAATACAGATGTTTTCCCTCCGAGAGTTTTTGATTTACAACAGTCATTACCTTTTGTCCTGTAATATCATAAACGCTTAAATCAACATTTTCCGAAGAAGGCAAAGTAAAACGGATAATAGTATTTTCAGAAAACGGATTCGGAAAATTCTGATCAAGAGAAAATGCTAATGCAGAAGGATTTTGCGGAATGCCAACCGAAGTTAAGAATTTTATTTCAGCAGCATTAGCAGCATCAATTACAACAGGCAGGCTGTCACCTGCTATTAATGCAAACCCAACCTGTACGGAATCGCCCGCATTAATGGAATAAGGACCTGAAGCTACCATAAGTGAAGCGTCACTGCCATTCCCTGTCGTTCCTGCATTAAGGCGGGGTGTACTCATTGAAATATATTTTTCTGCTTTTTGAAATCCGTCATAGATGTTTACACTATTTCCACTGGCTCCATCATTATCTACAGCATAACCGTTGAACGGACTAAATCCTAAAACTTTTATTGCAGCATAAACTCCACCGGCTTGTGTATCCCATTGATATCCGAGTTTTAAAGGCACATCAATCGCTGCACTGTTTTGACTTGCATTCGCTCCAATATCATAATCACAATAAATTGATGCATACAGCGAATCATAAGCGACCGAACTGTTATTTTTTATGGTATATACGATCATAATATAATTTGCATCAGCAGGTGTGCTCCATGCAAACGTCCGTTGTGTAACTAACACGTTCAACTTGTTTGTATAAGCTGAATCATCATTGAAAGTACTGTATAAATCAAAATCGGAAACTGCTGAAGGAATTATTGTGCGAACATAATCCTGCGGAGCAAAATCATGATCGTTTACATTATCCCCCCACATGTAATCAGAAACCTGTATTTGATTAATGCCGGCAAGAAAGCAGCCTTCATACAATACCTGGTTGGTATCATTAAAGATAAAACCTATTCCCTGCTGCTGCCCTGATTGATTGAAACCGATTCGTCCTTTGCTGGTAATGGAAGTGCCCACATTATTTACCAATATATTTATATAATCAACATTAAGTACAAGATCGAAACATTGAAAATCACTATATCCGCCAGCGTCCGTATAAGTAAGTGTAAATCTCACCTCGCTATTTAAAGGAATAGTCGGACTGATGCTTACAGTAAAAGGATTGCTATTATTATTTGTGCTCGCCAATGTCGCCATGCTCGCAACAGAAACAGTTCCATTAATAATAGTTATATCCGGTGAGTTGCATGTTAAAGTAATATTCAGATTAGTTACAGGATCCAGCCAATTGGTAATTTCCCCACTAATGGAAAGTGTATCGTTAGCAGTAAAAGCATTGTCGTTGCCATCTGTAATATTAATATCAATCATCCGCACTGACTTTGCATTCTCTGTCAACGCACGAAAAAGATTAACCCTGCCTTTTCCAAGCGCATGTGTGTAAGTGGCATTACCGGGAATGCCATCAATATCATCACTGGTTGCGCGCAGTTGTTCAGCAACCTGCAATGGAGTAAATGCCGGGAAATGCCACATCACAATTCCTGCAAGCCCTGCAACTATGGGTGACGCAAAAGAAGTTCCCGAAGAGAACGACCAGTAATTATCAAATATAGTAGAGTAAACTGCTTCACCCGGAGCGCTGACATCTATATTAGTTCCGAAACTGGAACCTGTCCATTTTACATCTGCACTGTTAGTGCCTGTTACAGAAAGAACATATTTATACGAAGCCGGAAAAAACGGGTCGTCATTATTATTATTCCCCGCTGCACATACGACTAAACGGTTTTGATTGATGGTTGCATAGTCAATAATATCCTGACCAAATTGTCCTCCGCCTACACTTCCCCATGAACAGTTAATAATCTGGCATCCATGATCGGCAGCATATACAATGCCTTCATAAGGTTTAGTCAAAACACTGCCCGAAGAAATTTTGACAGGAAGATATTTGCAAAAAAATCCCGAACCTGCAATGCCTGTAATATTATCAGGCTGTGCGGCTGCGCAACCGGCAACAAAAGAACCATGCACAATAGATATGATCGGATCGTTATCATTATCTCCCAAATCCCATCCTGCAAAATTATCAACATAACCATCGCCATCATCATCAATTCCATTTATGGGGTCAGCATAATTATATTTTACCTGGTTTACCAAATCGGGATGATCGGTATCAGTGCCCGTATCGGTTATTCCTATAACAATGCTGGTGTCGCCTTTTGAAATATCCCAGCCCTGAAAAGCATGAATATTCACAAGCTGGTATTCATTTGCAATTCCTGTGTCATTTGGTGTATAGAAAAGCTGAGCGGTATATTCCGGCTCGGCATATTCCACAGATTGATCCTGCAACAAAATGTTAATTGCTTTTTCCACAGGAATAGATGCATTGTAACTTAATTTATAAATCAGGGAAATATCAACCAACGGCTGACCATTTGAATTTCTTTGCTGAACGGGGGGCTGATGTAATGGAAATTTTTTTTCGATAGCAGCAGTTTGCAATGATGCCATTAACCTGCTCAGTGAAAGAATCGTTACAGCCGATCTTGAGCAAGCGCTCCTGTACTCCGGCTTTATTTTGACAATTATTTTTCCCGGAAAATAATCAGTTGATTTTATATTGGAAGCAAGCCGGAATGTTCTTTTGGAATTATTTCCCGCAAACGAATTAACGGAAATACTAATAATAATAATCGGAAGAAGCAGATAAATTTTTTTCATCGGTTATTTTTTAAGTGAGTATAAAATGTTTGTGTAAAGTTAATTCAAAAACCTGAATAGAATAAAAAAAATAAAGGCTCAGAGTTTTTAACAATGAGCCTTAAATCACGGAGGATACTATTAATTTACTTTTATAACTTTAAGCACAGAAGATATTTTTTCGGAATTTTTCAATTGAACAAAGTAAACTCCTGCTGAAAATTCTTTTCCGAATTCATAAGCAGATTGATTCGCTGAAACAAGTTTGTTCACCAATACCTTTCCTTCGACATCAGTAACAATGAGAGATGAATTTTTTGAAAGCGATGCAACATTTATTTTTATAGAAACAGAATTGCTGAAGGGATTCGGATAAGCTTTCAATGATAAATCAGAAGAAGTAATTTCATTTACGCTTAAAGGCCCTTCAACCACCTCAAATTTATCCAACCCGCCTTCAACAATATTAAAAACCGGGCCCCAGTCTGCTGTTTCTACTATGAATTGCATGTTTGGAGTAGGAGTGAGGTAGTCAGAAATTTTAAATGACTTTGCAACCCATGAACTGTTGCCCGGAGCATTGTGTAAAACCGTTTCAAGAGTGGCAGTAGTAATGCCGTTTGACAACTTCACGGTCATAGTATCATCTGGATTTCCTCCCCCATTGTTACCAACATTTGCAAACCAGCGGTAATAGTTTACCAGCGGTGACACATATAAAGTGGCATCAAAAACAGGAGAAGTGAACACCGTATTTCCATAATCAACATCATTATCCCATCCACTGCCTCCGCCATTATCAGTAACATAACACTGATTACTGCAATCGTTTGCCACATCAAAACCGGGATTGCATTGTGTACCCATATTAGTTGTTCCAACAGGCACACCTCTTTCCCAAATGTTTGAAGAAGCGCCAGTAACAGTCCAGTTTAAATCAAGTGCGAAGTCATCATAATATCCTTTATCAAGAGTGATCACAACCGGACCTGATGTTCCGTTAATCGGAATTCCGGTAGTGCAGGAAGTTCTGTAACCCCATTTTCCCGCAGTGACATTATACGTTCCTGCAAAGAAAGGTGCTACAGTAAAATTACCTGTTGCGTTAGAAGTAACATTATTAGAATATAGCGCATTTTCAATTAATACCTGTGCATTCGGAATGGGATTTCCGGTTCCTGCTTCTATGACCTGCCCGCTGATTGACAGAGCACTGGGTGCTGCCAATAGTACATTTAAGGTTGTTACTGCTCCTGAAGTCAGTATTACTCCTGTTATAATTTTAGTCGTATATCCTGCTTTTGAAAATTGAATGTCAAACGTGCCGGGTGCGGCCGATCCTGTTTTATAATTTCCGGTCAGAACAGAATTAGTTGTTATGGCGGTAGACAGAACTTGTATGGCAACATTATTTAAAGGCACTCCTGTTGCACTGTCGGTAAGAGTGCCTTCGAGATAGCAGGCACGCACATAATTTGGGGATAAAACATATAAGCCATTATCAATGTCTGAAGCAACTATTGTTCCTGATGGAAGATAAGGATAAACTCCCCAGTCACCATTAAAACCATCCCCTGCACCCTGGGCGTAGGTATCATATCGTACAATTTCAACAATGTTGCCGGGATTGGTTACATCACTTATCACCACACCATCTTTATACCATGAAGTTACAGCAAACTCACCGCCATTCGCGCTTATAATATGTGTATTGTGCACAATAGAACCAGAGCCTGGAGTTGTTTGAAATTTATCTAATTCCTGGATGTTTCCAAGGTTGCTAATGTCATAAGAGGTTAAGTAAGAATCAGAGATCTCGTCTGTTGTAAACAGGGTGTGACTATCGGCTGAAAGCCACGAGTTGTGGGTGAAATTTCCGGGAGTATTCTGAGTGGCAAGTAAAACCGGGTTCGCTTTGTTTGTGCAATTAAAAACCGAAAAATATCCATTATATATATGACATCCGTAAAGCGTATCATTTCTCACATAACCGTCATGTATATAGGTTCCCGGTGTATGTCCAAGGTAATGCGGGTTCCAGGGATCAGCATTCAGATCGCAGATAACGGCAGTGCCATTGAAAAGATTGCTTCCGTATAAATAAGCATAACCGTTATCAATATGCAATGCATGAATTGTTTCAAGCTGAAGGTTTATTGCTGCATCACCATACCATTGTTTTACCTGTACTGAGTCAGGTAAATAACCGAGGTTTATTATTTGCAGACCATTACCATCTTCATTGGTAACATAGGCATAATTAAGCCATGTTTTAACTTCACGCCAGTCTGATTGATTTCCCGGAACTGCAAAAACTTCAACCGGATTTGTCGGAGTTGTGACATCAACGATGGAAAGACCATTGTAAGTGCCAACGAGAGCATATTCGTTTCCTGTGCTGTCCACATATCCCCCGATGTTTGCAAGCGGAAATGCGTAAGGAAGATGAGCCTGTAATGTTAAATTTTGCGCAAAGCATATTGAACCGCAAAACAGCAATGCAGCAATGGTAAGGTTTTTTTTCATTTATTATTGGTTGTTGATTTATGCCGACAAAGGTAAAGAGAACAGCCCCACAGTTAACATTGTCTTTGAAAATTACATTTTTTTTCATTTAAATGTCATTCAAACAATTTAAATCCTTATCAATCGTGCTGTGAATAGGGTATCTGCTTTTTTATCATAACCCGTTACCAATTCCATTTTTTCGAGACGAAAACCGAGATTGTTCACTGCATAATCAACAATATTTTCGTTTTCATTTTTAAAAACCGAGCAGGTGATATAAATAAGCGGTTTTCCTTTTTTTAAAAAAGGTGTTATGTTTTTTAAAATTTCTTTTTGTATGCCAACGAATTTTTCAATATCAGATTCATTAAAGTACAAAAGCATTTCAGGAGTTCTTGCCCAGGTGCCGGAACCGGAGCAGGGGAAGTCGGCAATGATGCCATCGAAGGAGTCCGCAGCCGGAAGTCGACTGTTGGCACTTGTGAGATCGAGATTTTTGATTTCAAAGTTATTTAATCCGGCTTTGTGAAATCTTTTTTTTAGATTTTCTAAGATAGCATCCCGGGTATCTGATACTGTTATTTTAATGTTTTTTTCCTGTTCTGATAATAACAAGCTTTTTCCTCCTGAACCTGCACAGCAATCCCACCAGTGTTCATTTTCGTTGGGTTGAAAAAATGCTCCGGTCTTTTGTGAAGACCTATCCTGGATTTCAAAATAACCTTTTTCAAAAGTTTTTAAATTTTCCAACTGGGTTGAATTACTGATTCCAAAAGCGTTTGGAAGGTCAGGAGCTTGAGTGAACTCTATGTTGTTTTTCTTCAGTTCATCTAAAACAGTTTCTTTGAAATTTTCTCTGACCCTTATCCAAACATCGGGCTGAATCAAAAATGATTTGTAAAATTCTTCTGCTGAAATATGATCGCTTAAATAATTCTGAAAGGAAAAAATATTTTTAAAATCAAATCCAGGATAGCATTGTGAAATGATTTTTATTTTTTCATCAAGTGATAAGAAAATATTTTCAGAAGGAAGCGAAGTAAGATTCGTGATGCAATAATCAACAAGTGAATCTCTTTTATTTGAAATGGTAAATGTTGCAATTGCAATTCTTTCTTCAATGCTCAAATCACTCAAACATTTTCCCAACCGGAAATAATTATAAACAAACGTCCGCATTGTTTTCCTGTCATGCGATCCCATATTGCGGTGCTGACGAAACCAGGCATTAAGAAAAAATGACAAAGGCTTATCGCCATTGTAATTCCTGATTGCTTCAGTAACTTGGTAAAATTGATTTTTTTCTTTCATTTAATAAATCAGCATAAAATGATGGTACTCCAAGTTAAACTCTTGTGTTAAATTCCAAATATATTCTGTTTTGCCCCTGTAATTTTTAATTGCAGCAATAATGTAATTTTACACAATCGTGCGAAAATACAACACGAAGCACACGAAATTTTATTAGAAATATACTTTGTATTTTTTTATGACATTGGCGCCTTTGCGATAAACAAAACAAAAATACTTTAATAGCTCAAGCAGTGGGAGTAATCCAACGCCAGTCCATCAAAAATTTTTTCACATCCTATATCGGGATTCTCATTGGCTTTGTTAATATTTTAATAATCCAGCCTCGTTTTCTTTCCGCTGAAGAATTAGGTCTGACAAGAGTTTTATATTCGTTCGCCTTATTGCTTTCCACTTTTGTTCCGTTGGGTATTGCAAATATTACCGTAAAATTTTTTCCCAACTTCCGGAATTCTGAAACACGGCATCATGGCTTTTTCGGTTTCTCATTGCTCGGAACCTTTGCAGGATTTATTATTACCGCCCTGCTGATTTTCGGGTTCAAGAACTTAATCATTCCTCAATACATTGAAAAATCAAAGTTGTTTGCTGATTTTTTTTATTGGGTGTTCCCATTTACTTTCCTGCTGTCTTTTGCGACTCAATTAAATCTTTATTGCTATTCGATTTTCAAATCCACAGTTCCCGGCTTTATCAATGATGTTATTGTCCGATTGGGAATAATCATAGTGGTTTCGCTTTATTATTTAAAGCTGTTTTCATTGCCTGTTTTTATTTCCCTGTTTGTACTCGTATATGGGTTGCAAATTATTTTGCTGCTTTTTTATATTTACTATGAAGAGAAGCCGGGATTTAAAATTGACTGGGGACATTTTAAGAAAGTCGGTGTTGCAAAGATGTTTTCGTTCGCTGCTATTGTATGGCTGGCTTCATTGGGTTCTGTCGGACTGAAAGAACTTGCTACTGTTATACTTGGCACAAAAGTAATTTTAGATAATGTTGCGATTTACGTTGTTGCAGCATTCATTCCTACCCTGATTGAAGCACCATTAGGTGCCCTTGATAAAATTGCAACGTTTAAAATTTCATCTGCTTTTGCTCATGACAATCTCCGTGAAATAAATGAAATTTATAAGAAGTCAGCCAAATACATGTTGTTGCTCGGTGGTTTATTATTTCTCGGAATCAATGGAAACATAAACAGCCTGCTGCAATTTCTTCCTGAAAAATACAGGGGAGGTGCTGATATTGTATTCATCATAAGTTGCGGTACATTATTTAACATGGGCACAGGACTTAATTCACAGGTGCTGTTTTATTCCCGCAAATATTATTATGCTGCAATGATGATGGTTATTGCTGTGCTGATAAATTTTACTTTGCAGCTTTCGCTTATTCCCCCTTATGGTTTGAGAGGCGCTGCATTTGCCACAGCTTTTTCAGGAGTAATTTTAAATCTTGTAAACAGTTTTATTGTCTGGAAACATTATAAATTGAGCCCGGTTGAAAAAAATACTTTTAAAGTGATTCTTTTAATTATGATTGTCGGAGCGATAGACTATTTCATTCCGCATTTTTCAAATGCTTTGGGAGACATTTTTCTGCATTCAATAATAATCGGGGGATTATATATCAGCGGAAGTTACCTGCAGAATTTTGTTCCTGAGCTTACTGAATATGTTTCAAGGATGATAAAAAAATAGGATAACAATAGGGTAGCCCAAGATAATACAGATTTGTTAAATTTCGCAGATTAAATTCCGTTTTTTACTGCATAACCCTCATACGTTTCTAATTTATTTCTATTTCGAAACAAATATTTTTTTGTCTGTATCAAAACAATTATTTGGCGGATGTAATGTATCATACGATGGAGCAAAGAACATTTGGTTCAACGGGCAATTGGTAATATAAAGAAAACCAGGAAAGTCTTACAGCGGTATTTCATTATAAATAAGTTTCAGACACTACAGCGCATTTCAAAATGCAGATCAAATGTAAAAGGTAACTTCAAATAAATTGGGAGGACTTCATTTATATTTTTGCAAAAATTGAAATTTCTTACAAGGGTAATTATTAGATTTTCAAATCAAAATATGCAATTCGAACTTGACTATTTTTATTCAAATCAAAGAAAACCAGAATAATCATCAGTCAATAAAGAGGTTTCAGAACCTTTTATAAGATTATTCGTATTGGTAATCTATTAAAATTCATTCTGGCTTAAAAGGCTTTTATGCTTTCAAAAAAATACCAAAAGGCTAACCATAACTATTGCGGCAGGACAATATTTGTCTTATTGCGTCTTGTGTTTTCATTCGTATTTATAGCTGAAAGATCTTCAGCTCAAAACGCTGTTGCTGCTTTTTCGGTTGCAGGATCATCATCAGGATGTGCTCCTTTGAATATACAATTCATAAACAATTCGTCAAACGCATCTTCTTATTCTTGGGATTTTGGAAATGGAAATACCTCTGCGCTTCCCAATCCGACAATCGTTTATGTTAACCCGGGGAATTATTCTGTAAAGCTGGTTGCCTATGGCTCTAATGGAAGCAAAGATTCATTAATAAAAAATAATTTCATTACTGTTATCCAAAACCCTGTTGCAGATTTTTCAGCTAATTTAACTGGTGTATGCATAAATAACCCAATAAGCTTTACCAATCTTTCCCAGAATTTTGACAGTTGTGTTTGGGATTTTGGAGATGGATTAACTTCCAATGGCATCAACCCGGTACACACTTATACAGCTTCAGGGCAATTTTCTGTTACACTTGTTGTGTACAAAAGCTCGTTTGGTTGTTCAGATACGAAAACAAAAAATCACTATATAACAATTTATCCAAAGCCTGTTTCAAATTTTACTGCGAACCTGACCAGCACCTGCAATTTATCGCAGGTATTTTCATTTACTTCCTCTTCAAATAGTGCAACTATGTGGTCATGGGATTTTGGAGATGGAACAACTGCTAATTCTCAAAATTCAAATCATACTTATACTGCACCGGGAACCTATAACGTCAAGCTGATCACTTCAAATTCTTCCGGATGTATTGATACCCTGGTAAAGAATAATTTTATATCAGTTTTAAATAATCCGCAGCCGCAAATTTCGGTTGATGATTCGACAGCATGCATTCCTGCAAATGTTCACTTTTTGACAGGTTCAGCGACATCTTATTTATGGAATTTTGGTGACGGTACACAGTCAACTTTGCAAAACCCATATCATCCCTATCCTGTAGTGGGGACATACACAATATCAGTTTCAGTGATATATTCAAATGGATGTTCAGCTTCTTCCACTTTTAACAGCCTGAATTTGTCCCCATCTCCCACGCCTAATTATACCATTACTAATTCTTCCGGGTGCGCACCTTTAACAGTTTCTTTTGTCAATACTACTTCTGTAGGAAATAATTCTTTTTTATGGAGCTTTGGTGACGGAGCTACTTCAACACAAATCAGCCCGGTTCATACTTACATACAACCCGGCTCTTATCCGAACTCATTAACGGTAACTAATGCGAGCGGTTGTTCAGTTACAGTACCTTCAACACCTGTAATAGTTATTAATTCTGATGCATCTTTTACTGCCGATGCAACAAGTGGCTGTCCTCCACTTACCGTTAATTTTACCAGTCTTTCAGCAGTTGGTGGTAATCAATACAACTGGAATTTTGGTGATGGAGCATCTTCTACTCAGGCTCACCCTACGCATACTTATACATCCAATGGCAGCTTCAATGTGAGTTTAACTATTACATTTAATAATGGATGTGTAAACACTTACATTTTACCCGTTCCCATAAATCTGAACTCTACCCAATCGTCTTTTGTCACTCCTACACCAGTCACAGCATGTGCTCCATTTACAATTAATTTGTCAGACAATTCCAGCGGAACTGTTTCATGGAATTGGAATTTCGGTGACGGAACAACTTCTTCTATTCAGAACACAAGTCATACATATACAATTCCCGGAACTTACACCATCTCATTGCTGACGCATGCTAACGGAAATAATTGCGATCAATTCATTCCTGATTATAGTACGCTGATCATTAACGGTGGCGGGGCGAATTTTTCTTATATTACTGAATTGTGCCCACCTTACATTGCTACCTTTCATGACAGTTCTACCAATGCTGTTTCATGGCTATGGAATTTCGGAGACGGAACCAGCTCAACTCTTCAGCATCCAACGCATACCTATGCCAACCCCGGAACATATTCTGCGAGCTTGACAATTACTACTGCTGATGGATGTACAAGTACTTCCACACATAGTTATGCTGCAAATTTTTCTCCTTTGTTTGCGATTCCAACAGTAGCAACTTCAGACACCGTTCCGCCTTTAAATGTTCAATTCAATGCCAATTCTCAAGGTGCGACTCAATGGTTTTGGGATTTCGGTGATGGAACAACTTCGAGTCTTGAAAATCCTTCACATACATTTACATTACCTCCACCTTATAATATTTCACTTATAATTTCTAATGACTCTTGTTCAGATACGCTTAATTTTCCAAACGTGGAATTAGGTGCAGGCGGTGTTATACTACCTCCGGATACTCTTGTAATTCATCAGCCGGATCCGGAAACAGGGTGTGCACCATTGTCAATAAATTTTCATAACCCCAAACAAAATGCAATCTTCTGGCTGTGGAGCTTTGGTGATGGCGCCACTTCAACCCAATCCAATCCCATACATATATATACGGATCCGGGAGTATATGATCTTACTTTAATTACCAGCACTTCAACGGGTATTGTTGATACTATTTATCATCCTGCAGCAGTTTTAGTAAGTGGAATAACAGCAGATTTTTCCATTACTCATACAAATGGTTGTTTTGGCAATTCAGTTGATCTTATTGATAACTCTCTGAATGCTGCGAATTGGCAATGGGATTTTGGTGACGGAACCACTTCTGTGCTCGCAAATCCTTCTCACGTTTATACAAATATTAACAACAGCCATATAATTTCATTAAAAGTAACAGACAGTTCAGGATGCTCTGATTTTTTATCAGAAAGCTCGTATGGAATTCCATTGCATGCTGTTTCCTCTGATAAAAAGCGTGCATGTCAGTCAGATACCGTTTTCTTTTTCAGTTCCAACCTGAACTATTCAAACTACCAGTGGAGTTTTGGTGACGGAACCTTTTCTTCATTTGCAAACCCCGCTCATGTATTCAGCGATACGGGAAGCTATTCCGTCAGCCTCACAGTCTATGATACCAGCGGGTGTCAGCAGGTATTTAATTTACCGGACTTGATAGAAATTGATAACCCTGTCGCAAATTTTACTTCTATCAACACTTTTACTAATTGTTTCGGAATCTATTTTACTTTTACAAATACTTCTCAAAACAGTTCTTCCTGGTTATGGGATTTTGGAAATGGCGTTACTTCTACAGATACAAATGCAGGTCGGTATTATTATTATCAATACCCGGGCTATTATACAGTTTCCTTAACTTCTTATGAGAAAAATTGCAGCAGCACTTTCACGCAAACCAATCTTATTTATGTTCCCGCAAAAAATGCAGATTTTAATTTTATTAAAAATAGTGATTGTCTGCCGGGGACAATAAATTTCACAGATCAAAGCACAGATGCAGCAATATGGCATTGGGACTTCGGTGATAGTACAAGTTCCACCCAACAAAACCCGGTGCATATATATACCTCCAAACCTACCGGCCCGGTGTTATTAACTATTAATGATATTTACGGATGCCCGGACACGATTTCAAAAATTGTAATTGATCCGCCTGAGGCAGGAATTTCTCTTACAAACAGTGAGGGATGCAATCCTTTGCATGCAAGTTTTTCAGATTCATCGCACTATGCCGTTTCGTGGCTCTGGAACTTTGGTGATGGCGGAACCGATACAACGGCAAACCCCGTTCACACTTTTCAAAGTATTGGTTACTATAATGTTCAATTAATTATAACATCAACTGCAGGTTGTGTTGACACGATATATGCGGATTCATTGGTTCATGTAGCTGGTCCTGTGGCAGGTTTCAGCAGTAGCATTCAGGATGATTGCTCACCTGCTATTGTTGATTTTACGAACAATTCTCTTAATAGTGAAATGTATTCCTGGAACTTTGGAGATAGCAGTTATTCAATCGTACAAAATCCATCTCACATTTACTCAACTCCGGGAAATTACAGCGTTACTTTAACAGCAATTGATTCATTAGGATGTTCTGACACACTGCAAATGACAAGCCTGGTGAATGTAAGAGGTCCTGTAGCATCCTTCTCTATTTCAGGAGTGGGAGGATGCCTGCCTTATTCCGTACAATTCACTAATGCATCAACGAATTCCTCCGATTGGTTCTGGAGTTTTGGTGACGGAGATTCATCCGCAGTGTCAAGTCCGGTTCACGAATATTCTAATCCTGGAAATTATGTAGTCTCACTCATTACACGCGATTCAACAGGCTGTGAATCTTTTTTTACCTATCCTGATACCATTCATGTTTACTCAAAGCCAACAGCATCTTTCAGCATATCAGACTCCACAGGATGTTCTTCGTTGAATGTTTCATTTACTAATTTAAGCAGCAATGGAAGCTCTTGCCTGTGGAATTTTGGTGATGGAAGCACTTCATCACAAAATACCCCTTCTCACACTTATACTGCACCGGGAACTTATCAGCTTTCTTTAATTACAACTTCACAGGGCGGTTGTTCTGATACATTAAATTATCCGAACACGGTAAAGGTATATGTAGCTCCTGCTGCAAATTTCTCAGCTAATGTAACAGATGGATGTGCCCCGTTAAATGTCGGCTTTATGAATTTATCAACGGGTACACAAAATGCAGCTTACTTCTGGGATTTCGGAAACGGGTTTACTTCAACGCAGGAAAATCCATTCATGGTATTCAATACTGCCGGTACCTATACCGTTAGGCTAACGGTTACGAATGCAGGAATGTGTTCAGATGTAAAAACTAAGGCTGCGTATATAAAAGTTTATGATGGGGTGCCTCCTGCAATTGCACAAATAATGGATGTTACGGTTGTTTCAAATTCCACGGTTAATATAACCTGGAAAAATGTCGCTGATCCTGATCTTTATCAATATGCACTTTTCAGATTAAACCGGCATACGGGAAGTTATGATAATATTTATACAATAGTTGATACTAACAGCGCGGGATTTAATGTCACCACGACTTACACTGATGCAGGCCTGGCTACGCTGGATTCAGTATATACGTATAAGGTTCAGACAACGGATCATTGCGGCAACAGAATTGATTTAAGCAATGTAATTCCGCATACAACAATGAATGTTACCGCAACTTCTTTGAATAAAAATATTGCTGTCAACTGGACCCCTTATATTGGATGCAATATTAATGAGTATGAGATTTACCGGGCAGATCCGGGCGGCAGCTTCAATTTACTTGCATCTGTTCCTCCGGGTTCCAATTCATTTGTGGATTCAACAGTAGCATGTCCTGTAGGATATTTCTATAAAATAAGGGCTACCGGTCTTTGCGCTACTACTTACTTTTCATTCAGTGACACTTCAGCTGCAATTCCTGAAAGTGATTTGACAAGACAATTTATTGATGTTGTTTTTTCAACTGTAATGAATGATATGAATGTTTTGACAGAATGGAATCCTCCGGAAATTGCTCCTGAAAAAGTTGCGAGGTATGATATTTACCGGTCATCGGACAAAGTGAATTATGAATTGGCAGGAAGTGTTCCAAACACCGAATTAAAATTCATTGATGAAAAAACCGATGTACATCGTCAGAACTATTATTATAAAATAATAATTATTAATGAATGCGATGTTACAATGACACAGGGAAGAATAGGTTCATCCATTTTATTAAGCTTGGATTACAATGAGTCAGATGAAATAGTAAAGCTACGATGGACAAAATACGAAGGCTGGAAAACAGGCGTTGAAAAATATGTTATAGAAAAGAAAAACGGAAACGGTTCATGGGAAACTTTTACAACTGTGGACGGGCAAACCTTGGAAACGGACGACAAATAATAATCAGAAAGCTTTTGTTTCTTTTTCTTTAACGTTGTCAATGGATACATTCAGCTCGTGGCCCACTATAAGTTGCATGCAGTTAAAATAGATCCAAATCAGGATGATCATGAGTGTGCCGATGGAACCATACAGCTTATTGTAGCTTCCAAAATGTAAAACGAAATAATTAAATCCGAGTGAAGTTAGTATAATCAGCAGGGTAGCTAACGTGGATCCCGCAGAAATAAACCGCCACCGTGTTTTTTTTATAGTTCCGAAATAATAAAGGCTTGAAATAGCTATGAAACATAGGGACACAAGAATGATCCATTTTCCTGTCTGGAGCATGATGACAGGCGTTTGATTTTTTGATTCGACCGTGGTGACTATGAAATGCAAAACAAACTGGCTGAAAATTAAAAGAGCCAGTGTAAAAATTACGAGTATAAAAAAAAATAATGTAAGCCCAATCGCCCTCATACGCTGATTTAAAGATACTCTCCTTCCTCTTTGTGCCCTGTTAAAAGCATTAATCAGCGAATTAATGCCGTTGGACGAAACATAAAGAGTAAATAAAATTCCGAAAGAAAGCAACCCGCTGCGCTGGTGCTTAATAATATCTTCAATAGTGATTCGTGAAGCTTCATAAGTATTGGAAGGCAGTAGATCCCGGATAAGCAGAAGCAGCTGGTCCTGGAATCCCTTTATGGGGATATAAGGAATCAATGAAAAAAGAAAAATAATTGCCGGAAACAATGCAAGAAAAAAGCTGAAGGCAATTGACCGTGCCCGGCTCTGGACTTCCTGCCCGCCAAGATGCCCGAAAAAAAAAACAGAAACATCATATATATTTAGTCCCTGGAAGCCCGGCAAACGGATTTTTTTTGCCAGCTCAATTAATGATTTTATAACAGGAAGCTTTATGAACCAGTTGAAAAACATTTCTAATTCTTCTTTGCTTTAAGGCTCAGGTCAAGACTTTTATAAGAATGCGTTAAGCTTCCTACAGAAATAAAATCAACACCGGTTTCGGCATACGACCTGATAGTTTCGAGGGTAATTCCTCCTGATGCTTCTGTTTCGTAATGTTTATTGATAAGTTTTACCGCTTCTGTTAGATCAGGAATATTAAAATTATCAAGCATAATTCTATTCACAAAACCTTTCTTTAAAACCTGTTTTACTTCAGGTAAATTTCTCGTTTCGATTTCAACTTTCATTTCACTGCCTGTTCTTTTTAAATATTCACAGACCTTTTCAATAGCGTTCTCAATACCTCCGGAAAAATCAATATGGTTATCCTTGATGAGAATCATATCATTTAAACCCATGCGATGATTTTGTCCTCCCCCGAAATGTACCGCCTGTTTTTCAAACTCCCTGAACAAGGGTGTGGTTTTTCTTGTGTCCAGGATTTTTGTTTTTAAGCCCTGCAGCTGCTGCACATACTTTGAGGTTTCAGTGGCAATTCCGCTCATGCGCTGCATAATATTAAGTACCAGCCGTTCTGCTTTCAAAATGTTTTGCATAAAACCTTCCACCTCAAAACCGGTTTCTCCTTTCGATACTTTTTGCCCGTCTTCAACAAAACTTTTAACGACAAAATTTTTATCGAGATAGTTGAAAATATTTTTTGCAGCTTCTATCCCGGCAATAATACCATCTTCTTTAATCAGCAGTTCGGCTTTTCCGGGAACAACAGCATCAATACAGGCCAGTGAAGTATGATCTTCTGAAGCTCCGTCTTCCTCCAGGGCACGTTTTATAAATTCAGTTACATCCATCAAAATTGACTTGCTGATGCAAAAGTCTTAATTAAAGACGGAATAAAAAAAAAGAGACGTTTTGCAACGTCTCCTGACCATAAATGAATTAAACCCTGTAAATTTTTACTCTTTTTCGAATCGCAATTCCTGGATATATTCTGTACCGCCTGATTGTTTAATGTACAAATATGTCCTGTAATTTATACCCTGGGTAGTGACCAGGTTTCCAATTGCATATTTTGAACCTTCTTTCGACAGGCCGTTATGAATGATGGTAAAGCTCTTAGGCGTATTTTTGCTGAAGAAATCTTTTACAATCTGTTCTGCCTGCGCTTTGCTGTAAACTTCTTCCTGGTTAAGAATGGTAAGATCAACATTTGTATTGAAAAAACGTGAGAGCTGCCGTGCATCACCTGTCCTGATTGCCGAGCTGACATTATCAAAAATATCAAGAGCGGCAAAAAGCGATAAGGAAATTAGCATGAACAGTACTGACAACCTCAATGACTTTTTCATTTTATTTTTTGTGATTTAAGCAGTAGCCATGAAATAACAAAAACCAAGCCAAATGCTCCCCCTCAAATGAATGTCAAAATTAACTTATATCTTTAGGAAACAATTAAATTAACGCAATTTTTTATGTTAAATAAATAAATCAGCACACTGTATGAAGATGAAGTTAGTTTTTACCGGAAAAACCGCATTTCCTTACATTAATGAAGGAACAGACATTTTTAAAAAACGATTAACACATTATGTGCCTTTTGAAATTATTACAGCCGAACCTTCGAAAAAATCTGCATCCGGACATATTTCCATTCAGAAGCAGCTTGAAGCCGAATTGATATTAAAAATAATCAAACCGAATGATTATCTTGTGCTATTGGACGAAAAAGGAAAAGAGTTCAATTCAATCCAGTTTGCGGGTGACCTGCAGAAATTGATGGCCTCCCTTCAATCTGACCTTATTTTTGTTGTAGGCGGGGCTTTTGGTTTTGACCAGGCAGTTTATAAAAGGGCCAACATGCTTTTGTCTTTATCAAAAATGACCTGTTCGCATCAATTGATTCGTTTGGTTTTTCTAGAACAGCTTTACAGGGCAATGACCATTATCAGGAAGGAACCTTATCATCATGAGTAGCGGGAAAATTCGTAATCTGAATTTCTGTATCTGTTAGTCTTGCGCCTTTACAGGACAATATAAACGAGGAGTTTATTGTCTTTATCCGGATTTTAATACAATTATCCGGGAAGAATATAAACCGGTAACTTTTAAGAATATTAACTTTTATATTTGACATTCAAAAGATATTTATATTTGACACACAAAAGATATTACTTATTAGATTGATCAGCTTGCAAAAGCGACTGTCTGCGACCCATTTGGGATATGGACTGCTTTTACCCTAATGCTTCCTTCGGCTGCTGACAATTATCTTTCCGTGAAAATCGGCTTTAACTGGATCAATTACAATGATGCGATAGGATTGAACCCTTCATTTTCAGTGGATGATAGCACGCTTTCCACTCCTTTATCAGTTAACGGAATTGTTCCCGCTGACATAATCTGCTCCACCGTTGGTAAAACAATTCTCTTCAATTCGGCTGCCCCATTCAGCGTATTTTCAGTTAACGATATTGCAGTGAGAGTTATTTCTTTCAAACTTTCAACCAATGCAATCCATCTTGAAAAGGTAACAAGTTGGGTTTATTTCATGCAGTTGGAAGTGAAAGGGCAAAAAATCATCCGCAAAATAGTTCTTGGTTAAGAAAAAGTTACAAAGGAATCAATCTTTTAACAGCGTCAGCTTCCGGTTGAACATTAGTGTCCTTTTCTTTATCAATAATTTCTTTCGGTTAATTATTGGTGTCAACACTCCCGGCAATAGTTTCTTCCTGTTTATCTATGGCTGCATTGTTCCTGTCAATTACCTCATTTTTTCATAAGCACTCGCACCGAGCGCTGGTTTGCAACTATGGTATCAAAAAAATAAGCACCTTTTGCCAATCCGGCAATATTGATTACAGCATTTTGTGATTCAATTTTTCCTTTCATCACAATTCTGCCTGCGGGATCGGTAATTTTATAATGTGAACCCTCCATAATTGCTTCACCATTAATATGTATTAAATCAGCTGCAGGAACAGGAAATATGCTGAAGCTATTACCGGGATGTATTGAAGATAGGTCCAGTGTCGTAAAACAGATCGTGTCTGACATGGTATAGCATTGAGGTGCAGCGCTGAAAAACCAAGCCACGCTGTAGCACCCGTTTTGAGTAATGTCTAACGTAGTTCCTGTTGCTCCTGCTATCGTATCACCGTTCATGAACCACTGGTTACCATTCCCCCAACCCGATATAAGTTGAAAATTATTTTGGATGAGGGATTGCACCAAAGGCGGATCATAAGCATATACCCATAAAATATTGCTATAGTTATAGCAGTAATTAGTATCCTCGATGATTAGCTGATAGGTGTCAAAGCCTGATGCGATTACAGTCAGTATCGAATCATAAGCGCCAATTATCTGCGATCCGCTCTTATACCAGTTATAAGTAAAACCTGTGCCGTTAACATTTGAATGAATCGTAATGGTGTCACCGGTGCAGACGGTTAGAGAATCAGTAGAATAAATAACCGGTGCAGTGGGAAGCGGGTAAACATACACAATTAACGGTTGCCAAAGCTGGTTGCTCCATGTAAGCCCTGCACTGTCAATAATAGTAAGCGTAAGAGTAAACGTTGAATCAGGTATAAACGAAATGGATTGTGTTGTTTCTCCCGTTGACCAGAGATAGGATTGTGCTGGCGCAGCAATGCAATTTACAGTATAGTCACCGCACGACTTCCACACGCTTCCCGGAACCTGGAAGATGCCATTCATTGTAATAATAGGATAATATTGGGTTGGTGATTTCTGAACAAAAATTATTTGCGTGATGGAATCTGCACCACCTGAAGAAAGGGCTATCAATTTTACAGTATAAGTACCCGTTGCCGGGAACGCATAGGCGGGATTGTGCAAAGAAGATTCAAACACTCCGTCATTATTAAAATCCCAGCTCACCATATTGGCATTAGTTGAAAGCGAATCGCTGAAATAAACTAAACCGTCATTGCATGGAGATACAGCATAGCTGATCTGTGCAACGGGCACGGTGCTGCCGCTGAAGCCGCATCCAACGCTTTGGAGTAATGAGCCTCTTAATACATTGAGAGCGTTATTCATCCTGTCCGCCTGCCCCTGGCTGAAGGAAAGAGGACAAGGAGTATAATCCATATAGTTGGGTAAATCATTTACATCGGTTGTAAAAGGGCTGAATCCTGTTGTATCATCGGCATCCGAGGTACAGGAATTATCCATACAGGTAGAAGTTGAAGTATCAGGAGGAGTATCGCACACCTGGTCCCCATCAAGCAGGCAGTTATAGTTAATGCAGTTGCCTGAATTGAATGTATGATAAAGGCCGAGGTAATGCCCGGATTCATGAGACAAAACATAATTGTTAAGGGCACCCCAGTACACCACAACACCATCTGTGCTGTCGCCCGCACTTGACGGAAGCGTGGAATAACCGCTCACTGAAAAAGGAAATCCGAAAATAGCTGCCACTGACCAGATGTTATAATAATAGTGTGTATCCCATCGGTCAAGACTTTTCAGCTGGGCATCATCACTCGCATTTAAAAATGTAAGTACAGAACTGTCACGGGTAATCCCCGTAGTCGGATGGCCCTGCGGATCAACAGAGGCAAGACAAAACTGGATGTTGATAGGATGGCCTGTGGAGTCATAATAAGGCGCTGCATTCTGAAAACGCAGGTTCAGCTGGTCAATGGCAGCAATTACTGTTGAGTCAGATATATTTTCCATCCCGCCTTGGTGAACGATATGAAACACGACAGGAATTTGCAGGATGGTTTGCTGACTTTTTAAATTGGAAATAGAACCAAGAGCACGTTCATAAAGAAAGTTATTTGCGTTTTCTTCTTTTTGCTTCTGTTCCGGGTTTTGATATTGTTTTAAATAATCAAATCCGCACGAAAATTGTTGTGCATGTGAATCAAGAGAAATAAGTATTGAGCAACAGAAAATCAGTTGTTTCAGCATTGTTTGTTACGATTCAAAAATTTGTTCAAAGATAAGAGTCGTAAAAGCAATTAAAAGTCGCATGATAAATAAAATACTTTTCTTTGAATACGCATCCGTCTTTCGCTGCAACATCATATAAAAAAATCCCTCGCATTACTGAAAGGGATTTTATGCTTCATGCCTTTAGAGGATGTTAACTATGCAGCTATATGATTGGCTAATTCACCCGGACCGCTTTTACCAGCGGTGCAATCTGTGAATATCCTGAAATAATACAAATGTCCTGTTATTAGCCCTGAAATTGTCATGCGCACTTTTCCTGTGTGATTTGTTACATGCCATAACTCCGGCTTGGTAGGATCGGTGCTCATTTCTACAACATAGTCAGTGCGACCATACACGCCTGCCCAGCGGAAGTTTTGGCACCATCAATTCACGCAACATCAACTCGAGCTGCAAAAATGACAGTCATTTAAAGTCAAACTACCGGCAAAATCATAAATTCGATCTCCAAAACCTTTTGGAAGATCACTAATAGTCTTTGGCGGATTAGTCACAGCCTTTGGCGGTCTAACAATAACTATTGGCGGATTAGTCACAGCCTTTGGCGATCTAACAATAACTATTGGCGGATTAGACATAGCCTTTGGAGTACTTCCAAAGCGTTTCGAAGATCAGTTCCCTAAAGGTTACATAGAATAAAATGCTGTTCACCTATTAAAACCCTTTATTCATCATTATTACAGCGCTTTTAAAAATCATATTAAAGTAGTAAGCGGTTTGGATGATATTACTGTTTTATGACATTGGGAAATGGAAATATGAGTGGATGGGGAAAGGGAAAGGTGAATTATTTGAACTGAAGTATATCCTCGTCCCCGTCATACAAACTCCCGACTGACACGGACGAGAGCGGGTTTTTTTATTTCTTCATAGTCTTGACAAAAGCGTAGGCTATAAAGGTACAGGAGGAATTAAATTCAATTAACCATATCAATTGCGAAACCAACCGGCTTATGATTCACTGCATCCAATTTAAAATCTGTGTCTTTCGCATGGTAAATATCTGCGAGTGTCATGGGTGATGTAACAGCGGAATCATCAACACCAAGTTTTTTAAGCAATACTTTTGATTTTTCAATTGACAACGCATTGAACTCATACAAAGCTGTTAATCTTCCTTTTCTTAAAAGCGCTTTGTCAATGTTTTTTAATTCGGTATTGAACGTACAAATTACATGAATGCCGAGACTTTCACCGAGGATTCCATCGGTGAGGTTGAGCAACATTGAAATGCTGGAATCGTTCCCTATCCCTCTTGAAGTAATAAGTTCTTCTGCATCTTCTATAATTAAAATTGAATCACGGTTTTGAACAAGCAGCTTGGTTAACTCAGGAGCATCCAGCTTTGCTGCAAGCTTTGGAGAAATTAAAATAATTGATTTACGTCTCATCAGGTGAATGAGATGCCGCAGGTAAGTTGATTTTCCTGTGCCCGGTTTTCCATGAAATAAAACAAGCCCGTTATTTCCATTTCCTTTTAATTCCTTCACAACAAGTTTATGGATAGGAATAAGATCATCGTTATAATTTTCTTCCAAAACCAGTTTTGCTTTTTTGTTAGTAATCATTTCCAGGTCCAATCCATCGGAACCCGGAACAACCAACTGCACATAAGATTCTGAAGGCACTCTCCTCGAAAATTTTTTAAACCCATCGAGTATCAATTGCGCTTCCTGCCTGTTTTCTTCTGTAAAATACACGCAGGCTGTACGATTATTTTCAATTCTTACCAGTAATTTATTTTTAAGAATGAAAAGGACAAAAAGAGTTTCCATTTCCTTTTTTGAAGCAGAATATTCTTCCCGTAAATGTGTTTTCACAATTTGCCCGGCTAATTTTGTCTCTACCCATTTGATGACATCGAGGTGTTTTATGTTGTTTATTATTTTCAGGCTGGGTATCATTTCAAAATAGGCATAATATACACGCGTACCATTCATATAATTAAGCCTGTCCTCAAACAAATCGAATGACCGGATTTTTAAAGCAACAGGATTATTTTCTTTTCCGTTTTCAGAAACGGGCAGCGTTTGGGGTGTATTTGAATTCATAAATATTATTTACGGAGATGAAATTTATTTCAGACAATTTTTTAGAACTGTAAAATTAAATGGAAGGAAAATTGGTTTGGGGATTGTTGATAAATTTTGATAGACGGATATTTTCGGAATCAGCAAATGCAAATCCCGAAAGTACGGAAAGAAATAAGGAAAAAAAAATAATATTATTTAAACTTTTTTATAGTTACTCTTTAGCTAAAAAATGAGGTCTTAAGATGGAAATATCAACATCTTGGACATCTTCAGCGGTAAAAATCGCATTCATTAAATTAAGCCAATCAGACTCTGCATTACTTTTGGCATAAGAACCATTTGATTTATGTTCATTCATTCGTTCAATAAATTGATTGAAATATTCAGCTGAAAAATATAATATGCATCCGTATCTTGTATCTTCAACCATCAAGTCGGATTTTGATGGAGAAGGAAATAAATTCTTAGACAGTCCTAACGATATTAACCCAAGCTGTTCAGGGTTAAGAAACTGCTTTTTCATTTTTTTGTTATTTGCTTTTTCAGTAGCAGATATTTCTTCTATATCAAATAGGATAGAAAAACCTCCATAAATGGAATTATTTACAATGCCATTTGAAAGTTCAATGCCTTCGTCAAGCGTACATAATGATATAAGACTACTTTTTATTAATAGCACTTTTTTTTGACATATTGCATTCATATTACCTACATACATAGTAAAAGATGCTTCTTTTTTGTTAACTTGTGCTTTATCAATAAGGATTTTTTTACCAGATGTCGTAGTCAAAGTGATCGAACTATTATTTTCCAAATATATGCCATCATTTAACTTCAATAATTCCTCCCAGTCGTTTTTTGCCATAGAAGCATTAGCAAGCGATTCTTTAATTTTGATTATTTTCATGATTTTATCTTTGTCCAATTGTAAGTGTAACAATAAATGAAAAGTCTCCCTTTCCTTTTTCTATTTTAGTATCCCAATCTTTTCCAATTTTACCTGTAATAAGATCGTCAAGAATAAAACTCGGAAAATTTTCTGAATGTGACAAGAGTGTTCGAGGTTTATTGTTTTTCATTTTCTCCCAACTTTTTGCTCGAAGAATTGCAACAGGATAATTTCCTTCAACTTTTTTTATTCCTTGTAATTGCATTACTATAAATAAGTCCTCGAATTTTGGATGATATCTACAATGAGAATAATAATGTTCTATTACAATATTACCTATAGGCTCTTCAGTTGTAGAGTACAAAAGTAAATAGCTAAATTCTGGGTTATAAGAATGCATCCTTTTAACTTGTCCGTTCAAATGTGAATTTCCAATATTTGTTTCAGAAAATTTTTTGTTTTTTATAGAAAATTTTTTGGCTTGCATTAAAACATATCGGTCAAAAGAAATTTCAGATTGATTGAATAGAATTCTGAATATGATATCCGCACCGGTCTTTTTCTCAGATGGTTTTTCTATTTTTAAGTTAATAAAGCAATTGGAAAATTTTATTTGCTTTATTCTTTCTTGCAAAGAATCCAATAGTTCATCAGTCAATCCCCTTTCATCAAATGACGGATTTCGATCAAGTTTTGAACCAATATGAAAAGTAATATTATTAAGTGTCCATAATAGTTCTTGGTAGTCCCGATTTTCTATAGGATGAAATTGTTCCATGCAAGGAGTAAAAATATAAAGAATTCACTTAAAAATGATTGCTTCATTTTTTTTATTTCATAACTTTTTTTAATTCACGTTCATTGAATGTGTTCTGCCTGTTGGAAATCGAATTTAACTTGCAGTTTTCATTTTATTCTTTCTTCCGAAATCCATTTAGAAATTTCAGGCATAAAATCTGTTGCCCATTGAGGAACATCTTGATCTTTCGGGTAAAGATTATAAGCAGGCAATTCTTCATCATTGCCGGTTGGAAGCAGTGAAACGGTAAAAATTTGTTCCGGTCTTTCATTGGTAAATGCGGTTACCTTAAAACCATTGGAGTCAATCTGCCGAAATGCAAATTCCTTTAACTCTCCTTCAATGTTTGCTTTTTTGTTTTTCATAATATTATTTTTTTTAAATGTTCTTAAATCCAAGATAAGGAAAAAAAACGGATTAATAAAGAAAAAAGCGAAAGAAATTTACCCCAACCATTTCAACCTCTCCATCACCTCACAAAACAACCGATTAAAATTTTCAACTCCTGTTATTTTCTGATCAAATTTCAAAACGATTTTCAAATCATTTTGAATCAGCATAAGGGTTTTGTCCTGAATAATATAAGTTGAAAATTCGCTCCAGCGAAAATTATAACAATTGTCCTTATCAACCAGGACAAATAATGTATCATCATCAAAAGAAATTTTGTGAAATGATTCAAATTCCAATATCCTGCTTTGCAGTTTAGTTAAGAAATCAGAGAACAGTAATCTGTCGTAAAGTATTTTGATAAAAATAATAACTAAAAGATAACCTAACAGGTAGCGAATATTTTCGGAGTCATGAGTGCTTAATAACAGCTTCAGCAAAATGATACTATTGATAAATGTAAAATAAGGATGGCGTTCAAAAAAGGTTTCTTTTTTCTTAGGAAAGAATTTTGAGAAAAGCAATTGAGTGAAATGTAAATTCATGGTTTGGTTTAACAAAGATAAAAAATTGGCCAGACATATTTGGTGGTACTTTCATGTCTTCTGTAGTTTCAGAGCCATGCATAGTCATCCTATGAAATCAGTAAACACAAATAAACTCTTTAAGTTTTATCGCTCGCTTTACTCGTATTTTCCCAAAACCCCCTTCCGCAACCCTCCTCAAACCCCCAAACATCCTGTAGGAACACTGAACGATCCATGAGGATGAGCCGCACTTCCATGAGGATCATTGAAACATCCGGAAGGATCACTGAACGATGTCTAGTCCTGAAATAGGTTGACGGATTTTACAATCAAATTCAAAAAATGAAAGATGTAAAAACAGAACACAAAAAAAAACAATTTGTAAAAGAA
>JBDSOU010000217.1:0-8100 GCA_039914625.1 Bacteroidia bacterium | reverse complement strand
TAGGAATTGCTAAAGAAACAGCTAACGCATTAAAACAAATCATTCAGAATTTTCGCAAGCCGATAGTTTTTGATGCTGATGCTATCAATATTATTTCAGAAAACAAAACATGGATGGATTTTGTTCCGTCAGAAAGTATTTTTACTCCGCATCCGAAAGAGTTTGAACGTTTGGTTGGAAAAAGCTATGATCATTTTGAAAGAAATAAATTGCAACTTGAATTTTCAAAACGTTATAATGTTTATTTAATATTAAAAGGTCGTTATACCTGTATCTCATGTCCTGATGGAATATGTTATTTCAATCCTACCGGAAATCCGGGTATGGCAAAAGGGGGAAGTGGTGATGCGTTAACCGGACTGTTAACAGGATTGCTTGCACAAGGTTATTCTTCAAAGGAAACTTGCATTACCGGAGTGTATTTGCATGGCTTGGCAGCCGATATTGCAGTGAAAGAAACAGGAGAATTTTCTTTGCTTGCTTCAGATATTATTGATTGTATTGGGAAAGCGATAAAAATGACGATGGACGATTGACCATAGACCATCTTCAAAATTGTGAATTGTGAATTTTACAAAGTTCAATCAAGAACTCCCGCTCCCTGCCTTACAATAACGGATACCATACCCGTACAATCCACAATGGTGCTTGGTTCAATTCCTCCATAGCCTCCGTCAATAATCAAGTCAACAATGTTTTCAAATTTTTCAAAAATTTCTGCAGGATCAGTTAAGTAATCCATGATTTCATCTTCGTTGTGCAATGAAGTTGACATAATGGGATTTCCTAATTCTTTAATAATGTTCAATGGAATTTGATGATCGGGAATGCGGATGCCGATTGTTTTCTTATTATTTTTAAAAATTGCAGGTACTGCGCTGCTGGCATTTAAAATAAAAGTAAACGGTCCGGGCAGGGAGCGGTTGAGCATTTTGTAAATGGAACGATCAAATGGTCTTGTGAAATCAGAAATATGACTAAGGTCGCTGCAGATGAAAGAAAAATTTGCTTTCTCCGGCTTCACATTTTTTAAACGGCTGATTTTTTCGATTGCTTTGTTACTGTAAATATTGCATCCGATTGCATAAACGGTATCAGTAGGAAAAATGATTATTCCGTCTTTTTTTAAAACATCAACAACCGTTTTTATAAGACGGTGATCAATGTTAGAAGGGTTTATTTGAAGAAGCATTCATTAAAGGTAATGAATAAATCCATAGGCGGGCTTATGAAACCGGGTTTTTACAGCAGAGAAATTTCACGCTGAGTTTGCGGGATTCAAATACTGGACTGGTAGCTCAGTTAGTAAAGATATATTAAGATTAATTTAATATTTATTTATCCCGGTACTTAAAAAAGGGCCGGTATTTTTTATTGTTTTATGAGCTTGCCTTTTTTAATACGTCCATTTTTATTTTCTATTGAATAAAAATAAATTCCTTTTGAGAATTCAGCAGTAATTAATGATATAGAATTAATAAAGGATTGTTCAAATAATTTTCTTGCAGTGAGATCGTATAAAATTATTTTCGATGAATTATTGTCCATGGAGGTAATGTTTATTTTGTCGGTGAAGGGGTTGGGAGAAACAGAAACAGAGCTCCCATTTTCTATTTCGCTGACACCAACGTTGGTTGCACAAACAGTAACGCTATCAATAAAATTTCCGAATCCCTGGATATTTAACGCAGCGAAAACGGGAGTAAAGCGAATGGAATAGTTGCTTCCAAGATTAGGAACAATATAATTTACCGTATAATAACCCCAGGAAACATCTCCATCGCCAAAATATCCCAATATAGTGTAAGGGCCACCGACAGGTCCAACTGACAGTTTTAACGTGTCAACCCCTCCTCTACCCCTATGTGCAAAGCTGATAGCAAGGTTTGTTCCAGGGCTAACGATCAGGTTCTGAAAAAGTGTAGAATCGTAATAACCATTAATTTCCATGTGCTGCACACCAGAGTAGGACGACACTCCCAGAAAACCGCTATTCCAAAGTTCCATTTGTCCGTCAGGCGATGTGGTTTGCCAGCCGCCCATTTGAACACTTGTGTAATAACCGGGGGAAGATGGCACAATGGGGGTTTCAATATTCCCATTACCGATTAAATTACAATTTTGTGAGAAAGCAGGCAGGGAAAAAATAATAATTTGCAGAGCTATAAAAAAATAAGATTTCATTTTTTTAAAGAATTAAGAATAAGCAAACATATCAAAAATAAACAGAAAATAAAATTATCTGAATTTAATTTTCCGGGCAGCAAAAGCACACATACGCAGCAAAATCATTCCATGTTTAAATCGTGAAATATTAGTAGAGCCATACGTACGTTCACGATAACGGATAGGTAGTTCAACAATTTTAAGATTTAATTTATATGCACCGAAAATAAGATCATAGTCACCAAAAGGGTCAAATTCACCAAAAAATTTTCTGTTAGTAACGAGTTTTTCATAATCTGTTCTGAAAATAACTTTTGTTCCGCATAAAGTATCTTTAAAAGGCTGATCGAGCAGAAATGAAAATGCCATGCTGAAAAATTTATTTCCCAGCATGTTCAGAAAGCGCATCGCTTCTTTTTCCATTTGATATACAAGGCGTGAGCCATTGATAAAATCTCCTTTGCCGGTTGCAATAGCATTATAAAATTTGGGCAGATCTTCAGGGGGAACCGTGAGGTCAGCGTCAAGGATCATGAGGATGTCGCCTTCAGCAATTCCAAAACCTTTTCGCACGGCATCCGCTTTTCCTTTTCCACCCTGCTTTGCAATTTTGATCCGATGAGATAAATCATACTTCTTTTTGATTTCATTGATTTTTTCCCAAGTGTCATCTGTTGAATTCCCTTCTACAAAAATTATTTCCTGCCATTTGCCGAATTTCGGAATACGCAATAGCCCGCTTTCAATATTTCCACTTTCATTTCGTGCAGGAATAATTATTGAAACTGAATATTTGTCATTGATATCTTTTGGCTCCTCTACAGATGCGGGTTTTGCAAATGAATAATTATTCATTGCAAGTGATTTTATTAAGGGGAGCTTACCGAGAAAGTTGTTTAGAAAAGATGAAATTAAGGGAATATAGACAGGAAAAATCATGCGGCCTGCTCTTCGATATACATCAAAACCGGACAGCATGAGAAGATTTTTAATATCGTTTTGCGTGAGCCAGTTTTGGTTTGGTGTTTTTGTCTTCAATCCGATAAACTCAGCGAATTTCAAAATCGGTTCCCAGAAATGATTGTAGTACGTAACTATTATGCGGGTACGCGGATGACACACTTTTTGCAATTGTTCAAAAATTATTTGCACATCATCCACAAACCCGATGAGGTTAGATAAAATGATCAGGTCAAATTTTTCATCAAGCTCAATTTTTTCCGCTGCCATTACTTTGAATTCAAGCTGAGGAAATTGAGCTCTTGCTTTGGCAATCATTGCAGGACTGAAATCAATCCCTACTTTTCTTTTTCCTTTTATTTGATCAAGCAGTTCTCCGCTTCCGCAACCAATTTCAAGAACCGAGAGTGTTTCGTGCGAAAAGTATTTGCAATATTCAGTTATATCATTCCAGTAATAAGAATGCCTTTTGCGCGTGGCAATTCTTTTTACAGCGAGTTTATCAAAATATTCAAGATAGCGCAACTGAAATAAAAATTAAAGATTATTTTTCTCCGTAAATAATTACTGAACCTGCAATTTCTTTAAGCAAAGGAATCTTTTCCATTATTTTTCCGATTGAATTTACCAGCCCGATTAATGGTTTTGGTGTAATAGGATGCAAAAAATCATAAGGAAATATGCGGACATTGATAAACCCGGTATCTTCCATTAATTTTTTAAACTTCCATCTTACAATTGCAGTTTCGTCCGGTGAATCGCCAAGCCGTTCTTTAATAAACGGAATATTCTTTTGAATGAGAATTTGCGGATTGATCATATTAGGTTCGGCAAAAACCATCCTTCCGCCTTTTTTCATTACACGCAAAATTTCTTCTAAAGCTTTTTTTAATTCCAAATGATGCAGGATGGAACTTCCGAAAACAACATCAAAACTTCCATCAGTAAATTTCATTTTCATTGCATCGTCAATTAAAAATTTTCCCTCAGAAAATTTTTCCCTTGCTTCAATTAACAGATCTTCGGAAAGATCAGTAGCAGTAATATCCGCTTTTGTGGATTCGTAAACTTTCCGTGTAAACAACCCGGTGCCACAACCAATTTCCAGAACTTTATCTCTATTAGTAATATGAGCAGTCTTTACAAAAAAATCTGATCTTCTCTGCGCACGGATTTGACCTGCCGGGCTTGCCCAATTCCAAATATCTTCCGCACCTCCGGCAATGAGTTTTTTGCCGTGTAAAATTTCATTTTCTAATCGTTGCGTCATTTCAATAATTTATCTTATACAGGTAAGCCTGTTCGCTTTCTCCGATTTGTTTTACCAATGTCAGCTTGTAAGGATATTTTTGAGCTAAAGGTTGTAATAATCTTTGTATGGTATTAATTACATATCCGTCTAACTTTTTAGGATTACGTCTTAAACTTGCTACCATTATATGTGTAACGCTATCTCTTTTGAACGTATTTAAAACTGTGTCAGGATTGCCGCTAAATACTGTATAAACCGGGTAGAATTTTTTTCCGTTACCATAAACAAAAGACATAGGAGCCTTGCGGGAAGCCACATAACTTTTAGGCGGAAGACTATCTGAACAATACTTACTTAATTTTAAAAAATTTATCCAATCGGGTGTGTAACCATAGTAAACATCTCCGGCAATATTTTTCTTAATGACGGGATAATTTTTCACTGACTTGGCAATTGTAGTAAAAAATCCGCTGAAAAAAATTACTGCTACAAATACTAAATATAAAAATTGCATGAACGAACTTTTACGAATGACAATTGCATACATACCATAAAAAATTGCAAGAAGCATGAACGGAACATACACCATAATCATTCGGGGTTGATCCCAGCGGGTTTGCAAAACTGTAAACATTAACGACATCATGATGAAAAAATAAATCCAGACAAACCCCATTACTTTCTGCTTGTTTTTTATGATCCAATAAGCCGAGATAATAATAAATATGAAAAATATAAGTACGAGTCCGCCTTTAGTAGTTATATCATCAGGAGAACGAAAACCGAGAATTTGAAAAAGTCTTTTTGAAATATATAAATTGAAATTATCAAGGAACCGCTGAATAAATCCAGAGATATCATCCTGTCCTTTGCTGGGATCATAAGGATCTTTTTGAAGTAATATAGAGGTCTGGCTTCCGAATTGATTTTGTGAAGCACCCCACAAAAGCTTTTTAATTATTTCAAATGGAATTCTTGAAATGATAAATCCGCCAACCGCATAAATGGCATATAAATATTTTTTTTCAAATAAAAAGAATAGGATTATTGCGCCAATCGCGCCTACAGCAATGTTTTTACAAAAGCTGAGCAGGAATATAAAAAAACCAATGAGAAGCCATTGTTTCCAACTTTCCTTTATAGAAGTTTTTTCTTTTACCTGGTCATAAGCTTTGAAAAAATAATAAACAAACAAAGCCTGCAAAAACATAAATAGTGATTCAGTAAATGTCTGGCTTGCGAAATATTGAAAATAAGAATTAGTAGCAACAATGAACATCACAGGGATCAAAACCACAAAAGGAATTCTTTTACGGAAGGCAAGATATAGAAACAGAATGTGCAGTAAAGTAAAAATTACAGAAATAGATTTTAGTAAAACCAGGTGTAATCCGAAAAGTTTTATCGGGATACTTAACAGCAACGGATAGAGCGGTGCATTAGCCGTAAAAGCATGATGAATATCCTGTGCAAAATTATAACCGCCTTCAATATACAATGAGTCATCATTTGCTTCGCTGATTTTTACGTCAAATAACAGGAGTGAAAACAGGAATGAGGTTAGCAGAACAACCGGAAGAATCACTTTCTGATGTTCAGAACACCAATTTTCCAAGCCGGCAAGAAGTGTAGTCTGCGCGGTTTCAGGAACCGAAGCCTTTTTTACCGGCTGAGGCTTTGGCGTACTTTTGTTTTTTTTGCCCGACATTTTTATCGTTTAAAAATTACATTGTGAAAATCGTTTTCAGAATCGCCAAGCGAACTCAAATTTTCAGCAGAGAGCTGAAAGGAATTTCCTCCAATCAAATAAGATTTATAGCCCTGATCGTTCATAAAATCTAACATTTCAATGGCAGATGAGCCTGCACTTTTTAATCCATGGGGCCAGAACTCGGTTACAATTTTAAGGTTTTTATTTTTTACAAGCGTCTTTTCCATTCCTTTCAAAGCAAAAATTTCGGCACCTTGTATATCCATTTTGATAAAATCAACTTTCAAATTATCACCAAGAAATTCATCAATTGATATTGAATCAATAAAGTAAGATGAATCAAATTTTTCCGGTTTATATGTCCTGTGATCAACATTGAGGCGGTGAGATGTAAATATTTCTATTTTTTCTGATTTATCGGCCACAGCTTTGTTTGTCAAAACAACATTTGATTTTTCTCCGAGAAGGTTTTTCAAATGTCCGAAATTTGTTTTATCCGGTTCAAAGCAATACACCTTGCCGGTTTCACCGACAAGTTCACTCATTATTTTTGCATAAAAACCAATGTTAGAACCAATATCTAAAACAATATCGCCTCTCTTAATTGATTGTTTTAAAAAAGAAAGCTCTTCGGCATCCTGTTTTAATTTAAACCTGTTGTAAAGATTTTTATAGAGCGGGAAAGAATATTTGTAAAGGAATGAGGCTAATCTGAACTCAATCTTGTGTTCCATTTCAAAAAACAAATCACGCCTTATTATGATCCGCCAAAAATTTAACCAGCCCAATATCGGTAAGCGGGTGTTTTAACAAATCCAGAATTGCGCTGAGCGGGCAGGTTGCAACATCGGCACCGAACTTTACACAGTTAAAGCTCTGAATAAATAATTTATGATTCATTTCGGAATTTATATGATTTTGATTTTGCCCTCACGAACCTGTTGCATAAATTCTTTTTGTTGTTGCAAAGTCATTCCAGTCATTTTAGCCGCCAATTTTTCTTTTATTGCTCTGAAAAATGCAACTGTGTCAAACGATTTTTCTGATTTAGTCTTCATAATTTAAAAATTCTAAAGGTGTTCTTATATCAATAAGCGGGTAACCCAATTTTAAATTTACAGAATTAAATAATTTAATTTTATCAAAATTTACAATATGTTTAAAGTTCCAACTTACCAAACAGTCAAGCCGGTTTACTGTGGCAATAGCAATATGAAAAGCATCATTCATACTTGCAGGTCCTAATATTTTTTCAATCAAATAAGTTTCAGCAAGCTTTTTGCAATCATCATCAAGATCAAGAAACCGATAGCAATCGGATGGAATAAGATTTTTTATGTCGCGAATATATAGAGGAGCCAAACTTAATTCTGTTTCGTTAACTTCCGAGAAATAAATATAAAACTCTTTCTTTTTGATTCGATCAAATAACCTTTTTGTGACTTCTTCAAATTCCTCATCAAAATAACCTCCTATAACAGAATTATCGATGTAAATTCGTTGTTTCATTGTTTAGTAAAGAAGCATTTCAAATGTAAGGAAAAAATCGGGCTTAGTTTATTTCTATCTCAATATTATTATAAACAATATTATGATTCTATTTCAAATTATTTATTATGATCCGCCAGGAATTTCGCCAACCCAATATCAGTAAGCGGGTGTTTTAACAAATCAAGAATTGCGCTGAGCGGGCAGGTTGCAACATCGGCTCCGAGTTTTGCACAGTTAATTATGTGCATGGCATGGCGGATGGAAGCTGCGAGAATTTGTGTTTTAAAACCGTAGTTATCATAAATCAACCGCATCTCTTCAATTAACATCAATCCATCAGTGGAAACATCATCCAACCTGCCTATGAAGGGTGAAACATACGTTGCTCCGGCTTTTGCAGCAAGCATTGCCTGTCCAGCTGAAAAAACAAGGGTGCAATTTGTTTTGATACCTTTATCAGAAAAATATTTCAGCGCTTTCACGCCTTCCTTAATCATGGGCACTTTCACAACAATTTGCT
>JBDSOU010000274.1:0-9909 GCA_039914625.1 Bacteroidia bacterium | reverse complement strand
TTTAAAGCGTCTTATCGAAATCAAAGCTCCTGATGTAATTTTAAGAAATGAAAAAAGAATGTTGCAGGAATCTGTAGATTCTTTATTTGATAATTCAAGAAAAGTAAATGCTGTAAAAACAGAAAGCAACCGTGCGCTGAAATCGCTCAGCGATTCGTTGAAAGGTAAACAGGGACGTTTCCGCCAGAACCTGCTCGGAAAACGTGTTGATTATTCAGCACGTTCCGTAATTGTCGTTGGACCTGAAATGAAATTGCATGAGTGCGGGTTGCCAAAAGATATGGCGGCAGAATTGTTCAAGCCGTTTATTATTCGCAAAATGATTGAGCGTGGAATTGTGAAAACGGTTAAGTCCGCAAAGAAAATAGTTGACCGCAAAGATGCCATCGTTTGGGATATTCTTGAAAATGTTTTACGCGGACATCCTGTGATGCTTAACCGTGCCCCAACACTGCACCGTCTCGGTATCCAGGCTTTCCAGCCTAAGCTGATTGAAGGAAAAGCAATTCAATTGCATCCTTTGGTTTGTACAGCTTTCAACGCTGACTTTGACGGTGACCAGATGGCTGTTCACGTTCCGCTTGGTCATGCTGCAATTCTTGAAGCGCAAATGCTGATGCTGGCATCTCATAATATTTTGAATCCGGCAAACGGTGCGCCTATTACCGTTCCTTCACAGGACATGGTACTTGGACTTTATTATATGACCAAGGGAAAGAAAAGCGAAAAGGATTCGAAAGTAAAAGGTGAAGGAATGACTTTTTATTCTGCGGAAGAGGTGATCATTGCACACAATGAAGGTATTGTTGATCTTCACGCTAATATTAAAGTCAGAGCAACGGTAAGAGAAGATGAACAGCTATTATCCAAAGTAATAGAAACAACTGTCGGAAGAATATTATTCAACCAGGTTGTTCCCAAAGAGGTTGGTTATATCAATGATCTTTTAACAAAGAAAAGTTTAAGAGATACCATTAATCTTGTTCTTAAAATTACAGGAATTGCAAAAACTGCCGCTTTCCTTGATGATATAAAAGAACTTGGTTTTAAAATGGCGTTCAAAGGAGGTTTGTCATTTAATATGAATGACGTAATGATTCCTGAGGAAAAAATAAAACTTATTGAGAAAGCGAATGGCGAAGTGGATGAAGTGTTGAATAACTATAATATGGGATTCATCACCAACAACGAGCGTTACAATCAGATTATTGACATCTGGACAAGAACCAACTCGCGCATCACGGAGACATTGATGAAACAATTGTCCACTGACAGGCAGGGATTTAATTCCATTTACATGATGCTTGACTCAGGCGCGAGAGGATCAAAAGAACAAATCCGTCAGTTAGGCGGAATGAGAGGATTGATGGCGAAACCGCAGAAATCAGGCGCTTCGGGAGGTGAAATTATTGAGAATCCTATTCTCTCTAACTTTAAAGAAGGTCTTTCCATCCTTGAGTACTTTATTTCCACTCACGGTGCGCGTAAAGGTCTTGCCGATACAGCTTTGAAAACAGCCGATGCCGGTTATCTTACAAGAAGGCTTGTGGATGTGGCGCAGGATGTAATCATTAATGAAGAAGATTGCGGAACGTTGAGAGGTCTTGCTGAAACTGCTCTCAAAAATAACGAAGAAGTTATTGAATCACTTTATGACAGAATTCTTGGCCGTGTATCACTTCATGATATTATGCATCCTTTAACAGGTGAAATGGTAGTGGAGTCAGGTGCCGAAATCACCGAAGAAATTGCAGACACGATAGAAGCTTCCCCGATAGAAATGGTGGAGATACGTTCCGTACTTACCTGCGAATCAAAAACAGGAGTATGCGGCAAATGCTATGGACGTAATCTTGCTTCCAGCAGAATGGTGCAGCGAGGCGAAGCTGTAGGAGTAATTGCCGCACAGTCTATTGGTGAACCGGGTACTCAGCTTACACTCCGAACCTTCCACGTGGGCGGTGTGGCTTCAAAAGGAGCGTCTGAATCACGCATTGATGCTAAATTTTCAGGTATGGTTGAATTGGAAGACATTCGGATAATTGACAGAAAGACTGCCAATAAAAAAGCTGATGTAGTAACAGGACGGTCGGGTGAAATCAGGATTATTGATAAAAATACCAAATCCATTTTAGTGACAAACAATATTCCTTATGGGGCTTCACTGTATGTTCGCAATGGAGATAAAGTAAATAAAGGTGACCTGCTGTGCGAATGGGATCCTTACAATGCCGTAATTGTTTCGGAAGTAACCGGAAAAATAGATTTTGAGCACATTGAGGAAGGAATTACGTTCCGTGAAGAATCCGATGAGCAAACGGGGTATAAAGAAAAAGTAATCATTGACAGCCGTGATAAGACTAAGAATCCCGCAATCAGGATTCTTAATGAAAAGAAGGAAGTGTTAAAAGCATATAATATTCCTGTAGGAGCACACATTGTTGTCAGTAAAAGCGATAAAATAAATGCCGGGGAAATTATTGTTAAGATTCCCAGAGCTACCGGTAAATCAGGTGATATTACTGGAGGTTTGCCGCGTGTAACAGAGTTGTTTGAAGCGCGTAATCCTTCTAACCCGGCAGTAGTTTCTGAAATTGATGGCGTAGTTTCTTATGGCGGTATCAAGCGTGGTAATCGCGAAGTTATCATTACCACTAAAGAGGGTGAAGTGAAAAAATATCTTGTTTCACTTGCCAAACACATCCTCGTGCAGGATAATGATTTTGTTAAAGCCGGGCAACCGCTGTCTGACGGAGCCGTTACGCCTTCTGATATTTTAAGTATTAAAGGACCATCCATGGTGCAGGAATATCTTGTGAATGAAATACAGGAAGTTTACCGTTTGCAGGGTGTAAAAATAAATGACAAGCATTTTGAGGTAATCGTTCGCCAGATGATGCGCAAAGTGGTAATTGAAGATCCGGGCGATACCCGCTTCCTCGAAAGAGAGCATGTCAACAAGATTGATTTCATGGAAGAGAACGATCAGATCATTGATAAGAAAGTCGTTGTGGATCCAGGTGATTCAGCAACTTTCAAACCGGGACAAATCATTTCGCTGCGCAAATTGCGTGATGAGAATTCTGTACTCAAGCGCAAGGATCTAAAAACGGTTTCAGCACGTGATGCTATACCTGCAACTTCAGTGGCGCTGTTACAGGGTATCACACAAGCGTCTTTGCATACCAAGAGTTGGATTTCAGCGGCCTCTTTCCAGGAAACAACAAAAGTGCTTAATGAAGCTGCCATTGCAGGCAAAATTGATTACCTGCTCGGCTTAAAAGAAAATGTAATTGTGGGCCATCTCATTCCTGCAGGAACCGGCTTGAGAGATTATGAAAAGCTCATTGTAGGTTCGCAGGAAGAATATGATCTGCTGATGGCTTCCAAGAAAAGGCAGGAAGCAGAGGAAGTTGGTTAATAAACGAATATAAAGTTAAAGTTTAAAGTTTAAAGTTGGTTAGCAAGTTTTCCTACTTTAAACTTTAAACTTTTTTATAAGTAACTTTACTTTTTATTTTATAAACTGAACAATAAACTTGACCAGTAGCTTCAAATTTTAACTTCAAACTTTATTCCAATGGAAAACAAAGATCCCAACCAACTAAACATAGAATTAACAGAAGAAATTGCTGAAGGAATTTATTCTAATCTTGCTATCATCACGCACTCCAACTCCGAATTTGTAGTTGATTTTGTAAAAGTGATGCCCGGCATTCCTAAAGCAAAAGTGAAATCACGCATTGTGCTTACTCCGCAGCATGCAAAAAGATTGCTGGCGGCTTTGAGCGATAATATCAGCAAATTCGAAAGCATTCACGGAACTATTAAACAAACTGAAGGCATTGGCATCCCGATGAACTTTGGCGGACCCACAGCGCAAGCTTGAAAAGAAATTTAAGATTTAAAACTGAGGTTTAAAGTTAACCTTGAATTATTATTAATCAGCAAATTTTTTTAAGTGCCTTTTACTGGTGTTTATATTCCCATTCTGTTTTTGTAATTTTCATCCAGTCGCAACGAATGTTTTTCCATTGAAATTTATCTGCGAATTTCAATGCGCATTTTTCCAATGCTCTCCGGATGCTAAAAATCTAATACCGCTTTTGAATGCAGAAAAAATTTATCTGTGAATGAATAAAAAAAGAGCTGTCCTTTTGAGACAGCTCCTTCAATAATTTTTTTTAAAAATGTTCGCTTACTTAACTTCCACCGGAGGTGTTGGTGCATCGGGAACTTGTTGAATCAGTGTGCAACGCTCACCGTTAAAATCAACACAATCGCCTTCTTTAAAGGCAACGGTTTTTCCTTTTGCATCGCTGAACGTACCGTCTTTCTTAAGTGTAGCTCCATTTGGTAATTGTACCATTTCGGTGTTCATACCGATATCATCAGCCTCTTTAATGGTTGTCATTCTTCCAGCTCTCATGCAATAAAAGTTCTTCATGTCGCACATCGGAATGACGGCAGGCGCTTGTTTTTGAACTGCAATTGTTGCTGGTTCTGCTTTTTTTGCGGATTCCTGTGCTGTGGCAATACCTGCTGCAAGGAGGCATACAGTGATAAGTGCAAATAATTTTTTCATGTGTAGTTGATTTTTTGTTAAATTAATTTATTTAGAGTACAAAGATTAGAATTTAGTGATGAAATGAATATGAAGCCGATAAATTTCGCAGTAAAGATAAGGCATTTTTCTGACATGTAATAATTAAATGTAGTTAATTTTAATTAAAATGACTTTTTTAACCGCACCATGCTTTTGCAAAGTCACTTTGCTCGCGGCTCTTTTTGATTATTTCACGTATCTCAAAACGATCATAAAAAGTTTTGGAAGCAGCTTTCAATTTTATTTCTTTTATTTTTTTTAACGAAAAGACATTGAATGTGATTGCTTCTTTTTCAAAATAATTACACAATTCATTCAGATTATTTTCAACTTTATATCCGTTTACCGAAATGATCTCATCTTCTTTCGATAACCCTGAGGCTGAAGCAGGCGATATAGGCAGCACAGCAGCTACCCTGATGAAGCCACTTATCTTTTCAGTCCTGAAACCAAACTTTCGTTCATAGCTTATTAGGGATGATATTTTTTTTATTTCCAAACCGGCATAGTTCAATAATTCTTCGAGCATGGATTCAAAAGACGCTGCTTTGTAAACATAATTTTCAAAAAATTCAGTAAATGAATGCCTGGCCACAGATTCACAGATTTTAATGATGTCATTCTCTGAATATCCTTTTTTCTTTTTTCCGAAATCATTGTAAAGAATACGCATCACATCGTCTAATGATTTTTTTGAAGCGGTTGATTTGCGAATCATAAAATCAAGCATCAAAGCAATAAATGAACCTTCGGTATAAATAGAAGTTTTCCTGTTCGGTACACCGGGAACATATCCGTCAAGCCATGTATCAAATGAAGATTGAGCGACTGAATAATTAAAGCGGCCGTAATTATCCATATGCTTTTGCAAGTGAATCGAAATTTCAGAAAGATATCTTTCAAGAGAAAAAAAACCGGTGCGGACTAAAATTAAGTCACCGTAATAAGTGGTAAATCCTTCATATACATACCCAAGTTGTGAGTAATTTTCTTTAGCGAGATCATACGGCAACATTTCGACAGGACGAATAGTTTTCACATTCCATACATGAAACAATTCATGTGAAGCAACACCGACAAATTCAGAATAAACTTTGTCATTCATTAATTCATAGCCTGGACCGATTGCAAGCACTGTAGAATTTGAATGTTCCACGCCATGATAAAAGTTATATGGAAGCACCTGCACTAAAAAATGATATTCTTCGGAAGGAAAGTCTCCCATCATTTTAATCTGTTCTTCGGTAAATTTTTTAAAATCATTTTCTATTTGTTTAAAATCACGTTTGCATTCACCTTGAAACCAAATATGAAAAACAATTCCGTTTACTTTGTAGGAATGATGTATTAAGTTTGGAGAAGCAATAAATGGCGTATCAGCTAACTGATCATAATTCTTTGTAATTAAAGTTTTATCGCCACGTTTTTCAGCAGCGCTTGCAATTTTCCACTCACCGGGAATCAATAATTCAATTTCGCACAATTCATCCATCCTGTCTTCAACATAAAGAAAACAATGAATGGGGTTTATATAGAGCTGTTCAACATCTAACCAACAGCCCCCTGCATCAAGCTGCGATGCATAATAATTATATCGGACAATAACTTTCGCAATATTTGGAGTTTCAACTTCCCACTTATCTTTAGTTACTTTTTTAAATTTCAACACATTTTCATGGTCATCAAAGACAGCCCACTTTTGAATATTCTTTGCAAAGTTTCCCAATTCATACCTTCCCGGTCGCCATGAAGGAAGCTGGAAAAATATTTTGTCAGAAGAATTTTTTTCAACCTGCATTTCAATTTCGATATATTTTGATGCAGGGTTAGGAATGGATATGATATACTTCATTTTTGAAATTGAAACAATGATTATGTATTAAGAATACGAGGGGTTTTAGTTTGATTTAACTCTAAACTTTAAACTTTACCTGTCCCGATTTTTATCGGGAAACTTTAAACTTTCTGCCTATCTTCGCACGGCAAAAATAAAAATATAGTCTTATGAATTATGATTTAATTGTAATTGGCAGCGGACCGGGCGGATATGTGGCTGCTATTCGCGCATCGCAATTGGGAATGAAAACAGCAATTGTGGAGAAGGCGGAACTGGGAGGAATATGCCTGAACTGGGGTTGCATTCCCACAAAAGCATTGTTAAAAAGCGCACAGGTCTATGAATATTTATTGCATGCCCAGGACTACGGATTAAAAGCGACAGGAGTGGACAAAGATTTTCCTGCAATAATAAAGAGATCGCGAAATGTTGCTGATAAAATGAGCAAAGGAATTCAATTCCTGATGAAGAAAAATAAAATTGATGTGATAAATGGTTTTGGAAAAGTGAAACCCGGAAAAAAAGTAGAAGTAGCTGGCGCTGATGGAAAAACTGAAACACATGAAGCAAAACATATTATTATTGCCACAGGTGCACGCTCTCGTGAGTTACCTAATCTTAAACAGGATGGAAAAAAAATAATCGGTTATCGTGAAGCTATGAATTTGGAAAAGCAACCTGCAAGCATGGCCGTTGTTGGTTCAGGAGCCATTGGAAGTGAGTTTGCTTATTTTTATAATTCCATTGGAACTAAAGTTACACTGGTGGAATTTCTTCCGAATGTAGTTCCTGTAGAAGACGAAGAAGTTTCAAAGGCATTGGAACGTTCGTTTAAAAAACAGGGAATAAAAATTATGGTTTCTTCTGAAGTTTTATCGGTTGATGTTTCAGAAAATAATTGCAAAGTAAAAATCAAAACTCCAAAAGGTGAAGAAATAGTTGAAACAGACATTGTCCTAAGCGCTGTTGGCATTGCAACTAATCTTGAAGGAATCGGTCTTGAAGATGTTGGAATTGCAACCGACAAAGGAAAAGTTCTGGTGAATGATTTTTATCAGACCAACATGCCGGGCTATTATGCAATTGGTGATATTGTTCACGGACCTGCACTCGCGCACGTAGCATCACACGAAGCAATTACCTGTGTAGAAAAAATTGCAGACATGCATGTGGAACCTTTAGATTATAATAATATTCCTGGGTGTACGTATTGCCAGCCTGAAATTGCATCAGTGGGAATGACTGAGAAAGCAGCGATGGAAAAAGGCATTGAAATAAAAGTAGGACGTTTTCCGTTTTCCGCTTCCGGGAAAGCAAGCGCTGCCGGAACTAATGAAGGTTTTGTAAAAGTAATTTTTGACGCAAAATATGGTGAATGGTTAGGCGCTCACATGATTGGCTCTAACGTAACGGAGATGATAGCCGAAGTGGTGGTTGCAAGAAAATTAGAAACTACAGGGCATGAAATTATTAAAACTGTTCATCCTCATCCTACCATGAGCGAAGCGATTATGGAAGCTGTTGCTGAAGCTTATGGAGAGGTGATTCATATCTGAAAAGTTTAAGGTTTCCCGATAAAAATCGGGACAGGTAAGGTTTATGCCGAAGGCATCCCTTTGGGAAAGTTTAAAATTTTTCATCCTGAAAATAAATTCAAACCCTAAACCGGAAAACAAACCATGTGCGGCATTGTTGGTGTAATTTCAAAATCAGAAAACGGAAAAATATTTTTAGAAAAAATTTCTGCTGCAACTGATTGCCTTGCGCAACGGGGTCCTGATGATTCAGGAATTTATAAGCACAACCATGTTGCATTAGGTCACAGGAGACTATCTATTATTGATGTTTCTGATGCAGGTGCCCAACCGATGAGTGACCCTTCCGGGAGATTTACGATTATATTTAACGGAGAATTTTTCAATTTTAAAGAACACCGGAAATTTGTTTTGTCAAAAGGAATAAAACTCTTTTCAGAAAGTGATACTGAAGTTTTATTGCAGCTTTATATTCTTGAAAAAGAAAAATGTCTCGAAAGAGTAAATGGTTTTTTTTCTCTTGCCATATATGACAAGCTCGAAGAAGAAGTGTTCATTGCCCGCGACCGCTTCGGGGTAAAGCCTTTATTGGTTTACGAAGATGATGATGCATTTATGTTTTCATCTGAAATGAAAGCGCTGATGAAGTTGGGGATTAAAAAAGAACTTGATGGCGCGTCACTGCTCAGCTATTTTCAACTGAATTATATTCCTTCACCGCATTCAATTTTTAAAAATATCAGAAAACTTTCTCCCGGAACGTTCCTGAAATTTTCTGTGAAGAATAAAAAAGCTATTGAAGAAAAATCTTTTTACACCATTCCCTATTCAGAAAAAATTACGAATGTTTCTTCTTATCATGCTGCTCAAAAAAAATTGTATTCTTTGCTTGATGCAGCTGTTCAGCGGAGGTTAATCAGTGATGTTCCTTTAGGTTCATTTCTCAGTGGCGGTGTTGATTCTTCCGTCATTTCCGGACTTGCATCGAAGCATACAAAACATTTAAAAACTTTTTCAATCGGCTTTCGCGATGAGCCGATGTTTGATGAAACACAGTATGCACAATTAGTTGCGAAAAAGCATAAAACAGATCACACCGTTTTCAGTTTAACAAATGAGGACCTCTTTGAGGTGTTGCATGATGTACTCAATTACATTGATGAACCGTTTGCAGACTCCTCTGCATTAAATGTTTTTATTTTGAGCAGGCATACGCGCAAACATGTAACTGTGGCCCTTTCGGGCGATGGCGCTGATGAATTATTCGGAGGATATAATAAGCACAGGGCAGAATGGTTGTTACGAAATGATTCAAGGTTTGCCCCGGGAATAAAATTGTTTTCAGCGGTGTTGAAAAATTTTTCGGGATCGAGAAACACGAAAGCAGGCAACCGTATCAGACAGATTCACCGGTTTGCTGAAGGAATGAAATTATCTGCCGCTGAAAGATATTGGAGATGGTGTGGCTTTACGGATGCAAATATTGCGGAAGATTTATTTTTGAAAAAAGAAAAAGACAGGAGGGAGGAATTTGAAAAAAGAAAATCACAATTAACAAAAAATATTAATGGCAAACAGGATCTGAATGATGTTTTTTATTCGGATGTAAATTTAGTTTTACAAAGTGACATGCTTACCAAGGTTGATTTGATGAGCATGGCTAACAGCCTGGAAGTAAGAACTCCTTTTTTAGATTATGAAGTAGTAGATTTTGCTTTCGCTCTTCCTTCCTCATATAAAATTGACAAGGCGGTTCAGAAAAAAATTGTAAAAGATGCATTTAAAAATTTATTGCCCGAAGATATATATAATCGCAAAAAGCAGGGCTTTGAAGTGCCGTTATTAAAATGGTTCCGTACTGAATTAAAATCAATGATTACAGATGATTTGCTCAATGATAATTTCATACGTGAACAAAATTTATTTAATCC
>JBDSOU010000055.1:0-19591 GCA_039914625.1 Bacteroidia bacterium | reverse complement strand
TTCGGATCAATAAATTCCCATTGCCCGTAAACGGGAGTGCAATATTCTTTATCAGGCTCTGCAGGATAGGTGTGGCAGGCAAAATAAACCTGGAGTGATCCGCCTTCTTTGAACGAAAAAGAAGCATTGTGTGCAAATTTGTAAGAATATTTTCGGGTAAGCAACAGCGTATCTTTGTAAAAAATGGTGGTGTCATTAATGGAATCCAGTAGTCGCCATTGACTGAGAAGAATTTTAAAATAAGGTTTATAGTCCTGCGCTTTAGATTGAAGGGAGAAGAATAAAATAATGGTTACAAAAACAGCCCTTTTCATTAGAAAATAATTTATGTTTGTACAAAGATAATGTCAAATATCCGTTTTATTTTTTAACTGAATATCACAAAATTATAACATCATGGAAGTACTCAATCCTGAAACAAACAAACCGTTCACTAACCGTTATGCAGGTTTCTGGCTGCGGTTTGTCGCATTTATTCTTGATTCCGTTCTTGTGGGGGTTATAGATTTTATAATCCTGTTTATGTTTTTCGGCATTCATATATTCAGAATTCATAACCTGACACCACATTCATTTCCGTTCGGCACGCTGGCTCATTTATTTCCTGTTATCATAATTTCAGTTATAATTAAGTGGCTTTATTTTGCAGGAATGGAAAGTTCAAAACACCAGGCAACACCGGGCAAAATGGCGCTTGATGTGAAAGTAACCGATTTGCAGGGAAACAGGATTTCCTTTGCAAAAGCAACGGGCAGGTATTTTGGTAAAATACTTTCAAGCCTGATTTTTTATATCGGTTATTTAATGGCGGCATTTACAGAAAAAAAGCAAGCACTGCACGATAAGCTGGCTGATACAGTGGTATTGAGGAGTTGATATGCACGTTAAACACCATTTTCGTTTAAGAAGGATTTTAATACTTTCTTTCCTGATTACTTTTTCAACTAAAGTTTTAGCTCAAGACAATGTGCTGACGGCAGGATTTCAAATCAAACCAATTTTTTCCGGTACGTTTTTTAAAACAGGACCGCAAACTTTAGCGGGTGACAGCGGAGTTTCTTTTACCACAAAACCGGGTTCCGGTTTTTGCGCAGGCATGATCGTGAGATATGGCATTACCAACCGTGTTTCCATTGAATCAGGAATTAATTATGTCAAAAGAAAATATGATCTTACTATACAGGACAGTACATTATTTACAGGAACTTCCGATTACCGGATTATCGGGTATGAAATTCCGTTGTCAGGTCTGGTATTTATTCAACTTGGAGAAAAGGTTTTTATGGACGTATCATTAGGCATGTCGTTTGATTTTTTTCCTACCGATGTGCAATCAGGTGATGATTATTTCTTTCAATTAGGAGAGCGAAAAAGCTGGATAGGCGAAAGTGTGATTGCAAATCTTGGCTATGAATACCGCACCGAGAAAAGCGGTTACTTTTATATTGGAGCTTCTTACCACCGTCCTTTTAATGACATTTATTATTCAACGGTGAACTATTACCGGAATAAAGATGATTACACAAGCGGTCAGCAGTTTTTGCTTGCCGGAAATTATCTTACTATTGATTTCAGGTATTTTTTTCATGAGGATCCGTTGAAGAAACAAAATAAAAAGCGGCAGTAAGCAGTAGCAGTAAGCAGCGACAGTAGGCAGCAGCAGTTGGCGGTTTGTTATAATGGTATTGTTTGCTCACTTTCCCACTTTCTCACTTTCAGTCGCTTTATGGAATTTCACAGATTGTTGCATCTTAATTCAAAAATCATTTTTTATTTACAATTTTGAACATGCTGTTTATAAAGTCGGGAAAGAAAAACAAATCGGAGGACGATGAAATTATTTCGCTCTACAAAGAGACAGGAGATAATTTATATGTCGGGATTTTGTTTGAGCGGTATTCACATCTTGCATTCGGGGTTTGTATGAAATATTTAAAAAATGAAGACGACAGTAAAGATGCCGTGCTGCAGATTTTTGAAAATATACTGGAAGATTTAAAACGGTTCAATATAAAATCATTTGCTCCTTGGCTGCATAGTGTGGCAAAAAATCATTGCCTGATGCAGCTTCGCAAAAAACGCCTGGTATTTAATGATGAACATGGATTCCAGCAAGCTGAAGCGACTTTGTTAACCGTTCCGTCTGACATGGCTTTTATGAATGAAGATTTAACAGAAGAACATTTAAAAGATTTGGATGAAGCCATTGAATCTCTAAATGCAGAACAAAATAAATGCATTCACTTATTTTACCTGCAGGAAAAAAGTTACCAGGAAGTGTCACTTCTTACAGGTTTTTCTATGAACGAAGTTAAGAGCTTCCTACAAAACGGAAAACGCAATCTGAAAAATTACCTGATACGCAAACATACACATGCGGAATAAAAATAAAAACATATTTGAGCAACGGGATTGCCTTTCAAAAGAAGAGTTGATTTCATATTCTAAGGGGGCGCTTTCGGAAAAAGAAAAGCATCATGTTGAAAAACATTTGGCCGATTGCGAATTGTGTACGGATGCCCTCGAAGGTATTTTGCTGCTCCGTGATCCGGCTATGCTGAATAACATCAGCCGTGAGATGATACACAGTATGGGCGAAAAAAATTTTATTATCAATAAGAACAAAACACGCCCTGCATATCTTGCTGCGGCTGCTGTGGTTTGTATATTTATACTTTCAGGAATTTATTTTGCATTCATGCGCAATTCTGAAAATCTGAAATCAGAAATGGCTGTGCTTCCTGTTAAACAAGAAGAAGTAAAATCCATTGCGCCTGCTGCTCCTGAAATAAATAAACCTGATGAAAAATTAAATGAAAGCGTTGATAATTCAATTGCGGCTGAATCAAAACCTAACTCACAGAATAAATCTGAGGCGGAGTTAAAAAAAGAAATCTCTCAATCACAAATAACTTTTACCGATGCCGCAACAATTGAAAATAATGTTCAGGAACCGATGCCGATGTCTGAACCTGCAACTTATAACGGGGCTGTTGCTGATAATGAAAAGGCAAATGAAGAAATTACTATTGCTGTTGATAAAAAAGAAGTTCCTGCGGCTGGAGTTTCCATACATGAATATAAAGCAACCATGACAGACAGTTTGCAAACCGCTCCCGCTGAAAAATATTCAATGGTTGAAAAATCAGAAGCGTCTGCATCGAAAGTTTATTTAGCGAAAAAAAATACAAGCATGGTTCAGCAGACCAACATTGACGATGCTCTGAAAGATGTTGAGAAAAAAATGGAATATGAAAATTTTAGTGATGCCTTAAAAGAATTAAAGTCATTGGCAAAAGAATATCCTGCTGATATGAAAGTGGTTTACTATACCGGCAGGGTATATTATAAAACAAATGAAACAGCACAAGCGCTAACTTGTTTTACTGATGTGCTGAAAAGCGGAGATAAAAAACTTTTTGAAGATGCCCGCTATCATAAAGCGCTAACCTATGTTAAGATGAATGACAAAGTAAATGCACGAAAAATTTTAAGCCAGATCATGGCTGATAAAAGCAGTTATAAAGAAAGAGCAGAAGGTATTTTAGAGCAGATGGATGGCAATTGAAATTTGGAAAATGATGTAAGAGAGAAAGAAAAATATAGTGCTTTCTCAGCCCTTTTTAAGTTTCTTCAACTCAACCCCCAAACTATCCATACATTCATTACACTGTTTTATATACGTATTGAAAAGTTCGGGAATTGTTTCTGTATGTGTTTGGTTACGGGTATGGTCTTCCAGCTTTGTAATTAATTCGCTGAGCGTTTCAATCTTCAACAGTTTTAAAGAGGACTTCACTTTATGGGCCGATTGAAAAGAGGCTTCCCAATTTTTTTCTTTAATGTTTTTTTCAAGAACAGAATTAATGGAAGGCACCTGCGCCAAAAAAATTTCTATGAGATTGATAATATCCTCTTTATTATTACCAATAACAGAAAACAATGTTTTCATCATTGCACTTTCACTATTACTTTCCGGTGTAGGTTCTTCCTTATAGGAAATGTCCTGCGCTTTTTTATCTGTATATTTTAAAATCACCGACAGAAGTTCCTGCGGGCTATATGGCTTTGTGATGTAATCGTTCATGCCCACTTCTATCGCTTTATCTTTTTCCTGGTTAGATGCATAAGCAGTTAGAGCAATAATCGGGATGCTGTTTACAGGATGTATTAGCTCTTTGCGTATATGTTCGCAGAGTTCGTAACCCGTCATTCCGGGCATTTGCACATCCATCAGTATTACATCAAAATTCTTTTTCTGCAATATTTCCAGCGCCTGTTTTCCGTTGCCTGCTATATCAACCCTAAAGCCCATTTTAGTTAACAACTGCTTGGCGAGAAACTGGTTTACCTTATTGTCTTCCACAAGCAATAAAGAAATCAGGGAGAGATCACGAGGCTGAAATTCACTTTTACCCGGCATTTTACTTTTAGCCGAAGATTTATCAGGAATGCGGAACTTTAATTCCACCTTGAAAATGGAACCAGAGTTCACTGTACTGTTAACAGATATAATTCCTCCCTGTTGTTCTACAAGATGTTTTACTATGGTAAGTCCAAGCCCTGTACCGCTTTGCGATTTATCATGAATATTTGTTTCCGTAAACGTTTCAAAAATTTTTGGCAAACGTTCTTCTGAAATTCCCGCTCCTGTATCGCTTACGGTAAAAAGTATTTTCACTTCTTTGCCGGTTTGCGAAAGCGTTTTCATTTCAAGTGTGACCCAGCCTTTTTCGGTAAACTTAACAGCATTGTTCAGCAGGTTGAGCAAAATCTGGTTCAGCCGCATGTGATCGCCAATAAGAATATCAGGAGTCAGTTCGTCAAATGATAATGAAAGCTGCAGCTTTTTTTCATCCGCTTTTACTTTCATCATTTGCACAACATTGGAAAGAACTTCTTTAATCTTAAATTCCTGCTCATTAAATTTTATTGTTCCTGAATTGATTTTTGTGTAATCAAAAAGATCATTCATGATCACCAGCAGGTTATTGGCTGAAAGCTTTATGGTGTTGATGTATTCAAGCTGCTCAGGTGTAGGACGCGTGTCTCCGAGAAGATTGGACATTCCTAAAACTCCGTTCAGCGGTGTGCGTATTTCATGGCTCACATTTGCCAGGAACTGGTCTTTCAATTGAACCGATTTTTGAGCAATTTCTTTTTCCATTTTCATTTCATCAAGATCAAACTTCAGCTGAATTCCTGCGGCTTTTAACGAAATTTCTTCACTGCTGATCTCCTTATTTATGGCTGTAGCTGCTTTAAAATGCTCTAATGCTTTTTTATAATCGCCTGTCTTTTCATACACTTCAGAAAGAAAAAGATGAATAATATTCGAAGGGAATTTTACATGAAGCTCATCAGAAATCTGTAAAGCTTCTTTTAATGTGGAGATGGCATTATCATAATCATTGGTTTCAATGTACAACTTACCAAGACTCTTCAGCAAATCAGCTTTTAAAAATTTATTTCCGATAATAGTTACATTTTCAATTGCCTTGCGAAAAAAGTCATGCGACTTATCATAATTTTTCAGCTTCGTATTTAAAATTGCAAGACTTCCCATCGGTTTCACTTTCAGTTGCGGATCACCAAGATCTTCTGCAAGAGCAAGCGCTTTTTCAAGATAGTTGCGGGCAACGTCATATTCATTCACCCAGTTATAGCAGTTGCCTATGTAAAAATTAGTGTTTGACAAATGCCTTTTATCTCCTAACTCATCCAAAATTTTTAACGCAGCAAAATGCTGTTCTATTGCTTTACGGTATTCAGTATGAAATTTATAAATCTCCCCAACTTTGTTGTAAGCAATTGCAGTGTCAGTTTTCTCATTCAACTGTTTAGAGCAGGTTAGAGATTTCAACTGCTTTTCGAGCGCCATTTCATATTGTCCGACTTTAAAATAAATATCGCTCAGCTCATCATAACAGCTTTTTATTTGATGCGACTCTTCTGTCTTTTCAAAATTGGTTATTGCTTCCTGGTAAGCAGTTAATGATTCTTTATAATGTTTAGCCTGGAAATGAATGCTGCCCGCTTCCTTTAAACAATGTGCAATGCCACTGGTAAATTTCGATTCTTTTGAAAACAACAAAGCCTTCTCCAGGAATTCCAATGCCTGGACGGTATCCTGCTTTTTTAAAAAACGTGCATTATCAATAAGCTGATATATATCATCTTTATTGATTTGAACTTTTTTGTTTGACACGTATTCGTTGGATAATTAAGAAAAATGGTTTTCGTTGCGAATTTACAGGTTTGCCCTCAATCCGGCAAATTGCTCCCGCAAAATATTCACAATGCATTGTTAATAGAGTGGAAGTGGGAAAGTGTGAAAGTGAGAAAGTGAGAATCATAACTTCTCCATGCTAACTGCCGCTGCCTACTACCGCTCCCTCCTGCCGCTATTGACTGCCGCTCCAATTACCGTATCAAAGAAACAGTCCCGGCTGCACTGTTTTTTACCGATTGCCCTGATTCATCTGTTGCAGTATAGCTGATCGTATAAGCATATACTCCAACCGGAGCTTTTTTTCCCTTAATGGTGCCGTTCCAGCAAGCCGATGCCTTATCAGTTGAAAAAACCAGTTGCCCCCACCGGTTAAAAACGGTGAATTCAAAAGCTTCATAACTGTTGCCCATCGGGCACAACTGATCATTCAACAAGTCATCATTGGGTGTGAATGAAGACGGAACAAAAAATTTCGGAGGACAAACTTCTTTAATTGTTACAGAAGTATCCTTTGTACAGCCATTTTGGTAATCAACCGTCACCGAATAAGTTCCCGGTGATCTTACTGTAATTTTTCTGGATGCTTCAGAAGTAGGTTCCCACACATAGGAAACTCCTGCTCCCGCATCCAGTGTAATAAAATCATAATTAAATGCACAATAAACCGTATCGCTTCCCAAATTAATTGGTGGATTAGTCAGCACGTTCAAGTTAAATGCGTCATTTACCACGCATCCTCCATTGTCAACATTTACAAAATAAGTTTCATCCTGCTTCACATAAACTGAAGAAGTTGTTTCGCCCGTTGACCACAGGTATGTTGAATTCACGTTTGTCGCATCAAGAGAAACCGAATCTCTTTCACAGATGGTAGTATCATTTCCAAGGTTAACCACCGGTGGCGGAATGATAATTACAGTTGCAGAATCTATACTAAATAGTCCATGCAGTATGTAAGTTGTATTCACTAACGGATTTACAGTTAACGCAGAATTTGAAGAAATGGAAATGTTAGGATTGTCCGACACCGACCACCAGGTAGGCGTATTTGAATTTGAATACAGCGTAGTAGAAGTTCCCGGGCAAATTACCAGGTCGCCTGCAATGCTCACCTGCTCACTTATTAATTCCACCTCCACATCGTCAATGTAATAATACGCTCCGTTAAACGGGCAGGTAGATGAATTAGGCAACGAAACAATCCCTGAAGTAGCATCATCATTAAAATTTCCGATGGTGATGTAATTTTCGCCTCCTGCGGCTGTCACATAACTTTTCACCAGGGTCCATGTATTGGTGTCGGAAATTACAGCGGGCGAACTTACCTGCGGTGGAAAACCAAGATTAGCAGTGCCTGATTGGGTAATTGCCCCCACCGAAAGCATCATGCCTAATGGTTTTACCGCATAAGCCGAGTTCGTTGCCCTGCGAAACCATGCTTCCACTTTATAAAGTTTTCCCGGTATAAGCGGTGACGTTAGTGGCGCCTGGATATATTCACGGTAATTGGCAATAGAATGTTTTGCAATAATCCCTGCATAACCGTTTCCCGAATGTGCAGAAGCAGTACCTCCAAAATTCTCCGGAACACCTACACCTGCGCACGAGCCGAAATTGGCCGAACAGGAATTAAACACATCAGCCGATGCACCCAGCGTGTCCCACGGAAGCGCCACTGATAGCTGGCTTGCACCCGTTGGGCACGAATTCACTGTTTCAAAACCTCCGTTAGGCACAAGATTTTGTGCACCGCAAAGGTTTGTAAAACAGATCAGGAGGATGGCTTTGGTTAGAAACCCTGTTGATCGCATTTCGAAAGCATACGATCAAAAATGATTTTGGTTGCAAACAGCATCCGTTCTTTCAATAACCCTCCAATGAAATACTTGCATGCATCCAACAGTGTTCTCTTTCAACGGGTCCCCGCTTAGTCAGATACTTGTACCCTGTATCAATTGCGAAAGTGGGTGTTTGCCGTAGCGCCTGAACAAGGACGTTTTTCTTAACAATGCTATTTACAGGTTGGGTAGTGGTGCACTTTTTTTTAATAACTGCCTGAATACGGCAGCTATTTTGCCGCTGGGTATCACTGATGGAATGCTGACTAATTATGGCTTAAGCTGCGCTTCATTCGATTCGATACTGACAACTAAACCAACTCATACTGCTCATACCCCTCCATCACCTTCTTAGCAGCGTTTTCCCAGCTGATGCTGAGCAAATCTTTATTGGCATCTTCCATCACCTTGTCATGAATTACCGGGTCGGTCAACAAAGAAATAATATAATCGGCAGCACGCTGAATATCCCAGAAATCAAATTTCATGGAGCCTTTCAAAACTTCAGCCACACCCGATTGTTTAGAAATTACAACCGGCACACCAAATTGCACCGCTTCGACAGCCGACAGCCCAAAAGGTTCGGAAACAGAAGGCATGCAATACGCATCAGCAATGCTGAGCAAGTCATGTACTTTATCCATAGTTAAAAAGCCCGTTACATGAAAACGGTTTCCGAGGTGTTTCATCGCGCTTTTATCAATTACGTTTTGAAAGCTGTCGCCTTGTCCAGCCATGATAAAACGCACATCAGGCACATATTCCAGCACGCGCGAGGCAATTTCAAGAAAAAACTCAGGACCTTTCTGGCGCGTTAATCTTCCCACAAACAACACCACTTTTTCGTCAAAATGTTTTTTACCCCTGTATGTTTTTACCGGTCGTATGCCGTTATGAACAGGAAAAATTTTCTTTTTATTAATGCCGTAATGTTTTGCAATAATATCGCCCGTAAAATTGCTCACCGGCATCAGCACATCGGCATATTCCATCCCTCTTTTTTCCATCTGATATACCCATCCGTGGCTTTTTTCGCCTCCGCGGTCAATTTCAAGCGAGTGAATATGCATCACTAACGGTTTGCCGGTTTTACGTTTTATTTCCATTCCTGCCATCATCGTCATCCAGTCATGGGCATGAATAACGTCAAAGTCAAGCGTAAGCGCAATGCGCGAAGCAAGCTTTCCGAAAATATTCACCTTTTCGATCACATCGCCTCCATACAAATCGTCAATGTGAAAAACAGTAAACGTCTCCCCTCCTATTTCAACATCCTTAATATATTTGCTTTTAATTTCAGTTCCGGTTTTTTCTCCTACAGAGGAATTATAATAAGGGTCCAGATCAGAATCTATGTAATGCACCTCTTCAAGGCTGCTGTAATCACCCACATGGTTAATGGTTTTGAGCGTTCGCGCATCAATATTATTTAAGCCGATAAGGTCTAAATTCTGCACCTTGAATTCAGCATTCGATTTAGGCAGAATCATCGTCACCTTTACATGCGCTGACATGGCAATGCAAAGATCGTGACAGGCAACACCGAGTCCGCCATTGATAACCGGGGGAAATTCCCAGCCAAGCATCAGCACTTTCGGCTTATTATTCTGCATGGATAAATTGTTAATATGTTAAAATTTTCGGTTTGCAAAAGTAAAACTATTTGCTGCATATTTGCGTGGTACGAATAATGAATCTTTACGAATTTACCAATCAGGCTAAAACATTAATGATAAACTTTCGTAAATCAGTTTCCTTTGAAAGAATGCCCTTACAACAAAAGAAAGCGTATCAATTTCAAAAAAAGCAATTCGTAAATTCGTCCCGATAGTTATCGGGATTCGTACCACCAGTAAATTCATAAAGATTCGTTATTCATACTATGGAGATTGCAGAAAACATAAAACCAACCAAGGATTATCCTAAATCAGTTACTAAATATACGCGCCAGGAAAATAAATTTTTCTTTGAAGCTGCCAATGTAAAGCTCCGTGTTTCGGTGCTTACAGACAGCATCATCCGATTCAGGTTCGTACCCGAATTTTTCGCAAAAGATTTTTCCTATGCCATCAATCCCGGTTTCAAAGAATCGGTTATAGAAATAAATTTCATTGACCTCGAAGAACAGTATGAAATTCAAACATCAAAAGTTGTTGTCAAAATAAATAAAGAAAACCTGCAGATTAAAATTGAAGATCTGCTTGGCAACGTGATTAATGAAGATAAAGGCGGATACCATTTTGAAGAGAACAAAGCGTATGGCGGATATTTTGTGTATTGCACCAAAAAGAATCAGCCGGGCGAATGTTTTTACGGATTGGGCGACAAACCCGCTAACCTGAACCTTCGCGGAAAAAGGTTTTTAAACTGGGGAACCGATACCTACGGTTTTCTAAAAGAGCAGGATCCTCTTTACCGCAACATCCCGTTTTATTACGGTTTGCACAATGGCACAGGCTATGGAATTTTCTTTGACAATACGTTTGAAACTTTTTTTGATTTCGGCAAAGAAAACCATGAAGTTTCCAGCTTCTGGGCGCAGGGCGGTGAAATAGATTATTATTTCATCTACGGCCCCGAACTGATTTCGGTTGCCGAACACTATGTGCACCTTACCGGAACACCGGAGTTGCCGCCTTTATGGGCGCTGGGCTATCATCAGAGCAAATGGAGCTATTATCCCGAAGAAAAAGTATGGGAGCTGGCGCACAACTTCCGTTCAAAAAATATTCCGTGCGATGTCATTCACCTCGACATTGATTACATGAACGGCTTTCGCTGTTTTACATGGGATTATGAACGTTTTCCCGATCCGGTTCACATGATAAGCGAACTGCGCAAATTCGGGTTTAAAATTGTTTTAATCCTCGATCCCGGAATCAAAATTGACCCCGAATATTTGGTGTATAGCGAAGCGTTAGAAAAAGGTTATTTCTGCAAACGTCATGATGGCGACCTCATGAAAGGCAAAGTGTGGCCCGGTGACTGCAACTTTCCTGATTTTACCAATCCGGAAGTACGCACCTGGTGGTCGGGCATGTTCGAAAAATTAATAAAAGAGCAGGGTGTAAAAGGAATCTGGAACGACATGAACGAGCCTGCTGTATTTGAAATAGGAACCTTTCCTGAAGATGTACGCCACGATTATGACGGACAGCAGGTGAGCCATCGCAAAGCACACAACATTTACGGTATGCAAATGGCGCGCGCTTCGTATGAAGGCACCAAACGCTTTGCCTTTCCTGACCGTCCGTTTATTTTATCCCGTTCAGGCTATTCAGGAATACAACGCTATGCGGCATTGTGGACAGGAGATAACCGCGCCACGTGGGAACATTTATGGATTGCCAATATGCAATGCCAGCGGTTAAGTGTTTCAGGAGTCTCCTTCTGCGGAACCGACATTGGCGGTTTTATCGGTGAACCGGATGGCGAATTATTTGCACGTTACATTCAAATGGCAGTGTTTCATCCTTTTTTCAGAGGCCATTCATCCTCCGACCAAGGCGATAAAGAACCCTGGACATTTGGCGCACGGTACGAACCTGTAATAAAAAAAGCTATTGAGCTGCGTTATCAATTGCTGCCCTATATATATACAACCTTCTGGCAATATGTAAACAAAGGCACTCCCATGATTCGTCCTCTTGCTTTTATATCACAAAGCGATCAGAATACGCATCAGCGCATGGAAGAATTTGGCTTTGGCGATAAGCTGCTTGTTTGTCCCATAGCGGAACAGGGAGCCACTTCGCGCAGAATGTATTTGCCCGATGGCAATTGGGTGAATTTCTGGACTGATAAATTAGTTACCGGAGGACATGAACTGCGTGTGGATGCTGCACTTGATGTGTTCCCGCTGTTCGTTAAAAGCGGTTCGGTAATTCCAATGAATCCTGTGATGCAGTTTACAGGTGAAAAAAATTTTGAACGGCTTACGCTGCATGTTTACTTTTCAATGAAACGAAATCATACGGTTCTTTATGAAGATGCCGGTGACGGATATGATTACAAAGAAGGAAAATGTACTATTAAAAAATTCTCCGTTTTCGGAAACAGGAAACAAATGCGCATTCTTCAGCAGACAGATGGAAATTTTGAAACGTCCTATAAAGAATATATGATGGAGGTACATTGCCTCCGCTTCCGCCCGAAAGGTTTTACAATAGATGGTGTGGAATATAAGCTGCCTGAGCAATACAAATACCGCAAGCTTTCTTTTATTGCTCCTAAGTTTTTTAAGAAAATTGAGATTTATTGAGAACTTGAATAATTAGTACTTTGTCACTGTTATTATTGGATTTGGATGTCACTTAAAAGTTTTTTCGATAAAACAAAAATTGAAGCCGGATGTGATGAAGCCGGCCGAGGATGTCTTGCTGGCCCTGTGTTTGCTGCTGCTGTCATCCTTCCTGCTAAATTTCATCATCCGCTGTTGAATGATTCAAAGCAGATGACACCCGGAAACCGGGACCTGCTACGGGCAATCATTGAAAAAAAAGCAATAGCGTGGGCTGTTGGCATTTGTGATCATACTGAAATTGACTGTATCAATATTTTAAACGCTTCTTTTCTTGCCATGCATAAAGCATTGGATCAACTGAATGTTATTCCTGAAACCATTTTGGTGGACGGCAACCGCTTTAAAACATATAAAAATATTGTGCACCGGTGCATAGTGGAGGGCGATGCAAAGTACAAATCAATTGCTGCCGCATCTGTTCTCGCAAAAACACACCGCGATGAATACATGCTGCAATTGCACAATTCATTTCCGCAATATGGCTGGAATTCAAACAAAGCCTATGCAACAAAATTTCACCGCGAGGCGCTCATGAAATTCGGTGAAACACCCTATCACCGCAAAAGTTTCCGCTTGAATTATCAATACGAATTACAGTTTGAGATACAATAAGACGAGTTTCATTCCGATAATACAAGCTTTTGTAAAAAAAAAAGAAATCCGCCTTTGAGCGGATTTCCTTTTAAGAGAAGTATTTAAAACTACCTTAATTCATAATCGTTACTTTCCTGATTACATTCATCTTATCTCCTTTTAATTCGAGGAAATAAATACCGTCTGCACTTTCATGAACTGGCATATTCATGGTATGATTTCCCTGCATCATTAATTGCGAACCTGTTTCATAAACAACACGCCCGGACTGATCAACCATGCGGATAGAAATATCCTGCTGCGCTGTTTGACTCCATTTAATGGTGATGTTATCAGATGCCGGATTCGGATAAATGGACAGAGAAGTTTCGTCCTGCAATGATTCAATACCAACTAAGTTAATTACAACAGTCTGGAAAGTTGTATCCTGACACTGTCCGTTGCTTACAATAAGCATCACAATGTAAGTTCCGGTTGCAAGGTAGGTATGAACAACAGGTCCTTGTCCGGTAGTGGAATTGCCATCACCGAAATCCCAGAACCATGAAGTTGGCGAACCGGTAGAAGCGTCCGTAAAGGTATAGGTAGCCTGTACATTGGCAGAAGTAAATGCAGCAACCGGTGCAGGATCTACAATAACGTTAACCGGAATGCGGGCACTGGTACAGGGAGGTCCCTGAATTTGCCAGTCGTAAAAATAATAGTAATAACCCGGCACACCGGCATTGGTTCCGGTAATGGAAACAACTCCTGCAAGCGTATATGGAAAAATTGCACCGGATTGATTGCGATACAAATCCACTGTGCCCTGACAGCCCAGCTCAAGATTGGTTCCCACAGGTAAGCTGAAATTAAGAGGAACCACACTCATGCCGTCAGGAATATTTACAGTTACCTGCTGCAGGGTATTGCCTCCGGCATCATTCAAAGTAATAGTTCTGTTGCCGGCACCCATCGCATACACCTTTACCGAAATTAAAGTTACGGGGGCAAAGCAATCGAATATCAAATCATGATAATTATTATTGTTATAAATAGATCCTGTTCCGAATACATTATCAGGAGCGCCCACGGATTGAGGAGCACCGAAAACATCGCTTTCTACATAGTAGGTAGTGTTATTGCTCAATGGCGGTGTGGTATAGGTTGTTCCCCTGTAAACCGGTATTCCTCCTGTCGGAACAGTAAACCATGATAAAGAATCAACTCCTGCGGCTGTTAAATTTGCTGAAGTATTTGCGCAGATAGTATCATCAGTTGCTGTAGGTGCAGAAGGTGCATTAATGGTAATGTAAGATGTTTTAGTGAGCGAGTTGCTGCCATTAAGGTTTGATGCGGTCAGATCCACCGTGTAAGTGCCGTTGCTCAGATAGGTATGAGAAGGGTTTTGCACTAACGAAGAATCACCGTCACCAAAATGCCACAGCCAGCTTGTTGGACCATTTGTACTGAGATCAGAAAAATTAATTACCCCCGTACAGCTTGTGGTATTATCAGCAGTGAAATTTACAGTGGGCGGAAGCGTTGAAAGAACACATTGCCATGTTAAAGCAAAACCAGCAGCCGTAAGAAAAGGATCAGATGTTTGAACTAATGTTACCGCTCCGGAAGTGGCAGTAATACTGCCACCGCCCGGGAGGGCATTTCCGGTGTACACGCCAATAATAGGACTTGCGGTACTTGGCCCGTTATAAATGTATAGAAAATCGTAGGTGTTTTCCATATCAAATAGCGTAAAGTTCAGTGTAACTGAAGAAGCCCCTGATGGTGCAATGGTAATCTGTGCATTTGTGTTATCGCCATAATCTGCACCGGGTCCTCCACTGTCAAATAATTGTCCCGAACAGGATGTTTGGGTAGTTGAAGTACCGTTAGGCGGAAGAATTACCACGCATGGATTGAGAGAATCAATGCTGATGTAACCAACTTTAGTAACAGAATCAATTCCGCAGGTTCCCGCATCGGCAACTAACTTCACATCATAACTTCCGTAAGCGTTGTAGGTATGAACAGGATTCACGGCCGTGCTGGTGCCGCCATCGCCAAAGTCCCAGGTAAAAGTACCTGCATTGTTGCTTAAATTGGTAAAATTCACATCAGAAGGAAACTGGCAAAAAGAAGTTGTTACAGCAGAAAAATCGCTAGAAACTCCAGGGATAAATGCATCGCCAACTCCAACCGCATACCAGGCATTGGTAACAGCGATTACTTCAGGGGTGCAGGGACCATAAAGATCAATAGCGGATTGAATGGTATAAGCGCGTGCGTTAGCATACTCCGATGTAGGAAACATATAAACGGACCATGCCCGGTAAAGAATCGCAGCCGCAGTGTCAATACCTAAGCCTGAAACGTTGTAAGCATCGCTAAGATCATTGGTTCCTGTGCCGCCTTCGCTAAGCAGGTAAAACCAGAAATTCATTACTCCGCTATTATTATGAACTTCATTGGGAGCATACCAGTAAAGTCCGTTATAACAATCAGGATTTTGATATTGGTTCGGGTTAGCCATGTTGCGGAAAGGGGTGCCGCCAATTTCATTACCAATCAACCAGTCAATCGTTGCGGGTTGTTTTCCGTAGTAACGAATAGCATTTCCCATGCAATCACTAAACGATTCGTTAAGTCCACCGGGTTCATCAGCATAAATTAAGGCGCATGTATTTTCTGTTACACCATGTGAAATTTCATGTCCCGCAATTTCTAAAGAAGTAAGGGGAGTGTATCCTCCTCCGCCATCGCCATAAGTCATTTCAGTTCCATCCCAGAAAGCGTTCGTGTAGTTGACATCATAATGCACATAGCTGATAAGTTTCTGCCCGGCATCATCTATACTGTTCCTGCTATGTTTCAGCAGGAAATAATCGTAAGTCATTTCTGCACCCCAGTGAGCATCTGTGGCATACTGATCTAACTGCGGGTTTACATTGTTCCAGTTATTGTCAGTATCCGTAAAATCGGTGTTCATATAATTGGTTCCTTGCTGAAGATCATAAGTTTCAACACCTAAACCCCTGGTTGTTTCTCTTAAACGGTATGTCGTTGCATTTACGCTATCTGTCGTAATGGTATGTACACCGCTGTAAGCGGTAGTTGCACTACCGGTTACATCTGCATCATGAATCCTATTAATCTTGTATATAACCTTTCCTGTTACTGCATCCACAAAAACATATTCACGGTCGAGCGGTTGCTGTGCATACACATCGAACTTATAACAGAGACGATAATTTTCTGAAGTGTATTTTCCGTTTTCAGGAGCGTAAACTAATTCTCCTTTCGGATACCATGTTGCAGCAGGATCGTTTTGAACATCCTTAATATGCTGCTCCCAGCCGGGCACCTGCCAGCGATACACAGAAGCCTTCATATCATCAAGCGCATTATTCAATGCTGCAGTTTTTGAAATTGAAGGGGCACCAGTATTGATTTTATCGAAAAGCAAACCATTCATAGATGTTACCCGGTTGCCTTTTACATGCACAATGTACATGGTTCCTTGCACCGGAACTCCGTTAATTTTTTGCTGATAGCGGTAATGCGTAAATCCCTGCTTGTCTGTTGATTTATTCAGAAGAACAAATCCAAATTCAGCGGAGAGATTCAGATTGCTGTGCGCCCATTTTTCAAATGTGCTGAAATTGATTTCGGATCCTGCGCGGAATTGAATGTACTCAGGAACGGATGACACTTCTGCTATCCTGATTTTTTCAGCACCTGTTATCATTCGTTGTGCATCGGTTCCTGACAGATCGCGTGCATGGGTTAAGTTAGCGATTAATAAAATCGCAATTGCATTGAGGATAATTTTTTTCATGTATTGATATTATTTGGTTATTGAATTAAATGATTTAAACAATGAGGTGTAAAATAAAAGCGCGATTTACGACTTTTTTTGATAAGTCCTGCAAGAATAATTTATAATGTTAAAAAAATGCTGCAAAATGTTGAAAAGAATACAATCATTGATGTTTATACCTGTTTTAAGACGGTCTTTGCCTGTGGTCGGTGTTTTTTCCACCGACCACGATTGATGTTATTTAATAAGGAGTGTTATTTCTAAATCATTAATTCAATAAAAAAAAATCCCTTTCGGGGAAATAAGAAAAATCAATAAATCAAAAATTAGAGTTACAGTTATCCGCAGCCGGAGTTACTGTTTATTTTTACATTTGTAGGAAAATGAGTACTTTAGCTTTTGCTGAGGTATTGATATTATACTGTTATCTGCCATTTTAACGCTTCGAACAAACTGTAGTGCTAACTCAAATAATAAGACAATGAAAAACATTTATAAAATTGTTTTACTGTCAATTTTTAATTCTTCATTTTTAATTCTTAATTCCTTTTCTCAAACTGCACCGGTTATTCAGTGGCAGAATACGATTGGAGGAAATCATAATGACCAATTATTTTCTGTTCAACAATGTACAGATGGGGGATATATTTTAGGTGGAAATTCTGTATCAAATATATCAGGAGATAAAACAGAGGATACCATCGGAGGTTATGACTATTGGGTTATCAAACTTGATGGTGCCGGAAGTATTCAATGGCAGAACACCATTGGAGGCAGTCTTGGTGAAAATTTATTTTCTATTCAACAGACAACTGATGGAGGATATATTTTAGGGGGTATATCAAATTCAAACATTTCGGGTGATAAAACTGAAAATAATTGGGATACTTCTTTGTATCCTACACCTGATTATTGGTTAGTAAAATTGGATACAGCAGGAAATATCGCATGGCAAAACACAATTGGCGGAACCGCCTCAGATATGTTACAATCTGTTCAACAAACAACTGATGGTGGGTATATTTTAGGTGGGTATTCTTCTTCAAGTATTTCGGGAGACAAAACTGAAAATGCAATTGCTTCAGCCTCGTTTTGCTGTTATCCCGATTACTGGGTTGTAAAAGTTGATTCGGTTGGGAATATACAATGGCAAAATACTATTGGTGGGGACAGCAGTGATTTTTTACAAAGCATTTATCAGACATTTGATGGCGGATATATCTTAGGAGGATGGACTGTATCGAATATTTCCGGTGATAAAACTGAAAACTGTCAGGGGCATACAGATTATTGGGTTGTGAAGCTTGATTCACTTGGTAATATACAATGGCAAAACACAATTGGCGGAAGTTATGAGGATGAATTATATTCAATAATGCAAACAACTGATGGAGGTTATATTTTGGGGGGTTGGTCTATTTCTGATAGTTCTGGTGATAAGACTGAAAATAGCATGGGTAATGAAGATTATTGGGTCATTAAACTCGATTCAATTGGAAATATTCAATGGCAAAATACTATTGGCGGAAACTATGTTGAAGAATTGCATTCTGTTAAACAAACCATTGATGGAGGATATATTTTGGGAGGTTGGTCATGGTCACCCATTTCAGGCGATAAAACAGAAAATAGTTGGGGTGATACGGATTATTGGATTATTAAACTTGATTCGATTGGAAATATATTGTGGCAAAATGATATTGGTGGTATTTATGGCGATGGTTTGTATTCGGTTTGTCAAACGAATGATGGAGGTTATTTTTTAGGCGGAACATCTGGTTCAATTGTTTCAGGAGATAAAACAGAAACATGTTTTGGAGGGGCTGATTACTGGGTTATCAAACTCGGTCCCGATACATTTACTTCTATTACCCAATTGCCCAATTATCAATTTCCAATTTCTATTTCACCCAATCCTGTTACAGAGAAATTAAATGTTAATGTCAATAATAATGAACTTTCAGAAATTATTCTTTATGACATTACAGGAAGAAAGTTATTGCAACAAAAGTTTTTAAATTCAATAACGTTAAATACAAAACAACTTGCAAAAGGTATTTATCTTTACGAAGTGAGAAATAAAAACGGAGTGATTAAGAAAGGAAAGGTTGTGAAAGAATAATGCAAGTAAAACTACGGATAACATGCAGTCCATGTTGCACAACAATATTTAAAAGCAAATAAAAAATCATTTTTTCTGTAATACGCTATTGGGGTTGGTAATAGTTGAAAAAATAATTTCAGCTATAGCGGTTCACGGTAGCGTCTGTGTAAAAAAACAGTTACATGAACCAAAGATTTCGATTTTACAAAAACAGGTTTATTAAAAAATAAATTGTTCCGCCAAGGATGGCACTGCAAGGGATGGTAAGCAGCCAGGTGAGCACAATATTTCCTGCCATTCCCCATTTTACAGCAGACAGGCTGCGCGTAGTTCCCACTCCCATAATGGCACCACCGATAGTTTGAGTTGTACTCACAGGTATTCCGGCAGTTGTGGCCCAGAATAAAGTAAAAGCCCCTGCAGTTTCCGCACTAAATCCGCCAATAGGACGAAGATGCGTGATTTTGGTTCCCATTGTTTTCACAATTTTCCATCCTCCGGCTAATGTTCCCATAGAGATAAAGAAATGCGCAGTGTACATGACCCAGCGCGGAACCTGGAAATCGTCATAAGGATAAATTTCTTTTATAAAAGGCATGTCCTTAGAAGCAAATAAAAGCATGGTGATAATGCCCATTGTTTTCTGAGCATCATTTCCGCCATGACCAAGGCTGAAGCAGGCGGATGAAATAAGCTGTCCGGTGCGGAACACTTTGTCCAC
>JBDSOU010000241.1:0-22017 GCA_039914625.1 Bacteroidia bacterium | reverse complement strand
AACATACTTCCCGTTTTCAATTCTTACTTCAAGCACAGAATTAAAATGACTCGAAGTTTTTTCAACAGTTAACGGGTAAATAAAGCTCCAAACGGATTTAAAAATGTTTATCATATTTTAAAGTGAGACTCCAAATTTACTTCTTCCACCAGGAACAAAAACCAAGTAACCGCAACTTTAAACTTGCAGGCTTCACGGTTGGTGAAGCCCTCTTATTAACAACACCCTGAACTTTTATATCTTTGCACGCTAACCGACAATCCAGTGAAAATCGAACAGTTTTATGACACGGGCCTTGCCCATGGGTCTTATGCCATTATATGTGACGGGCAGATGGCAGTGATAGATCCGGCACGTGACCCGAAACCTTACTATGAATTTGCAAAAAAGAATTCCGCTGTGATCTCAGCAGTTTTTGAAACACATCCTCATGCTGACTTTGTAAGCTCTCATCTTGAAATATCCAAAACAACGGGAGCAAAAATTTATGTAAGTAAATTACTTGGTGCTGAATATCCGCATACCAGCTTTGATGATGGCGCTGTTTTGCAATTAGGAAAAGTAAAATTAAAAGCGGTGAACACACCCGGCCATTCACCGGACAGCATTACTATTTTACTTGAAGATGAAACCGGGAAACAAATTGCGGCTTTTACGGGCGACACATTATTTGTAGGAGATGTAGGGCGCCCGGATTTAAGAGAGAGTGTGGGAAACATTACAGCTGAGCGCGAAGAGTTGGCCCGCATGATGTATAAATCAACACGCGAAAAACTGATGAAAATGAACGAAGATGTGCTGGTTTATCCGGCTCATGGTCCGGGTTCATTATGCGGCAAAGGAATGAGTTCTGATTTATACAGCGATATCGGGAAAGAACTTCGTACAAACTATGCGTTACAACCAATGAACGAAGACGAATTCGTAAAAACATTACTTGACAATCAACCGTTCATTCCGAAATATTTCGGTTATAATGTTGAAGTAAATAAAAAGGGCGCTGAGAATTTTGATGAAAGTTTAAAAAGAGTAAAACATATTACTTCTGAAAATGAAATTGAAAAAGGTGTACTTGTTGTTGATGCACGAATTGAAAGTAATTTTAAAGCCGGCCATCTTAAGGGTGCCATTAATATTCCGAATGGCGGAAAATTTGAAACATGGCTCGGTTCGGTTATCAGTCCGGGCGAAAAATTTTATCTTATAGCGGAAGATGAAAAAACTTTAAATGCTGTTTTAATTAAAGCTTCTAAAATCGGATACGAAAATAGCATTTCCGGTGCTCTTGCAAAAAAAGAAATTAACAATACACCAGAGGAATTATTAAATGTGGACGCTTTTGCAGAACATACCGATCTATACACCATCATTGACGCACGCAATTGGGATGAAATAAAATCAGGAAAACCTTTTCCGGAAAGTTTAGAAATTCCATTGCCGGAATTGAGGGAACGTATAAAAGATATTCCGACTGATAAACCTATTGTAGTTCATTGCGCAGCCGGGTATCGTTCGGCTATTGCAAGCAGTATTGTAAAATCTGCCTTGCCGGATTCAAAAGTTTTTGATCTTGGTGAGCCAATTAAAAATTTCCCGGTCCAGGTTTAATCAGTTTTTCCTGGAATAAATTACTCCGGGACCTTCATGCAATAATTCTTCTCTTTCGAAACTCATTCCGATTTTTTCAAGAACTTATATGGATGCAATGTTTTCTTTCATTGCCCTGCCAATAATTCTTTTCAATTTCAATTTTTCAAAACCATATTTCAAACACGCTTCAGCAGCTTCTGATGCATAACCCCTGCCCCAGTATTTCTTATGAAAACGATATCCTATGTCAACTTCATTTACATCCGTATGATATTTTAATCCGCACCAGCCAAGATAGTCATTAGTCTTTCTTAAAAGAACTGTCCACCTTCCCATTTGATAATTTTTATACTGATCATAGTTAAGAATAAGTTGCTCCGCCACCTTTACATCTTTGAAAGGAACATCTCCTGTAAACTTAATAACATCAGGATCATCATTGAGCATAAACATTTCCATCGCATGCGACACATCGAACTCCAGGAATAATAGTCTCTTAGTCTCTAAAACAATTTTCATTTCGATATTACAACATTTTAGCAAAAAAATTTTCTTACTCAACTACTTGTCAGGTGCTACAAGCATAAGTGAATTAAATAAACCATAGATCAAAACAGAAGTCGCGCTGAAAACACCTCCCGTAGCAGAGTACAGTATTAAAATAATTAAAAAAGAAGCATACAAATAATTTTTATCCTTAATTGAAATAACCAATGGATAAAAATAAATAATAACGAGACCTATTAACCCGATGATACCTAAAATAATTGCTTCATGTAAATATTGACTTGCGGTGGTTTCAAAATGATGAATTCCGTAACGAAAATCATGTTCAATGTATTTAGCCATAGTTGCGGTCTTTATATCTCCAGTCCCCACACCCAGCATAAAATTCTGTTTGAAAATTTCCCACCCATAATTCCATTCTGCCAACCTGATTGTTGAACTATTATAGTAATCTTCAGACATCGTATGCGTTGAATTATCAATTTCCTTTAACGCTTTGACGGTTTGATCAAACCTGTTATACGTTTTTATATATCCATAAAAAATTATTACAAAGATTACTGTAAAAGCAAGAAACCATTTAAATACTTTTGAAAAAATATTCTGCTTAATACTTTCACAAAACGCAAAAAAAGGAAGTGAAATGATGGCTGCAATGATTGACATTTTAGATGACAATATTATAATATTGATCATAAATAAAATAATCAATAAAACGGTTACATTGGCATTCTTAAACTGTTTGTCAGACTTTTCTCTGAAAAAATCATTCATTACAAATAGTACAGCTATATTTAAACAAAAAGAAAAATATCCTGGGGCAATCAAAACAGAATACCTTGTATAAAAAAAATCTGATATATCATGGTCGCCCATGTACCTTTTAGCAGCTAAAACCAGACAGATCACAATTGCAATTAAACATCCTGCAATCAAAGATTTTTGGATAAATAAATATGTTTTCTTGTCCGGTTGATAAAAAGAAAATAAAACCGGAAAAAATAATAATGGTAATTGCACTCTCAGATTTTTAATTCCTTCATGCCAGTCAGTTGTCCAAAGCATACCCAAAATATGGAGAAAATAAAAAAGAACAAAAACAATTAATATCGGATTAAATTTAAAATTAGATTTTGAAAACTGCCTGGTATATAAAAAATTAATCAGGAGAAGTACCCATAGAAAAGGAGTGATGAACGGAAAAAAAGGAATAAAAAATACGGACGTTCCCAATAAATATTTGATTATCGCTTCACTTTTAGTATTGTTCATCTTGTCAAGTCAGATAATTTATTAGAAGTTTTTTTATTAAAGATTAAAAAATAAAGGCATCCATAAGCATAACCTGCACCGTAAGAAATATGCAAGATTACAAATGAGAAAGCAACTCCCGGAATCAGGTCGATTTTTTTTGAATTCAAAGTTGCAAAGAAAATAACCAATAGCAGGTAAAGTATCAATACTAATAAATAAACTTTTAAAAATAGCGTCCAAATTAAAGAAATAACTATACCCAAAAAAAGAAATAACAAAAGGCAAACAGGTGCAAGTTGCCTGAATGTAGTTATTGTTTTGTGTTTCCGGTTTACAAATACTTTCCAGAAACCATATTGAAAATATTGCCTGAATAATTTTTGAAACGAGCTTCTGACATAATATTTTGATTTTATTTTTTCCGACAAAAATATTTTGTAACCCGTCTTCAGAACTCTGAAATTAAATTCATCATCCTGATTTCGGGTTAAATCTGTATCAAACATGCCTGCACATACAAAAACCTCTCTCTTATAAGCACCAAACGCAATAGTATCCACGTAGCCGCTCCTTGCACCAGTTCGAAAATAAGAATTTCCAACTCCGAATGAAGATGACATGGCAATTGAAATTTTCTCAGCAGTCTCATTCTCATAAATATTTTCAATAATGCCTCCGGCACAACCAATGCTGCTGTCTTCCTTAAAACATACAATACATTGTTTAATGTAATCCGGATAAATTTCAGCATGAGCGCCCAGTATAATTATAATATCTGCATCCGAATTTTTAATTCCGAGGTTTAAAGCGTAAGGTGTAGTTTCGTTCTCATTATTCAATAAATGAATAAAAGTGAATTTTTCAGAGTATTCATTTATAATTTCCGCTGTTCCATCTGTGCTTTTCCCGTCAGAAACAAAAACTTGTTTCAGCTCTTCTGGATAATCGGCAGTTACAATCGAATCAAGACATTTTGAAATATAGTCTTTCTCGTTTCTGCATGGAATAACTATGGCAACCTTTATCACGAACTATTTATTTAATACCTCTAAATAAATTTGAAGCAGCCTTTCGCTGACTTTTTTTTCTGATAATCCATCTGCAATAAGCTTTTCTCTGCCATCAGATCGTTCATTTTTATTTAGTAATTTTATTACTTCTTCACTTAGTAGTTTATAATTTCTTTTTGTGATTACACAATTTTTAACACCCGCAATTCTTTCAGAGACATCACCAACTTCAATTCCAACAATGGGTAAGTTACATGCAAGTGCTTCCTTGACCATCATCGGACTTCCTTCAGAATCGCTGCACAATAATAAACAATCTGATGCACTAAGATAAAGCGGCATCTGTTCCGGGTCTATGTCACCTTTTAAAACAACTAATTCACACTTTGGAATTTCCTTTTTTACCAAAAAATAAACTTCATCGGCAATATCAATTCTTTTAACAATAGGTGCATTTCCATTAAACAAAATAATCTTAGATTCTTTTTTCCATCCAATTTTTTCGCGCGATTCTGTTTGACTAAAAGCAATAAATTTTTCGGTATTTACTCCAACCGGCAGTACTGTTGCTTTATTTCGGTTCCACCATAAGCAACCCTTTAATGATGAACTGACACAAACAATTTTAGAAGCTCTTAGTGTTGATACTTGTGAAAATATTCTTCCTACTAAATCACGCATTATTCCATCACTTGGTGTTTTGTTTAAATCACTTCCGTGAAAAGTAATAATCAGTTTTTTATGATTAGTGAAAGCACAAAAAAAAGAGGTAATGGTTCCATACTGTGAATGAATAATGTCAGGTTGAAATTGCTTCAAAAGTTCCTTAAATTTTATAAAACTCTTAAAGAGTCCTCTTAAAGAAGTTCTTTCTGGCAGGTAAAAAATTTTGCTTTCAATTTCTGGATAATTCAATGATGAGGCTTGTCGTTTTGCAAAAATCATTGATGAAGATATATCGCTGTCAGGGATAACCGTTAACAATTTAAATTTGTTTATGCTCATCAATCTAATCCTTCGGATTTAGTTTTTAGTCGCAAACTTTTAATAAACAATAAAGGGTTTAAAAGGAGGATTAATATCAAGAAACATACTAATTTGTTTCATTTACGCGGAAATAGTTTATGTTTTAATAATCGTAAATGAGAAAACCAAGTAAGAAAACTCAATACTTTCCTACCATAACTCGCACTGATTTGCAGCTGCTCCATTATAAAAACTGGCATTAATTTTCCTGTTTTTGATTCATTGTAGTATCTGAAACTTGCTAACGGAAAATTGCAACAATAAAAATTCGCATTGTTTTTCAGGCATCTTAAAATGTATTCATAATCAAAACAGCAGGTGTATTCTTTCAAATTGCCGATTTTTTCTGTGAACGAAACTTTAAAAAATGACCCGGGCTGAAAGATGCCTGAGTTTTTATTGATGAGATAATTCAATGTTAATGGTTTGGCACTGCAAGTAAACAGGTATTTACTTTCGTCATTCATATACTTTATTCCTCCATAAATATAATCAATTTCCTGATTTGATTGAAGCACTTGTTCAAGCTTAAAAAAACCTTCTTCATCAATGAGATCATCTGTATTAAGCCATGTCCAGTAGTCTCCGCTTGCTTTTTGAATACCTTTATTGATTGCATCATATTGACCCATATCTTTTTTTATTTCAATAAAGTCTATATCCGAACGATACTTTTCAATAATCAACTGTGTTTTTTCATCAGAACAATTATCAAATAAAAGAAGTTCAATAAAAATATTTTTTTTACGTGCAGTTATTTTAAGATTAATTAAATTTTCAAGAGTTTCGGAAATGTACGAAGGTTGATTGTATGAAGGAATGATTATTGAAAATTTCATTTTTAACTTTACACTAAAAAAATAATTTTCTTTTAAGCAGTACAGCAATTAAAATCAAACGGGTTATAAAACTTGGCTTTTGTATCCTTATAATTTCCGGGAATTTACCGACTGTATCATTATACAAACGAAAGTGATTCGCATTTCTTAAAGCGCTATTATATGCTTCGTAAACTCTAAGAGCAAAAAACTGTTCGAGTTTAATCCGGTTAAAAACAGAAAGCTGCCTCCTTAATTTTTCGAATAGAGTATCATACATCAATTGCCGTGCAAATATGATCGGATCCAGATGAAGCAATGAATAATTTTTATTGTCCAAATTTTTTGATGTCGCAGAATGTTCATGAATTCTGAAAAAGGTTAAAGGTTCATTTATGTAAATCAATCCGTAATTGGCTGAAATTCGCAAAGCAAATTCAAGATCACATATTTGCTGAAGATCGGTATTGAACATTCCGGTTCTATCAACAATTTTTTTCTGAAACATAATGCTTGTGGGTTCTCCTATGAAATTCATGCCGATATGTTTGCAGGCAAAGCTACTGATCATTGCGGAGGTTATTATCTTTTTTATATCTGTTATGCCCAATTTTTCAAATGTCAGCACCTTGTTTTCATAATAATCATGCTGTTTATCTTCCGCAGCATCTTTTAAAATAAAAGTTCTTTTGCAAACGATTAAGGGAATATTTTCTTCAAATGCATTTAACATTTTTTCAACACAATCGATAGAAAGATAATCATCCTGAAAAAGAAATTTTATCCACTCTCCGGAAGATAATTCAATACATTTATTCCAATTCTCTGTTAAGCCCGAATTTTTAGAATTAAAAATAGATTTTATGCGACTATCCTTCAATGCGTATTGTTCGATTATTTTTTGTGACCCGTCTGTTGAGCCGTCATCCACAATAATAATCTCAATATTTTTATAACTCTGGGAAACAGCAGAATCAAGGCATTGCTCCAGATACTTCAACCCATTAAATACAGGAATACAAATACTTACCAAAGGTTCCACTAATTATTTTATTTCCAGAATTTTAATTTTCTCATTAATTGAAACAAATAGTTTTTAATCCTATAAATCTGAATTCTCCTGAAAAAATCAGATGTAAATATATCTTTCGTTATCAAATCAAAATCTATAATCAAGTTGTTTCCGTTGACCTTCTTTATAAGTTTAATATGATGCCGGGGATCAATATTAAAATTCATTCTCATCAGACTGAAATACTCTTCCTTCCTGAATGAACAATAAATAATTTTCTTTTTAATGAGGGGCATTCCTTTCTTAATCAACTCATCTGAAAAATATAACATGGGATTATGTTCCGACAAGAAATCAATATGTTTAAAATTAGCGGATAATCTCATTTTCATTTTTATTAAATAGGAACTCAAACCCACTTCATACTGCAATATTACATCCCTGACATTTTCCTTTATGTTTTGCTCGTTGAAATAATTCTTTACTTGAATAATTGATGCTTTCTTTAACACAAGAAAATAAGATTGGAGATGGTAGGAAATCGCATTGGAATCTGTCATTCCATATACATCAAAATCACTTTTTTCAATCCATTCAAAAAATTTATCCAGCCTCTTAAATAAAATACATGAGTCATTGACCAAAGCTATTCTATCATAATCATGCACAGGAAATTCATTGAAAGCCTTAAACCACATTCCAAAATCATATCCTTCATTTTTATAATAACGAATTTGAAAATTGCTTTCCGAAAGATATTTTAATTCACGCTCTGCCAAATGTTTTTGATTGGTAAGAAGCACAATTTGTGAAAAATGCCTTTTCAATTCATCCAGGTATATTTTAACATAAAACGGTATGGAATCGCCTTTAAAGTAGGATGAAAAAAAACAAACGGATGTCATAAAATCTAAAGCAATATTTATTGGACTGGAGCAATTTCCGAAAAAGCATATTTAATTATTTTTTCCCATTTTGATTTTTGAATTTTTGAATCAAATTTTAAAGCGGTTTCTTTAGACATCGCAGCATTAAATATAAATTTTTTATTCATTACTGAAATCATTGACTGAACTAATAAGTCAATATTAAAATCAGGAATAATAATTCCGGTTTGGTCAGTTATAATTTCATTAATACCCCCACAGTCAAAGGAGAGCACTGGTTTTCCAAGATACATTGCTTCGGCAGCAACCATGGAGAATGATTCTTTATTTGAAGTTAAGACAAAACCATCGCATGCATTAAGATAACTATAATACTCATCATTTTGTTTAGGAATCCATATGATTTTATCAGCAATTTTTAATGCAAAAGACTTTCTTTTGCAAAACTCAACATAGCCGTTGTCATCATTTCTGGCACTTATCCACATGAATTTCGCATTTAAATTCATTTGCAACAATCTATTTGCAAGATCAACAAATAGTGAAGGGTTTTTATTGGAATCCATTGTACCAGCCATCGTCCAAAGAAATGCATCTTCATTGATCCCAAATTTATCTCTGATTTCTTTAGTTTTCTCATTTGAAACAAGAATACGATCAAAACCTATTGCAGGATAACATACTTCAATCTTATCTTTTCTTCCGCACATTTGTAATACTTCTGCAACTGTATTTGAGCAGGCAATAATTAATTCGGGATAAGAGATCATATTATTCAGTTGCTCACTGGAAATACAATTATACATTTGTTCCAATTCATGTACGTGAAGTATTACAGGAATTTTATTTCTGCGAGCAAATAACATTACTTCAGGCTGTGTAATGGTATTGATATACCATAAGTCAGAAGGGTACATCTTGTGAATTCCTTGTAAAAATGAGATCTCACTGTTAAACAAAGATAAACCTTTTTTCAGCGCTTTACTTGCAAGAGAATTTTGAGGAAGTGAACTTAAGAAAGCAGGCTGTGCAGATACGAATTTAACATTTTTAGGAAGCGATGCGCTTAGTTCACCCGTAATTTTGCTCACAACTGTCATTTCAAAATCATTCTCAGCATTTGAAATCAGGTTGTACAACGCTATTTCAGATCCGGTACGATTAAATGTCGGAGTAAAAAAAACAATCTTTATTTTATTCATGAATCTAAACTTAGAGGAATCTCTCGAAAAAATAATTAATATTTTACAATGTTTTTAATAATAAATAAACAAGTCTTCTTCGTAGAGGATGATCTTTTAATGCAGCAAACATTTTAATATCAGATGAATTTACTGATAAATTCTTCATCTCATCAATTATCATTTTAGGAAGATATTTTTTATGTATTTCTTTTCTTTCATTCATTACCAAATCAAAGTTTTCCGGACGGGAGCTGATTCCTTTGTTGTTGTGTTGTGAAATTGCTATCGGAATGTATTGTGTTGTTGCATTCTGAATTACAATTGCTTTAAATAAAAATTCATAGTCAGATGCAATTATCAGGTCTTCATTGTAATTACCTGTTTTATCAAATAAACTCCTCTTAACCAGAGTTGAAGGATGAAATAAATATTTGGTGAACATGTAGTAAAAAGTCAGTTTTTCCGGTTGCTGCATTAAATTTATTTCCTTTCCATTATCATATAGTAAATTTCCATAAATAATATCACTCGAAAATTTATTAGCGAACACTTGCATTAAAACATTTTCATCACATAAAAAATCTCCGGCATTTAAAAAGAGGCAATATTCGCCTTTGGCAAAACTGATCCCTTTATTCATAGCATGGTAAATTCCTCTGTCCTTTTCAGATACCGAATGCGTAATGGTAGTATTATATTTTTTTATTATGTCTATCGTTCCGTCTGTTGAACCGCCATCAACAATAATATATTCATAATCAGAAAAAGTTTGTGATAATACACTTTCAATGGTTTTTTCCAAGCCGCTTCTGTCATTCAGGCAAACCGTAATTATTGAAATTTTCGGATATTTCATTTTATTAAAATTAATATCCAATGAAATTATTTATTAAACAGAGCTTAATGATAAAAGTCATCATGTTTTACTTAGTACTTTATTAATAACTGAATAAACTTCTTCAGAATATTTTTCAGTTGTATATAAATTTAAAGATTTACTCTTAGCATTTTTACCCATCAGAACGCATTTCTCCTTATTTAACACTACCCATTCCATAGCATTATAAAGACCTTCGATTTCTGAATCAAACAACAAACCATTTTCCATGTGGTCAATAAGTTCGGGGGTAGCTCCGCTCTTAAATCCAAGAACCGGTCTGGCAGAATGAAATGCTTCAACGGTAACTCTTCCCATTGCCTCATTCCTGGAACACATCAATACTGCATGCGATCTCTTGTAAACACTAAAAGGATCATCAACATACCCTAACATTTCAATTTTGTTATTTAGTTCATATTTTTCAATAAGATTTATCAGCATTTGGGTTTCATTGTCCGCTCCATTGCCGGCAATCAATAAACGTGTTGCCGGATATTTTAAATTAAGTCTCGCAAATGCATGTATTGCGTCTTGTTGTCCTTTATTTTCTAAAATTAATCCGACCAGTGCAAATACAGTTTCATTTCCGGGCGGGTAAGTTGTATCAAGCTGCAAACTTTTTTGTTTCGACAATACTCCATTATAAATTACACTGTTGTTTTTATCATTATCAAATTCAAAATAATGTTTCAATACTTTTGAAATAAATATTATGTGGTCGGAAGCTCTTAAAATTTTTAAGAAATTATTTCTTCCGGCAAAAGGAATTACATCATAATCTTTTTTGCCAAATTCACGAATATGCCAAATATGTGGAACCTGTAATTTTTTTGCAAGCTCAAAACCAATATTTATAACTGATGTATTAGAATAAACAAGATCAATATGTCTGCCCTTGATTTTATTAAAAATCTTTTCAACGGCAATCAAATTTTTCCGCTTAATTTCATTACCGAGTTTTTTAAATCGTATTCGGTTTCTTAATTGCCGGATGATTCCTTTAGTTTTTGCAAGCACTCCCATCCATAAACCAAACGGTTCTATAATATATTCGATTTTTTCTTCCTCCAATTTGGTTGCTAATTCACCATAAGCCGGAAGTATGACTATTGGCTCAATACCTTTGCTCCGCAAGGGTAAAATCAAATTCAGCAACGAACGATTGGCACCATATAGTTCTATGTAATGAGAAATAAATGCTATTCTCATTTAACATTTTCATTTACTGAGTTTTGAAAATCATTCATCTTTGTTTGCTGCCTGAGCCAAAACTTTTTGAAGTTTAAGAATGTGTTGTCCCATTGTAAAATGTTTCATTATTCGTTCACGTGCATTTCTTCCTAAATGTTCACACATTTCCTTATTTTCAAATAGCTTCAACATATTTTCCGCCATTGTATCAACGTCACCTTCAGCACTCAATAATCCTGTTTCATCATGAATTACAATATCTGGAATGCCTGCATGATTGGTAGCAACCACCGGCAAACTCGCTGCCTGTGCCTCAAGAATTGCAACCGGAGTTCCTTCCATGTCACCATCTTGAGATGTTCTGGAATGCTGAACAAAGAATGCCGCTGACTTCATTTCCTGCCTTATTTGTTTTGGATTCAGGATACCTGCAAAAGTAACTGAATTCTCAATTTTCAGTGCCATTGCAATATCCTTACAAAAAGACAACAACTCTCCGCCACCAATCATTCGCAATTTTGCATTTGGCTTTTTTTCAAGTGCTTTTTTAAATGCAAATAAAGTAAGATGAGGAGTTTTTTTTTCAACGAAACGTCCGATTGCAATCGCCACAGTTCCATCAGATTCAGATTGTACTTTGAAAAATTCAGGATCAGGACCGTAACATGAATATATGATTTTTTCCTTTGCGCATTTTAGCTCTTCTAATTTACGGCACATCTGCTTTGATACTCCGATAACTGAATCCGCGTAAGCAAAAGCTGCCTCATATTTATCTTTATAGGTTTCAATGGTCGGCTTGTGTGAAACATCCATCCCATGGCAATGAATAACTAACGGTATTTTTAACTTTTTTGCAATAGAATAGATTTCAGCACCGCAAATTGCAAACTCTGCCAAAATCACATCAGGTTTTTCGCGCTTTAAGGAATTATAAAATCCATGTTCGATATCAGTATATTTTAAAAGATTAAGTTTTCTTAAAAGAATTCTGTAAATCCTATGGAAAATTTTATCGGAAGGTAAAATTGAATCTGATTCAAGTTTTTGAGGTATCCATCCGGTATTATAAAAAAGAATATTTCCCTTTAATAAATTTTTATGCGCAAGAATAAAAGTTTCTGAATATGCACTTTGGTTGACAGAGCAGATGGCTATCTTGAGAGAATCAGTTGCCATCACTGAATAATTTTTTTATTTTTTTTATTCCCCATTTATCATTTTCGGGTTTATGGTAGTTCGAAACATTTTGAATATGTTTTGCAATTAAATCAAAAGAGGGATCAATTTTATTGAGAGCAGCGGCATACTCCTGCAAATGTGGTTTTAATAAATAATCAATTTCCATCATAATTTCCTTTATTGTACTATTTGTAAAATGAATAAATACAACGGGAAACTCATCATTAATTAAAACCTTTCCATCTTTACCAATTGTTCGTTTACATTCCAACTGATTCCACGCGGCTACATTACACCCCTTATGCTTCAGTATTTCCACCGAATCAAACTTTATTTGAAAAAGGTTTAAATGACTTTGATCAACATAATAACCTTTTTCAGGTTGCTTTACACAAACATATTCGCAAACCATTGCCCACCAATCCAAAATTTCAATTGAGTTTTTATTTACACCCACAAAACCTGCATTATATAGCCCTTCATTAAATTGTATTTGAAAATTCACTTCGTCCAGGTGAGGATTCATGGAGCGCCAATGCGGGGTTAAAATTACACGCGAGGTTTCTAACTTTTCAAATAGAAAATCATAAGAGTTGAAAAAAAAGATGTCGCAATCAAGATATAAGACTTTGTCGAAATTTAATTTTTCAATTAAATACTTTAAAAGCACAGGCTTCATTGACCACCTGAACTCGTCTTTGAGATTATTGAAATATTTATCATAGATTTTTTTTCCGATTCCATCTTTGCATAGCTCTTGTCCAAAAAAAACCGTAACACCCGGATATTTTTTTTCAATTTTCTCTTTTAACTCTTCATCTTTTTCTGTAACGAGTATGAAAAAATTTATTTCTGTATTAAATCGAATCAGTGATTCCCTTAGCGCTAAAGCATAGTGAATATAATCAGGTGTTATTATGGTTGAGAAGGCATTCATATTTTCTAATTACCTAAGGATTGATGTTCAATTATTTTAATCATAATGAACTCACTTTGCAATTCAGCATTTGATTTGTTCTCAAAAGTTTTGGTCATACCCTCTATTTTAACTTAGTATATATTTTCACAATTAGCGGAGGAGTAATGTTAAGTAATACTTTTTTCAAATTATGAGACATTACAGATAAAAATGAGCGTTTGTTTTTTGACTCAAGCAGCAATTGATAATTTGCACGCTCTTCAATCCTTTTCTCTTTAATTATTTCATACTCTTTAATTATGTCACATTGGTTATTATATTTATAAAGCATTTGGGCAAACTCATTTAGATGATTTCGTAATAAAGGATCTTCACCATCTATAATTTTTTGAATGGTGAAAGTCGCAAAATGAATAAAGATGATGGGAAATTCATTATTGATTAATATGTCTCCCTTATTGTTTATTGTCCGTTTACACTCAACCATATTCCACTCCGCAACATTGCATCCCCTGTGTTTTATAATCTCAATTTTATCAAAATAAATTGGTAACGCATTCAGAAACCCCTGATCCACATAATATCCATATTTTGTATTTTTAACACAGGCAAATTCGCATACTTCAGCCCACCACGTAAGTACCTCCATAGCCTTGTTATTGACACCTATAAATCCCGCATTAAATAATCCATGAGTAAATAAAACACGAAATTGGGTGCTATCTGAATATGGTGAGGATGATCGCCAGTGAGGCGTTAAAATCACATTTGATGTTTCAAGTTTTTCAAGAAGAAAATCGAAAGTATTAAAGAAAAATAAATCACAATCAAGACATAGAACTTTTTTATAATTTAATTTTTCGATTAAATATGTAAGCAACACAGGCTTCATTGACCATCTGAACTCATCCTTAAAATCAATAAAATATTTATCATAAATTTTCTTACCAATTCCATCTTTGCATAAATCCTCTGCAAAAAGAATCACTAATCCCGGATATTTTTTTTCAGTATCTTCTTTTAATATATCGTCTTTGCCTGTTACCAGTATATAGAAATTATTACCGGAATTAAACTTCAGCAATGATTCTCTCAATGCAAGTGCAAAATGAAGATAATCAGGGGTGATAATAGTTGAAAAAGCAATCATTTATTCTAATTATGGTTTAAAGTGACTTATACAATTTTACCATTTGGGAAGAAATTTTTTCCCAGGAAAAATTACTTACAACAAAACTCTGTTGCAGTTTGGCATTTGATTTAACTTTTTCAGCATTAGAAGGTTGAATTACGAAATCAATCTTTTCAAGAAACTGTTCCGGGGAACTTTTTTCTGTTAAATAAGCCCAATCTTCATTCAGGTAGTCTGTTACCCCTCCGCATTTATTGGTTATTACCGGTACTTCACAAACAGCAGCTTCAAGAAGAGAATTGTTGCTCGTGCTTGCATTTAACGGCAATAAAAGAACATCCATGTTCCTGTATATTTCGAGTAATGACTGATCATTAATATTTCTATGCCATATTATATTCGGAAGTTTTTCAAGTGAAAATAAAGGATGCAGGAAATCCATTTTCCTTGGTGAAACAATATTAAATTCAATATCATAGTTTTTCTTATTAACTAAAATAATGATTTCCTCAAGAGTTTTATAATCACGCATCCAATTGCCTACAAACAAAAATCTTTTCTTTTTATCTGGCGTACGCAATTCAGATGAAGGTGAGAAGAAATTTGTATCAATCCCATGAGGAATGAAAAAAACTTTTCCTGGCAGAAACTGCTCAAAATATATTTTTGACTCAGATGAAAGAACAATAAGCGCATCCAGGCATTTTAATATGCTGGTATTCTTATTTGTCATTTTCCACCATTCGGGTGGTTGATGAGCGGTGGCAATTATTTTCGCTTTTACTTTATCCCTGTTATCTGCCATGTATCCTAAATAATCTTCCAGGTAAGCTAAATGAATCACATCAACCCCTGTTTGATTACTTTGCCTAATGACATCATACTCTGTAAGACAACGTTCAAAATAATGAAAAGGACCGTACCTGTTAGAATCATAAGTTGAAAAAAGCTTTCTGTTAAACACATTCTGTTGAAACCAATTCCAATGCTTTACTCTATATGAAATCAGATTTATATTTTTATTTTCTTTTAAATAATAATCTAATCTGGCATAACCACTGAATTTACCCATGTGTTCGAATCGGTGACTCGCAAACAAAATTTTCATTTTCTAATTTTTGTTTAAATTTTCCATTTCGTTTTTCAGCTCTTCTAAATATTGCTTTCCAAATTGCTGGTCCGGTTCCATATAATTACCTTCAGCCCATTCGTTCCAAGATTTAAGAAAAATAATTTGATTTTCAGCAGGGCGATGTTTTATGCTATTATACGTTTTTGAAATGTGCTGGCGAAATAACTCGGGAGAACTCTCATGTATGACATAACCATTAATTCCGCTGCGCGGTGTATTATCCCAGTTCGGCAGCAACACAGGGAATAAACCATCTTTTAAAGGGTCCCGATCTATTTCATTAACAAAGTCTTTATATAAAATCGTTGCAGGCTTTGCTTTGTCCAGATTCATTTTTTTTTTAATTTTTCCGAAAATATTTTCGGTTTGATACTTCTTTTTGTTCAATACTTTTTGAATTACAGGTAATGGCGAATTTGGAACAAACCCATCGAAACAATAATCCACAGGATTGGTATGATCAGATACACCGACAAAATAAATTTTACCAATGCCCTCCTTAATTGCAAGGTTCTGCCAAATATCTATAAATTCTTTAGAATTGAAACTATGTGGACGGTATATAAGAAAGAGCGGCTGGTTTTTAATTCGAATATATCTTCTATCTTTCAAGGCATTTAATATGTGGTAAAAATGCTTTACAAAATCTTCTCTTCCGGGATATTGCTGTTCAATCAAAACCTTGTCAGGGGAGCCCATCCAAATTCCTGACCAGGTTTCATTTGCCCATGCAAGGCAAAATGGAAAATCAGGCTCGCCACTTTTTATCACCTCATTAAATGGATGCTCCAACAACCTCTTACCATTGCCAAACCAATAGTGCCAATAACAAAAACCGGAAATGCCATATTCTTTTGCTAAATCCGCCTGAGCCTTGCGTACCTGGGGCAAACGCAAATCGTAAAATCCGAGATCGGCAGGAATGTGTGGTTGATGATGACCTTTAAACAGTGACTTGGCTTTTGTAACATTTGTCCATTCCGTGAATCCTGTTCCCCACCATTCATCATTTTCAGGAATCGGATGGAATTGGGGAAGATAAAAGGCTATCAAACGCACTTCGTTAATCATTTTAAAATAAAATTCTATAGTTGCACCATAATTAAGTCAGACTCTGTAACAAAAAACATTCAACATAAGGTCGTAATATTTTTCAGAAGCCTTCTCTATAAACGGAAACTGAACAACAGGAAATGATTCTTTAATGTAGTATTGAAATCCTGCATCGGTTACAACTTTTAATATCTCATGCAGAATTTGCTGTTGCTTATTTTTCGACCCATGATATTCAAAGAATAATATGGCAACATTTTTTAGCTCTTCTTTACAGTCCAAAAGTACTTCATATTCTGCGCCTTCAATATCAATTTTCAGGAAATCAATTTTTGTATTCAGGAAATCTTTTAATCTGACAGATTTCACTTTTATAATATTCTTATCTACTGTGGAAGGCTCTAAATTAATTTTTCCTCCAAGAGTTCCTTCAGCTAAAAAAGTTAATTCACTGTCCGAAGTCCAAACTGCCTTGTTTATTAATTCAACATCATTAAAATTATAAGGCTGCATGTTTTTTTTGAACATTTCAAATATTTTATGGTCAGGCTCAAAAGCAACTACTTTTGCATCTGGAAATAATTTCTTGAAATAGATGACGCTTAATCCTATGTTGGCTCCACAATCAATTATGACCGGTGCTTTACTGGTTGTTTTAAATTTATAAACCTCATCAATAAAAATCTCTTTCAGACTATAAAGAAACCAGTATCCGTCCGGAAATGAAATAAGATTTCCAAAAATTTTACTGGCAGAATATTTTTTTGAAGGAAGAGTTTTTATTCTTTTCAATTCACTTCCTTCAAGACCTATTTTTTGAAATGGGTTATTTTTTTGAAATGGTGTTTGAAAAATTTTTAACATTGTAATTTTCCTTAATTTTTTGCGATTAATTCCGATGAAAATATGATCCCGATTTTTAAAAGAAGTTAAAACTCTTTAATGCACCGAGCGATTCCTTTTCCAATAAATAAAAAAAGATTTGTACAAAAGTAAGGCAGTTTTCACTCTTCCAATCCCTTCTGTAAGACCTAACTCATACTCTACAAATTTTTTTTGTTCACTTGTTATTTTATATTGAAAGCCACTGAACAAGACTTTTGCATAATTATATGTATCTGTTTCATAAGAAGTATAGTTTCCTTTTTCAATATTGGGATCGTTCCTGTTAAAATAAGCCGGACCTTTACCGTAAAGCGTAAACTGAATTCCCATTTCAACAGAATAAAACGCATAAGAACCAATTAAATTGGAAATCGAATACTTATGCTGCCGCAAAATATCATAAAACCGTTCAGTAAACCTCGTATCCATTATTGCTCCGGCTGTTTTAACTTCAAACCCTTTAGATAAAAAAAATTTGTGCAATCCTTTTTTAATATCAGTTTCATGCAAACAAATTGTTAATGGTTTATATTCCACAGGAAGTTGATTTAATTCTCGAACATACTCCTCCCAATTAGTCAGATTATCAACATCTGGGGTAGAGTGGGCAGGAAAAACAACAGTGCCTTCAGCATGAACACTAATTGTTATTTTTCTTTTCTTTCTGAAAAAAACATAAGGCGATGGAAGTGTATAGCAGGGCTTAGTCGAAACTGATTTATAAATTTTAACAAGCCGTGGAGAAAATTTAAACATGCTTGGAGCATCATTATTAATTTCATGTGGAGGGATTTTGTCGGCAAATGTAATTCCATGATCCATGTATATGCAAATAGGAAGTGAATCGAGGAAAAAACCATATTCCTTAAGGTGTTTTCCGAATCCATAAATATTGGAAGTCACATAAGGAGAATTTAATTTATACTCTGCTTTTTGAGCAAGCTCCTCTATTTCCTTTGCTTTATTTAACAAATTGATTTCCTCCACTTGAAATGCAACAACAAAATTGCTGCAAATATGTTTTTAATTTTCCATACAAATCCAAAGTTGCACTTACAACATTTCCCAACTTAACGGAGTTCCTTTTTTGATATTCATTTTAGCTTTTTTTCCTAACACCTCCAGATAATGTTTTGTGCTCAGTCCAAGTGAGGGGCGAATAGAACGAATATTTTCCTCGGTGAAAATCTCCCCCTGGTTAATATCTTCTGAAACATACAATGAACGTTTGAAGAATAAATTTTTTTCTTCTGCCGGTTGAACTTCAGTTTGAATTTTCCCAAGAGCAAAAAATGCTTTTTGACATTCATCAACTAATAATTTCATCTCTGCAGGTTCCATGCTGAAAGCAGCATCCACTCCTCCATCCGATCTCTGAAGTGTAAAATGTTTTTCTATCACACTTGCACCTAATGCAACTGCCGCAACTGAAACTCCGATTCCCATAGTATGGTCTGATAAACCAACATTACAATTAAATTTTTCCATTAAATAAGGAATGGTTAAAAGATTGGTGTTTTCAGCAGAAGCAGGATAAGTACTCGTACATTTGAGAAGAATAATTTCTTTGCAACCGTTTTTTCTCAACACTTCAACCGATTCTTCTATTTCAGAAATATTCGAAACACCGGTGCTTATAATTACAGGTTTGCCAGTTTGGGCAACTTTTTTTAACAATATATAGTCGGTGTTTTCAAATGAAGCAATTTTGTAGCAGGGCACATTTAGTTTTTCAAGAAAGTCAACGGCTGTTAAATCAAACGGTGCACTGAATGCTGTTAATCCTTTTTCTTTTGCTCTATCAAAAATTGCCTTGTGCCATTCCCATGGAGTATGAGCAGTTGAATATAAATCATATAAATCTTTACCATTCCACAATGAGTTTTTATCATTGACAGAATAAACACCCTTCATAGTAATGGTGTCTGCTGTATAAGTTTGCAATTTTAATGCATGAGCACCTGCATACGCTGCGGCATCCACCAATTCCAATGCGCGATCAAGCGATTGGTTGTGATTGCCGCTCATTTCAGCAATGATAAAAGGTGAATGATTCCTGCCTATTAAATGATTACCTATTTTAATATAATTCATTATCAAATCAAGGTTTTATACAGCTTATAACTTTTGTTTCCGTGAATTGTAACAATTTCTTCGTTGGTAAATCCTACTTTTAAGAAAATATTATAAGATGAGGCGTTTTCAATTTTAATATATGCAGCAATTGTTGATTCAGGGTTACTTTTCAGATAATCATTTGTAGCAGCTTCAAGCATTTGAACCCCGTAAGATTTGCCTCTGAAATTTTTGTCAACCGAAATTCCAACCACAATTTCATTTTCGCTTTTTTCCATTCTTACTTGCCCAACCGGGTTATCCTGTTCATCAAAAAACAAATAAAATTTGCACTCACCTGAAACTAATTTCAAATGAAACCATTTTACATGATAATCATACAGAACAAGGTTTTGATTGTATGAATTTTTGCGCACCAGCGGATCATTTGCCCATTGAAAAAATAAACTAACATCTGCTTCTTCAGCAAATCTGAAATGCAATTTTTCATTTTCAAATCTTTTAAAAACATTAATCAATCTTTCAGGCGATTTTCCATCAATCATTTTTCTTTGATTATTAACCATCTCATTAATTGCATTGGTTTCAGAAATAATTTTTTCTAATTCATTTTTAATATCATCAACACTTAAAATATTCATGTCCCCAAAATCAATTGCCACTTTATTTTTTCTTAAGCCGCTTAAAATTCCCATTTGATTATCACTTGTGAAACCGGAAATTAATCCGATTCCCACTGCACAGCATTCAAGCGAAATGGTGCTTGCGGGACAAATTGCAATATCGCAGGTTTGTATTAACTCTTTTAATTCTTCTGCTCCGATATCAAAATGTTTGACAATGTTTGCCTGTTTATTTTCATGAATAATATTTTCAATACTTCTTAAATTCGGATTGATCGAACTAAGCAATAAATTAATTTCTTCAATTTTTTTTATCTTCAACAATGCTTCTGTAAACTTTTGTGTAAGATTGTTTTCATCTGCTGCTCCCATGCTGATGAAAACTTTTTTTACTTCATTTATTTTTCTCTGAGTATCTGTAGATTCTAAAAAAGGTTTTCGGAGTAATACATAATCTAAACCTAAATAAAACTTGGTATAAGGTTCTGTTGAATAAACTGAAGTATCAATTTCATCTGCATGATTGATGACAGCATCTGCAGCAAAATGCCATGCATGCAAATCATCAATGCAAATCAATTTGCATTTTTTTTCTTTAATGGTTTTCTGGTAATCTGTTTTAAATTTGTATCCATCCAATACAACAATATCATCAGCTTTCAAATACTGAGAAAATTTTATTGAATCTTCAGTATAATTATTTGTTTGAGGTAACATAATAATTTCCTTAGTTACTGTTTGAATTGAATTTAAAATACTTTCTGCTGTTTCCTGTATGGCGAATGTAATTTTGAAATTATTTTTAAGCATATCTGCAAGTGCAATGCAGCGTGAAACATGTCCCATTCCTATTGAGGTTCCGCCATCTGTGCGAAACAGCACTCTAAGTTTGTCCATGCAACAATTTATATTTCATTTCAGCAATAAGCCAATCCTTTTCGGTATCAATATCCTGTACTTCTGTTTCCGGCAATTCAATGAAGGATGAATTATCAGAAAATAATTTTTTTTGAATAACAAATCCATTCATATTAAACCAATACCATTGCCCGGCATCATGATAAACTTTTTCTAAATCCTGCGATCTGGAATTCAAATATTCAGGCCACAGCATTTGTACTTTCCCATTTTCATTCCTTTTTAAGCCACGCCAGATTGGGTAAGAATACTCAATTGCAGAATAAACAGTATCTAAATTTTTTACAGTTAAAAGTTGAAAGCCGCCAACCAAATGTTTAACCTGAACAAAAGGGGCTGCCGGATAAATGCAACAACCGTTTTCAAATTCAACATTTTTTTCTTTGTATTTATTTATTACTTCTGTAAGAACATCTGATGTTCCTGCGAAATCATCAGCATTTTTTTCTGAACGCATAAATGGAACTTTTGCACCTGCCTTAATTGCGATTTCAGCTATTTCAGTGTTATCAGTAGAAACCATTATTTCATCAAACAGATTGCTTTCAATAGCAGCTTGTATTGAATAAGAAATAATTGGTTTGCCTAAAAAATTCCGGATATTTTTTTTGGGAATTCTTTTGCTTCCTCCGCGTGCCGGTATAATAGCAATGTTTGCCATTCCATTTAATTAAAGAAAAATAGAGTTGCTATTTTACAATTCAAAATCTGGTTCAATATGCTCTTTGATTAATTTTC
>JBDSOU010000034.1:0-3870 GCA_039914625.1 Bacteroidia bacterium | reverse complement strand
GCTAAACACCAGCTTGAATCAGCAAAGAGTCATTTACAAAAAGTCTCTTTCGATCCCGGCAGTCAACGCGAAAATGCTATCAGGTATATTGATGCTGCATTAAAGGAAATAGATAAGGCGTTTTCAGTTCCGGCACCAGTGATAGTAAACCCTCCCACTAAATAGTACTATCCTTCGCCATCGTGCGTATCTTCATGCATGATGAAATTGGAGATGTTATCCCCTGCGATAGTCAACCTTCCGGTTTGTGAGCACACCGGAGCAGAGAATTACCTGTCAGGATGTGGTTTTCACAAATTAATGTACTGATTAATAATCTATATCAAGATTAATATAATCCGCATAAGCAAGGATTTTATTTAATTCCGCAAACTCTTTTTGAGAAGGGTCCAGATTGCGAAAGTCCCATATTTTATGCAAGTATGCATAATTAGCAATAGTGCGGAGGGATAAAAAATGAGGCAACCATAACAGCTCATTTTCTGCAATTGAATTTTCTGTTTTATAGCCTTGAAAAAAATAATGTGTAAAATTTTTTAAATAGGATCTGCTTTCATTAAGCGTCTTTTTATTATTCATCAATGCATGAAACAAAACGCTTGCTATATCGCTTACAAACCATGTGTGACAAGCGTCTTCAAAATCAAAAATGCAGATATTATTATTGTTTAAAAGCATATTGCCGCGATGGATGTCATAATGTACCATGCCAAAATTTTCTTTTGTTATAGTCAGCCTTTCAATTTCCAACAAGCAGCTTTCAAATTTTCGGGTAAGAAAATGTTCAGTTTCAGGAATAAGTTTTTTGATTTTTTCAGGATTCGAAATGCTCCAGCATTTTAATTGTGAAATTATAGTATCGGGATTATAGAGCTTTGTTAATGCATGAAATTTTCCTGTCAGCTTACCAATTTTAAAAAACAGTTTATTGATCCATTCTTTTGAAGTAATAATTTTTCCTATATATTTTTTTTGAACAACAACAGTATAGCTGCCGGTTTCAGTTTGGATCGTTTCTGCCAGATTTCCGAAGGGGGAGTAAAGCACTTCTGCTGCTTGCTCATAATTTTTATTCAGGTAGTGTTGCCAGGCAGTTTGTGCGCATATTTCTTCAAAAGTCTTATGGTTATCGGGTGTAATACGAAAAATAGCATTTTCTCCTGCTTCGAAAACATAACTTTCATTAGCCCTGATAAGCTTAAGTTCACTTTGCACAAAATTATATTTACTTCCTGCTTCTTTAATTATCTCACTGTTTAAGCCCGAAACAGCTAAAACCTTTTTGCGTTGAAACAGCTTGAATATTCTTTGCATAAATGATTCAGCTTTTATAAAATGAAGTAATAGGTTTTTAATTTTACATTGATCGTGCCAACAGGAATAATTTAAATTACTAACGCTCTTTTTTTAATTCATATTTTCTCTCAATTGTTTTGGGTTTCCAGGTCTGAGGTGAATAAATAATCATTGCTATTAAATAATTTCAGTTGATGAAATTTCAATTTGTTTGTGTTTATTTAGAAAATATTTAGTGCTGAAATATCTGAAAGTTAAAATAAAGATAGTTAGCCAGATACTAATTATAACTGTCGCAAAAATCCAATTTGTCTTTTTTAATTTTTGTGGATTATCAATAACAAATTGTCGTGCTTCTGTTAAAACAATTTCAGGAATTAGTTTTATTGAAATTGAAATTAAAATTGGTACAATAATTAAATCATCAAGAAGTCCAAGAACAGGAATAAAATCTGGAATAAAATCAATGGGGCTTAATAAATATCCTACCGTTAGTCCGATAAGTAGTTTTGCCGTGAATGGTGTTCGCTTGTCACGATATGCAATTGTCAAAACCTGTGCTTCAGACTTCAACTTATTTGCTTGTTGTTTTAGATAGCTTATTAGTTTCAAAGATCGGTCAGTTTGATGTGAGGAATGATAATTACTCTGCTTGTGGTCGGTGTCTTTCACCGACCATCAGGGGGCTAAAATAGCTTTAATAAAATAATTTACTGGTTGGTAAAAATACCAACCAGGAGCAGTATCCACGCATAATGAAATTGGAGAAGCAATCCTGCGACTGTCAACTTTCCGGTATGTGAGGATACAGGCCGGGGGAAAAAGATTTATTCTAAAATTGAAATATTCCTGAGTTTAAACCTGACAGGAGACAAAAAAAACTATCTGGCAGGATGTGGTTTTCAATGACAAGGTATTCCCTGACCTGTCAGGTGAAATTTACAGCAGGTGTGAAAAACAACCTTCTCCGGGGTGTTGGGTTGCAAGAATCTGAGTTAACTACCGGGTTTTAAGTTTCATTATTCACCTAATATTTTACTTCATTCACCAAAAAGTTGAAGTCAAGTTTTGAATTAGACACTTTCTTTGCGGAAAAACTAAAAAAATAAATAAAATGAAAAAAATTAAACAAAGCTTACTCAGATTAATTGCGGTGGCAGGAATAGTTTCCATGCACACCCTGGCAAATGCTCAGTGCGAATTAAAAGTACGACTGGATGTAACCCCGGTTTCGTGTAAAGGAGATTGTAACGGTACTGCCACAGCAGTGGATTTAGATTTTACCGTTCCGCTTTTTTTCTTCTGGTCAAATGGTGAAACCACGCAAACTATCACCGGTTTGTGTGAAGGACCTCTAACACTTACAGTATGGCAGGGAAGCCAAAACTGCTCTTTTGTATTAAATTCAGCAATCGAAGGACCGGAAGAAATCAAAATAAATTGTGTTTCCACGGTACCTGTAGCTCCCGGCACCATTACTACTACAACTATGGGAGGAACAGAACCCTATAATTATGTATGGGATACAAATCCTGTTCAAACCGGAAGTGAAGCGACAAATTTACCTGAAGGTTCGTATATGGTAATAGTCACGGACGCAAACGGATGTTCCGCTAAAGCAAACTGTGACATCACAGCAGCACCTGAAGAATGCGGAGGACGCACGCAAACCATGGGAGGCTGGGGAGCACCGCCCCAGGGACATAATCCCGCATCTTACATGTACGCTAATTTTGCAGCAGCATTTCCTTCAGGAGCTCAAATAGGATGTACCAATATCTTGAGGCTTACAACACCACAAGCAGTTACCGACTTCCTACCAAGTACCAGCAAAGCAAAAGTATTGCCGGCAGGAACTACCATTAACCCCGGTCAGACATTCAGAAGTGTACTTGCAGGTCAGGCAATGGCTCTGACTCTTTCTATTGGATTTGATTACTATGATGCGAATTTCGGTGCAGGTAATGTACCACTCGGAGCGCAAATCATTAACGGTGGCACATTTAATGGCTGGACGGTTAATCAATTGCTGGCTGAAGCAAATAATAAACTTGGAGGATGCCCTTCAATTTATTCGCTTTCGCAATTAAACAATGCGCTGACGATGGTAAATGAAAACTATGTAGGGGGTAACATAGACAATGGTAATTTATCTTGCCCGAATTCTTTGAAAGCTATTTTAGAAACAGCTTCCGTTGATTTTAAATATTCGGTTTATCCTAATCCTGCTTCAGACAAAGCATCCGTCAGTATTGTTTCTTCCAATGATAACCAGGTTTCAGTGGATATTTACAACATGGTCGGTAAGAAAGTAGCACAAGTGTATAACGAATATGTCCGCGCACAGGAGGAAATCAAATTTAATATCAATACCTCAGATCTTACAGATGGAATATACATTATCAATATTCACACTTCCGGAAAAACGTATCAGCAGAAATTAGTAGTTAATTAGGGTCTGCTGATTAAGTCAAGCACATTTTTTATAGCCCATATAATACCAAAGATAAAATTTTTGTTGGATATTCCATTTCCGGTTTTCGATACATCTTGCTGAATAAGCAAACAGTTTTA
>JBDSOU010000136.1:0-16250 GCA_039914625.1 Bacteroidia bacterium | reverse complement strand
TGGCTTCAGTGATGTAACTTCCCTGCATATTTATTTGTCTGATTTGGGTTTTGAAACTCTTCATGCTCCTATGGCATTCAATTTTCCAAAAACTCCTCCTGAAATTTTAAATCAAATAAAAGATATTCTGTTTGGCAAAAGTTTTATGCTGCAGCCCGATAAGGAAATAATAAATAATCAACTGAACAGGAAGGGTTCTTCAAGCGGAATTCTTACAGGCGGAAACCTTTCCTTATTGTATGCAGAAAGTGCCGCAAATGCCGGAATGAATTATGATGATAAAATTCTTTTCATCGAAGACCTCGATGAATATCTTTATCATATTGACCGGATGATGGTAAGCCTTAAGCGTGCAGGCAGGCTGAAGAATCTTGCAGGGCTTATTGTTGGTGCAATGAATGCCATGCGTGACAATACAACTGCATTCGGATTTAAAACCGATAATCCTTTTGGAAAAACTGTTGAAGAAATAATTTTGGAACATGTGGCTGAATACGACTATCCTGTTTGTTTTGATTTTCCAGCCGGACACATTACAAATAATCACCCTTTAATTTTCGGAAGAAATGTGGAATTAATAGTCGGAGAAAAAGTGGAATTGAATTATAAAAACCCGGTCACCTGAACTGAAAAGCATAGAAAACTATAAAAACACCTGTTTTTTTAACAAAAAGACACTTTCTTCGATAAAGCGAGCACTTTCTTCGATAAAGTGAATGCTTCAGGATGTCCGGAAACCATTTCCGGCCATCCGTTTTTGTCAATCGGACATCAGTTTATTTGAATTCTTTGAAAGAATAAAAAAATCTTACGCTATTCAAGGATTAAATTTAAACCGAGAAATCTTTAATTTGAAAAATTTATCCCGCCCATCTTAACAAACTTTCCTGTTAAGTTTTTATTTAACACCTTGCAGGAAAATTATTGGCTGCCGGGATTCGGATTTCAAAATATTCCTCCCTTGTTTCCTATCTTTGTGAAGATGTATAAAAAAGATTTTATACGATACTGGAAAACTAATGCCGCAAAAGACTGGAAGCGTGTTAATCTTCTTTTCAAAAATCGTGATTATGTGTTTGCTTTGTTCTGTGGGCATTTAACTCTTGAAAAATTAGTTAAAGCGCATTGGGTTAAGGATAACACACTCAATCATCCTCCAAAAATTCATAACCTAAGCAAGCTTATTGCGCAAACTAAGCTGGTACTTCCAGATGAGGAATTAATTTTTTGTGCCGATATGAATAAGTTTCAGATTGAAGGACGATATCCTGATTACGTGAGCAACATATACAAGATAGCAAACAAAACATATACGTTTAACTACATAAAACAATGCGACAAGCTGAGAAAAAAATTAGCCGCGCTGCTGCCATAAACATGGCAAAGCAGTATGTTGAGTTATGCAAACAAATTAACCTGCATATCACCAAAGCAATTTTGTTTGGCTCGTTTGCAAACGGAACCGCGCATCGCGATTCTGACATTGATTTACTGCTTATCAGCGACATGTTTAAGAACAACACTCTTGAAAACTGGAAAATGCTTGCTCCGGTTACCGCACGTCTCTATAATGTGGAACCTCATCCGTACCCTGAAAAAAAATTTCGTGAAGGTGATCCTTTTATTAACGAAATAAAACGTAAGGGAATTGAAATAAAAATCTCCTGAAAAATTTATCCCTGCATCTTAAAAAACTTTCCTGTTGGGTTTTTATTTAAACTCCTTGCAGGAAAATTATTGGCTGACGGGATTCGGGTTTCAAAGTTTTTTTACTTTTACCAATAACTTTAAAAAGAAAATCAAATGAACAAAACTCTTTTAACAACTAAAAAAACCACAGAAGAAAATGATTTATCAACTCATGAAAAAGCAATCGTAAAAGCATTTGAAACAATGGATTGTTCTGCATTGGAAAAATTACTTGACGAGGATAAAGAATATGATGAGAAAAATAAATGGGCATTTATGAATGGCATTAAAAACGTTTTAGAAAAATTTCGTAAACATGGTGATACGCGCCTCACCGCACATAATGGGAACTGTAATAATGATGATTGCAAAGTCGGGAAAAACGCAAGAGGTTATCTGTTTGAAGGAAATAATTCAGGAAAAAGAGCTGCTTTTATTTTTGACAATAAAAAGAGTTTTCTTGTAGAAAATATTTGCAGATGCATTAATTTTAACTCTGATGATGGAAAAGAATGTTTTTTTCTTTCGAAAGAATATCTTTAGTTTATTGGTTTGTAGAATCTATCAAAGCAAATTAGAAAGTCTGCCAATTTCTCCATTTTCTATATCTCTATTTAAATCATCACGATAATCATAATCAACATCTGGATAGTTGTCTGGTTCATAATCATACCTTTCAAAACTTGAGGTTTTAATATTTTTTGGAGAACTTTTATTTTCCTTAATGATTACTGAACAATTGTCATTAAGATTAATTGTTATATCAAAAATACGATACTTTATGAAATTTTTAGATTCAGTCTGATTTATATCACTTCCAGATATCTGAATATTAATAAATCCATTTTTCTCATCATATTCATTTGAAAGGAACTGCCCATCTAAATCATCTTCAATTATAGGGTAAATTAAACTAAAATCAAATTTCGTTAAAGCATTGTAAATAATTTGGCCAATAGGTACATATCTATATGGAACAAAAGTTATTTCATATTCGTATAGTTCATTAATTGTTTCACATCTAAAAATTAAAAAACCTGAATGATATAAATACAATTTAAAATCAATATCATTACTATCCTTAAACTTGGTTTCAAACCGGCCAGAATTACAATATTGTAAAAGATCACAATTTTTAACCGAAAATGCAAGATGACTTTTTCTGCCATGTTTCACATGTTCGTAAGAAACGATTTTCTTGTCTCCTAAATATAATTTTTTAAATTCATTCTCAGTTAGACATGGTATTGTTTGCATATAACGCACTTCGAAAACCCCACAGTAATTTAAAAAATTTTCTCCAATTAAATTAAAAGCTTCATGTACATTGTTACACTTTACATCTTTTTTATTTAACTGAAATAAATCAAATTTTAATTTAATTTGATATTGAGCAATTTGATGTTCATCTAAAAAATCAATTCTAAATAATATTTCAGTCGAATTTTCAAAATCATTACTACTTACATATTGCTTATAATAGTCATATTTTTCAAGTAGATTGAGAATAATTTTTTGAGGTTCGTAATTGTAGCGTTGCTTTTCATAGAAATCAGCATCTTCAATATATTTATATTTACCTTCAATTTTCTCTCTTAATTTTCTGGCTTCATAAATAAAGTCCTTAATATCCGGATTATTTATATCCTCATTAGGAACATCCTTTGTTTCTGTTAAACCAATACGGTTCAAATTTTCCTCTCTTGATAATAGCATACTTAATTTTATTTCTTCCAATTCTTTGATCTTTGCATCATTAAGTTCATATTTAATACTTTCGTTTATTAAAGAAATTTCCTCTTTAAAAGTTAAAATATATGTGGATTCGAAGATAAAATCTCTCAAAAACTTTCTTGAAAGTGGTTTTAAATGTGTTAAATGTGTTTCCTCAAAAAAACTCCAACGGTCATTAGTATAATCTATTGATTCCATTCTGCCCTTATTTAAGTTTAATTTTATATTTTTATTTAATAACAAATATACAACATTTAATTCTGAATCTTTTAAAAAACAAATCTTATCATTCCATATTTTCTAAGCAGTTTAATACATCTTTTACAGTCTAAATCCTTACATTTTTGAGGTTTTGATGTCCAATTAAACGACCATAAATTTTTGAATTTTATTCCGCACAAAGTAGTACAACTCCAATTAAGGCAATGTGTTTTTTCTCTTTCGTCATTCATTTTATTCATAAAGTAATAGTTATTCAAACTGATTCTTAATTAAACGATTTCTTATCATATCTTTCATTTCATTTAGTATTTTAGGAAATTTAAAAAGTCCGTACGTAAATGCCTGAATAGGCAAAAAATAATTTAAATTCTTTATTGCATCAATATTATCATTTTCAATCAAAATACCAACCCACACTTTTGCCATAATAAGATGAGCTTCGTCTTCATTTTTTAAAATAAGCTCTATAATTGCAGTTTCTAATTTTTCTACTTCCACATCTGAATCTAACATTTTCTCTATTTTTAAAGTTTCACTTTTAGCGTATAGCCCAAGAAAGCATCAAAATAAACCAGACAAAAAACCCGCACAACTTTTACATCATGCGGGCTATCCTGGTTAATTATTCTTAAAGCTCATCTATCAGTTTTCTTGCAGGACGGCCTTTCAATTTACCTGCTTTAATTAAATTAACTTCATCTATTGCTTCTCTGAGTTCTTCAAGAAATTGCGCTTTAGATGAAGTGAGGGTTTTGGTTTTTACGAAGGAAAGATTTTTTAATATCTCCATCAGATAGGGAGCTTTCGCATCTTTTATATCTAATAAAACTTTCATCTCTTATTTTTTCTCAAAGATAAAACTTTCCGGAGGGTTATCCAAAAATAATTTCAGACAAAAAACCCGCACAACTTTTAAATCATGCGGGCTATCCTGGTTAATTAATCTTCAGCTTCCGCAGGCAAGACAATCATCTTTGTTGTCAATTGAACAAACAATTTCTTCCATTGCCTGTTCTTTTGAAATGGTTGCTACCCCTGTCAGTTCTTCCTGCGTGTTTGATTTATGATTGTGATTGCTGTGTCCTTCAACGGTGAATTTGATGGCATCGGTTGCTGATTTTGTGCGCAAATAATACATGCCTGTTTTCAATCCTTTTTTCCAGGAATAAAAATGCATGGAAGAAAGCTTTCCAAAATTGGGTTCCTGCACAAATAAATTCAGCGACTGGCTCTGGCAGATAAAAGCACCGCGGTCGGCAGCCATGTCAATAATGGAACGCTGCTTTATTTCCCAAACCGTGCGGTAAAGTTCTTTGATGTCAGCCGGAATATTCTCAATGCCCTGGATGGAACCGTTCGCACCGATAATTTTATTTTTCAGATCATCATCCCACAAACCGAGGCTCACAAGGTCTTTCAGCAAATGCTTGTTTACAATTACATATTCACCAGACAGCACCCTGCGTGTATAAATATTGGAAGTGTATGCTTCAAAACATTCATTGTTGCCGAGTATCTGCGAAGTGGATGCAGTCGGCATGGGTGCAATCAGCAATGAATTATAAACTCCGTGTAATTTTATTTCATCTCTCAATACATCCCATTCCCATCGGTCGGTTGGTTTAACGTTCCACATGTCAAACTGGAAAATTCCCTGTGAAATGGGTGAGCCTTCATAAGACGAATAAGGTCCGTTAATTTTTGCAAGGTCTTTTGATGCAGTGAGTGCAGCGTAATAAATGGTTTCAAAAATTTCGCGGTTCAGCAAACGTGCATCTTCCGAATCAAAAGGATAACGCATCAAAATAAATGCATCCGCCAAACCCTGTATGCCAATTCCGATAGGACGATGGCGCATGTTGCTGTTGCGCGCTTCAGGAATGGGATAATAATTGATGTCAATAATCTTGTTCAGATTTTTTGTGACAGAGTAAGCAATATCAAATAATTTCTGGTGATCAAATTTTCCGGGCTTTCCGTTTGCCGGAGTTACAAAACGCGGCAATGCGATGGATGCAAGATTGCAAACAGCCACTTCATCGGCAGCGGTGTATTCAACAATCTCCGTGCAGAGGTTGGAGCTTTTAATTGTTCCGAGATTTTTCTGGTTTGATTTTTCATTGCATGCATCTTTAAAAAGCATGTAAGGAGTTCCGGTTTCAATCTGCGATTCAAGAATGGCTGACCACAGTTCTCTTGCTTTAATTGTTTTGCGTGCTTTGCCTTCTCTCTCGTATTTTGTGTAAAGCATTTCAAATTCCGCTCCGTAACAATCAGACAAACCGGGTGCTTCGTTTGGGCAGAATAAGCTCCATTCGCCTTCTTCTTCCACACGCTTCATAAATAAATCGCAAATCCAGAGTGCAAAAAATAAATCGCGCGCACGCATTTCTTCCTTGCCATGATTCTTTTTCAGATCAAGAAATTCAAAAACATCTGCATGCCAGGGTTCAATATAAATTGCAAATGATCCCTTGCGTTTTCCTCCACCCTGGTCAACATAACGTGCCGTGTCATTGAACACACGAAGCATGGGAATAATTCCGTTTGATGTTCCGTTTGTTCCTCTTATATAAGAACCCGTTGCGCGGATGTTGTGAATGCTTAAACCGATTCCTCCGGCAGATTGCGAAATTTTTGCACACTGGTGCAGCGTTTCATAAATACCGTCAATGCTGTCATCTTTCATTGTTAAAAGAAAACAGGAAGACAATTGCGGCTTCGGTGAGCCTGCATTAAATAATGTAGGAGTTGCATGAGTAAACCAACGCTCACTCATTAAATTATATGTTTCAATAACCGAATCAATATCATCTTTATGAATTCCCACTGCAACACGCATGAGCATGTGCTGCGGACGTTCCACAACTTTGCCATGCAGCTTCAGCAAATAAGATTTTTCCAAAGTTTTAAATCCGAAAAAATCATAACCGAAATCGCGGTCATAAATAATTGTTGAGTCTAAAAGATCAGAGTTTTCTTCAATTATCTTATACACATCATCAGCAAGCAGCGATGCCTTTTTACCAGTCTTTGGATCTATATAGAAATACAGATCGTGCATGGTTTCTGAAAAACTTTTCTTTGTGTTCTTATGCAAATTGCTCACTGCAATACGCGAAGCAAGTAATGCATAATCAGGATGGCGTACGGTTAATGATGCAGCAATTTCAGCAGCGAGATTATCCAGCTCGCTCGTAGTTACTCCATCATAAACTCCTTCAATTACTTTTTGCGCAACAGAAATAGATTGCACATGGTCAGATAAACCATAACACAGCTTTTGAATGCGTGCTGTGATCTTGTCAAATTTTACGGATTCTTTTTTCCCGTCTCTTTTAAGTACGATCATTGTTTTTTTAGTTTAGGTTGTTTTTTATGAGTACAAAGTATCGAGTACCAAGTACCAAGACAAATCGTACCGTGTACTTGGTACTTGGTACTTAATACATGGTACTTATTTAAATAGGCTTCCTTTTAATCCTGATAACATATTTTGAACATCAAAAATCTGTTTTGAAATTTGATTGAGAATCTCTGTATTCAAATAATCAAGCTTGTTTGCAATGATTAATTGCGTTTCTAATTCATTGGAAGAACCGGAGGAAATTCCGAGAAAATGATTGAATTCATTGTTTGTATTTCTTCCTGCACCTTCAGCAATGTTTGATGGAATAGAAACTGCACTGCGTTGTATTTGCGAAATAATTCCATACCGTTCTTCAGAAGGAAATTTTTTTGCGACTTTATAGACATCTACAGCTAAATCAACCGACTGCTGCCACACTTTGAGTTCTTTAAATCTGTGCATTGTTTTTGTTTTTTATGAGTACCGCGTATTATGAGTACCAAGTACCAAGTATTAAGTACCAAGACAAATCACATTTCTTACTTTGTACTTTGTACTTAATACTTGGTACTTCCTCCTCAAAACTCTTCGTCTAATTTGAACTCTTGTTGTTCTTTGGTTGTATTAACTCCTGACTTTTTATATTCTGAAACGCGTTTCTCAAAGAAATTAGTCTTTCCCTGTAAAGAAATCATTTCCATAAAGTCAAACGGATTTGTTGAATTATAAATTTTAGGATAACCCAATGACAGCAACAAACGGTCAGCAACAAATTCAATGTACTGGCACATGAGCTTTGAATTCATTCCGATAAGAGAAACTGGTAATGCATCCGTTACAAATTCATGCTCACATTCAACGGCATCTTTAATAATGGAATAAATTTTTTCCTGTGATAATTTTTTATTTAACATGCCATATAATAAACATGCGAAGTCGCAATGCAAGCCTTCGTCACGCGAAATGAGCTCGTTGCTGAAACTTAATCCCGGCATCAATCCTCTTTTCTTTAACCAGAAAATGGAACAGAAACTTCCGCTGAAGAAAATTCCTTCTACTGCAGCAAATGCAACCAGCCGTTCTGCAAAACTTCCGTTATTGATCCAGCGAAGCGCCCATTCAGCCTTACGCTGAACACAAGGCAAAGTATCAATGGCATGAAGCAGCTTGTCCTTTTCGGCAGGATCCTGAATATAGGTGTCTATTAATAAGGAGTAAGTTTCGGAATGGATGTTTTCCATCATGATCTGGAAACCATAAAAACATCGTGCTTCAGGCAACTGAACTTCTTTCATAAAATTCACAGCAAGGTTTTCATTTACAATGCCATCACTTGCAGCAAAAAATGCAAGCACGTGTTTAATAAAATGCCGTTCATCGTCATTCAATTTTCCCCAGTCCTTTAAATCGGGGTGAAGGTCAATTTCTTCTGCTGTCCAGAAACTTTGCTCATGCTTTTTGTACATTTCCCAAATGGCGGGATATTTTATCGGCAGCAGAACGAACCGGTCTTTGTTTTCTTCTAATAATATTTCCATGATAGTTAAAAAAGTTTTAGTGTGTTATTTTATGAGGGTTCACATTTAGGAGACATTTAAAGTCTCAACGTAATATTTATTCTTTAATTTTAAAGTTGGTTGAGAATCAGCAACATCAGGTTTAGTGAAATCAATTGCTAATCCGCCTACAAAACTGAATAAAAGTACAGTTACTTACAACCCTTTTTTATGAACATTGGTCGGTATTTTTCAACAAAATGTAAGTTGAAAAGTATTTAAAAATAATTTTATGATATGAAACAAAAATTATCTATGGCTCAGAGTGCGCCTTTTCAAAAACCTTGCCGGCAGCGAGTTTCAGCTCTTCGTACCAGCTTGTGCCATATTTCCGCACGAGTGAATCTTTTAAAAACACATAAACAGGAACTTTAAGTTTTTTTCCAAGCTTGCATGCAGGGCTGCAAATTTCCCATTCATGATAATTCACTGCATCGTAGTCCTTATATTTCGTAATGCGAACAGGATACAAATGACAAGAAACAGGTTTTTGAAAATCAATTTTTCCTTCGCGATGCGCTTTTTCAATTCCGCATTGCGCAATGCCGTTTTCAAAAATCGTGTAAGCACATGCACCCTTTGCACTCATCAGCGGAGTCACCCAATCACCATCACTGTCTTTAAGATAAAAACCTTTTTTTTCAATTGCTTTGATTCCTTCTTTTGTGAGATAAGGTTTTACATCATCATAAATTTTTTCAAGAATTTCCAATTCATCATCTTCAAGCGGAGCGCCTGATTCGCCTTCGACACAACATGCACCTTTGCATTTGTTGAGATCGCAAACAAATTTTTCTTTGATTACTTCGTCTGAAACAATGGTATTACCAATAGGAATCATGGAGCAAAGATAATGGGTTTGAAGTTTAGTGTTAAGTAATGACCCTGTAATTTCGCAGAAAATAATTTATTGATCGGAAGAGGATTTTTACATTAGAATAGAATTGCTTAATTTTATACTGTTAGAATTAAAATTTTAAATCCAAACAACATGGCAAATAATGGAAAATCATTATGGGCGTTGCTGCTGGGAGCATCCGCAGGTGCGGTGTTGGGCGTGTTATTCGCACCCGATTCTGGAGAGAACACACGTAAAAAAATCAAGAAGATGAAAGATGAAATAGAAGATGAATTGTCTTCTATGTATGAGGATGGAAAAAAAACAGTAAATGAATATAAATCGAAAATAAAAGAAAAAACAGACGAATGGACAGGCAAGGCACAAGAATTTTCTGACCGCGTTAAACAATAAGCCAGTGAAGGAGACAGCAACAGCAGAGGGGCGAATGAAGTGCCTAATATATCATTGCGTACTTTCCATTTAATAAATTCACCTGGTATTCAACATACCTTTAAGCTACCTCTTAAATTTTTAAAACTAAAAAAATCATGGAAGAAAAAAAAACAAATTTTGATCAGTTCTTTAACAATTTAAAGGAATATGCAGAAACAAGAGCTGATATCATAAAAATTGAAGTGGTTGATCGTGTATCATCAGCAACCTCCACACTTGCCACGATGTTAATATTGATGGCAGGAGGAATTTTATTTTTACTTTTTGCAAGCTTTGGCGCTGCATGGCTCATTGGGCAGGCAGCCGGAAATATTGCTATCGGTTTTTTTTCAATCGCTGGATTTTATCTTATTGCTTCAATAATTATTTATGCCTTTCGTGATACACTGATTAAAATTCCTGTTATTAATGTCATGCTAAAACAGCTCACCGATGATAAATAAAGTTTCGAGTGTTGAAGAGTTGCGGGCAGAGAAAGCAAGACTTCAGATCAAGAAGGAAAGCCTGGAAGATTCAATTAAAGATGATGTTCATTCTATAAAGGAAAGTCTTAATCCTTTCAACTTACTTAAAGGAAATGCGCAGAACAAATCAGACGAGAACGGAATATTAAATAAACTGTTTGGCACATCGCTTGGATTTGGATTGGATTTTTTTGTAAGACGATTGTTTTTAAAAAAATCGGGGTTTCTTAAAAAAGCTTTTTTATCATTAGTGATAAATACGCTTGGTTCAAAAGTGTTTGCAGCTAAATCCGGTGCTATCTTGGTCGATAGTTAAAAAATTTATTGAAAAACTGGGAAAAAATTCTGAAAATAAAAATTACACTTACGATCAGACTACAGCTTCAGATAAATATTGAGAAAATTGTAATGTAAAAATGTGAGCGTTTCGCACTAGTAAAAAGTAAATAAGTTTTTGAAGTCCGTAATTTAAGCTTCAGTTTTCTTGCTCTTAAAAATCTTTTTATAAAAAGGCTGATGTGAATCTTCCTCATAATATCCGGATCCCCCGTTGAGATATCCGTAATGATGTCCGTATCCGTAACCATAAGAACGTTTGAAATCAGAATCATTGAGTACGATACAGATATTTTTTAATTTTTCCTCTTCATATAATTCATTCAGAGAACGGATGAATTCATGTTTTGAATAATTTTCGCGGATGATGTAAATATTTATATGAGAATGATTCATAAGAATAAAAGCGTCTGAAACAATTCCCAATGGAGGAGTATCAACTATTATGTAATCATAACGGGTTGAAAGTTCTTCAAATAAGACCTTCATTTCATTTTTAGAAATCAACTCTGCCGGATTCGGAGGAATGGGACCTGCAGTAATTACATCAAGATTTTCAAATTTTGATTTTTGAAGGATTTCATCAACACTGTTTTTTCCGATAAGGTAGTTGCTGACACCGATACTGTTTGATAGATTAAAATCCTGATATATTTTCGGTTTTCTTAAATCCAATCCTACAATGACAACTTTGTTATTTTGCAGGGTCAGCACCGAAGCAAGATTAATGGAGAAAAAAGATTTGCCTTCGCTGCCGACAGATGATGTTATGAGAATAATTTTCCTTTTATCAGAAGTGCCTAAAAATTGCAGATTGGTTCTTACTGAACGGAAAGCTTCCGCCATTGCTGATTTAGGTTTGTGGTGAACAATGAGATTGTCAGATTTACTCAAATGACCAATCACCCCGAGAACAGGAATATTGGTAATTTTTCCAATTTCTTCACGATTGCTTATCGTAGCTTTTGAAATGTTTTTAACAAAAATAAGTACGGATGGAATAAGTAAGGAAAGCAACGCAACTACTGCAAGAATTAGTTTCTTATTCGGTGCAACCGGATAACCGTAGTTATCGAGAGTGGCATAGTCCAGCACCTTATTGTCTGAAACTACTGTGGCTTTTGCTATTCCTGTTTCAGCTTTTTTCTGCAACAGGTAAATATAAATATTCTGATTTACTTCAACTTTTCTTTGAATAGATAATAACTCCCTCTCGGTTCCCGGTACTTTCTCAATATACCCTCCGAAACCTGCTATCTGTTGATTCAAAGATTGACTGGTCACATCCATATTTTTTTGAATGGACTTTATATTTTCAATTAATGATGCTTTTGTGTCAGCAATTTGCTGATCAATTATTTTTAAAGTGGGCGCATCATTTTTCATTCCATAAGAAAGACTTTTTCTGCGTGCCTGCTGTTCCTGGTATTTTTGGATAAGTGCAACAAGCAATGGATCAGGGATTCCAAGGCTGGAAGGAGCCATTGAAGTAAGGTCCTTGTTAGATGAAATATAACCGAGTAAATTATCAAGCGATTTGATTTCAATAGCTGTTTTTACGCGATCCGTTTCGACTACATTGATTTTTTCGAGTATCGCTTTCGCCTCTTCGCTCAAGTCAACCGTTTTGTGTTTTTCTTTAAACTCCTGTAATTGGTGTTCCACTTCGCTTAAATCTCTGTTGGTGGAATCTAATTGCTGATCTACGAATTTTATAGTAAGAGAGGCTATTTGTGCTTTATCTTTTACATCCACATCAATGTAAACTTTCATAATAGTATTCAAAATGTCAACAGCCCTCTGCGGAATGTTATCATTGTAAGTAAGTGTTACAATATTTGCATCCTTATCAATGGCTTCCACTTTAAGAATATTGAGCATATTGGATATTTGAAAAACGGAAGAATTAATAATGAACTCATATTCGCTTGCCAAGTTCGAATCAGGAATCAACTCATTTCTGTTGAGTTTCATTTTGAAATAACCGGTGCTTACTTCTTCTCCGAAGGCAAATTTTTTGTCAAAAGAATAATCGGAAACAAAATTATCATCAACTTCAACCGAAAGTTCGTAATGTTGAGGGTCAATGATTTTAATATCGAAAGGGATGTTGTAAAAAGAATTATGCAGCGTATCAAAAACAACCGTAAATGGTTCCTTTTTATACAATGGCAGGTTAGGGAAGGACGATGTATTAAAATAGCTTATTTGTAATCCCAGTTCGTTGATGCATTCCTGCAAAACTGTTTTTGATTCCAATATTCCGATTTCAGTGGCAACGCTTGTAGCGCTTCCTAAAAGATCACCCGATAAAATATTTTCAATGCTTTTTGTCGGATCTTTTGAGGTATCCTCAATCAGCACACTTGACGTGGTTTCATAAGTGGGCAGAAAGAATTTAAGATACAGGAATGCCAGTACTAAAAGAGTAACCAGGGTAATCGGAAAATAGCGCCAGTGTTTTTTGAGCTCCTTAACAATATAACTCAAATCAATTTCATCGGCATTTGATTTAGCTTTAATAATTCCGGGTTTGGACTCAGTGATCATTAATTAAATAATTATACTTAAATTTTCTAAATTGATTTTCTTGTTTGCAGTCTACTTAATTATTAAGCCTTAGTATGAGAGCAAGTGTAATTACGGTAGTAGAGATTATTGATGTAAAAACAATCAACCCGGAATTTACATTTGCAAGCGCTTTTCTTTTCACTGCTCTGATGAAAATTACATCATCCTGATGGACATACATATTCGCAGGAGCCAGAACATCGGTTTTTGTAAGATCAATATTGAATTCATTTGCTCTACCGGAGTCATCTTTTCTGTAAACTTTAATTACAGTTCTATCACCGAAAACAGTAAGATCTCCTGCCATTCCAAATGCTTCGGCAAACGTCATTTTTTCACTTGGAATATAATATAAACCCGGTTTATTCACTTCGCCTAAAATGGTTATTTTAAAACTTAATTTTTTTAATACCACTACCGGTTCATCAACATACTGCTTAAAGCGGTTAATAAGAGTGTCTTTGGCCACTCGGAGTGTCATTCCGGCAACATGAACAGAACCCAGAAGCGGCAAATCAATATTACCGTTCCTATCCACAATGAATCCTTTTTCATACGAACTGCGGTTATCAATTACGGCCTTATCTATTGATGTGCTTATTCCGGGCATTGCGTCAGGATTAATTGTAAAAAGCTGAATGGTTAAAATGTCCTGGGTATAAATTTTTAATTCAAAATCCTCAACTGATGACTCCGTATTAGTTTTTGTGCTGTCTGATTTATTAGTCGCAGAAGGTTCCTGAAAATAAATTAATTTTTTCTGTGAAGTGCAAGAGCAGATAAACGCCACTACAGAAAATAAAATAATCGTCCGTTTAAACATTGATGGGTTTTGCAATCTTTTAAAAATTATTATATTTTTATAGTCTTTTCGAAAACTCCGGGGGGGTCTAAATGTATCTTTTACTCAGTTTAATCTTTTAGTAAACTGCGTGCAATAACTATTTTCTGCACTTCGGATGTTCCTTCATAAATCTGGGTAATTTTTGCATCGCGCATCATTCGTTCCACATGAAATTCTTTTACATATCCGTAACCTCCATGAATCTGAATAGCTTCAATAGAAATATCCATTGCTGCTTTTGAGGCAAATAATTTTGCCATAGACGCAGGAATTGAATATTCCTGATTAGCATCCTTTAATGCAGCCGCTTTTAAACAAAGCAGACGTGCCGCATCAATCAATGTTGCCATATCAGCAAGCTTAAATTGAATAGCTTGGTGCTGGCTGATTTCTTTACCAAATGCTTTCCGTTCTTTCGAATATTTCAAAGCAAGCTCATAAGCGCCTGAAGCAATTCCTAAAGCCTGTGCTGCAATTCCTATTCGTCCGCCTTCCAACGTTTTCATGGCAAACTTAAACCCGAAACCTTCTTTTTCTATCCTGTTTTCTTTTGGAACTTTAACATCTGAAAACATAAGTGAATGTGTATCGCTGCCTCTTATACCAAGTTTGTTTTCTTTCGGGCCAATAGTAAAACCGGGCATGCCTTTTTCCACAATCAGGCAATTTATACCGCGATGCGCTTTGCTTGCATCGGTTTGAGCCATTACTAAGTAAACCGAAGCAGTACCTCCATTGGTAATCCAGTTTTTTGTTCCGTTCAATAAATAATAATCTCCTTTATCAATTGCCGTAGTATGCTGTGAAGTTGCATCAGATCCTGCTTCAGGTTCAGAAAGACAAAAAGCTCCTATAATTTCTCCTTTGGCAAGCGGAACAAGGTATTTTTGTTTTTGTTCCTCACTGCCATATTTTTCAAGCCCCCAGCACACCAGCGAGTTATTAACCGACATCACTACCGAAGCAGAAGCATCCACTTTTGAAATCTCTTCCATTGCCAGTACATAGCTTACGGTTTCCATTCCTCCTCCGCCATATTTTGGATCCACCATCATGCCAAGAAAGCCCAATTTTCCCAGCTTTTTGATTTGCTCGGTGGGAAATTTCTGGTGTTCGTCTCGTTCAATTACTCCGGGTAATAATTCTGTCTGGGCAAAGTCACGCGCAGCATTGCGGATTAATAATTGTTCTTCGGAAAGTTGAAACTGCATTATAAGGGATTTTTTCGGAAGCGACAAAGGTAAATTTTTAACCCTTACCCCGACATGGAATAGAAAAAAATTTTAATCTTGCGCTGATTATCGGGGAAAAGAGAATTCCGATAAAAAATAGGGACAAGCGTGAGAAAGAGGGAACATAAAATCTACACTTTTGTATTTCAGTAGAGCCTGTCCCAACTTTCCCTCGGAAATACTTTAAAGAAATACAACAATATTGGTTTGGAGAAAATGAAAAAATACAAAGTAATCGGCATCATGTCAGGAACATCTCTTGATGGGGTGGATTTGGCTTATAGTGTTTTTAAGTATGGAACTTCGGGCAGAAGAAAGAGCAACTGGAGTTTTGAAATTTTGAAAGCTAAGACCATTGCATATAATAAGGAATGGAAAAGCCGGCTGGAAAATTTAGACCGGGCAGATGCACTGGCTTTAGTGAAAACGCACACCGATTTGGGGAAATATTTCGGAAGACTTGTTAAAAGATTTATTTCAGAATACAAGCTTAAACCCAACCTGATCAGCTCTCACGGGCATACCATATTTCATCAGCCTGAAAATGGTTTTACATGCCAAGCTGGTGATGGTTCTCAGATTGCAGCCGTTACCGGCATTGAAACAGTTTGTGATTTCAGAACAATAGATGTGGCGCTTGGCGGACAGGGCGCTCCATTGGTTCCGGTCGGAGATCAATTGTTATTTGGTGAATATGATTTTTGCTTAAACCTCGGAGGAATTGCAAATATCTCTTTCCGGGAAAAGAAAAAACGAATTGCTTTTGATATTTGCCCTGTAAACATGGCATTGAATACGCTTGCGGCAGAAGCAAAAATAAATTTTGACAAAGACGGAAAACTTGCTGCAAAAGGATCGGTCAACCCTCTGCTTCTTGATAAGCTGAATGCACTTGATTACTATAAGAAAACTCCTCCAAAATCAATAGGAAAAGAATGGTTTATAAAAAATTGCGGACA
>JBDSOU010000019.1:0-1970 GCA_039914625.1 Bacteroidia bacterium | reverse complement strand
TTGCTGAAATCAATATCAGCATTTTCAAATTCCTCATTTATTAAAACGGATTGAATACCTGATGTATTTGTTGTTTCTTCTTTTGAAGGAATTTTACCCGTCCACGTTTCTTTGGATGGATTTCTGTCCTTAATAAAAATAAATTCGTTGGAAGTAATCCCTCTTATTGAGTGTGGTTCTTTAAAAATCAGCATCACTGCGTCTGCCTGCGGATAGCCGGTATAATAATAAAAATTCGGATCCTGGTGATATTGATAGTCCACGTCATTGGAACGGTTGCGTACCGGAGCAGCAAAAAGCACTGCAACAGAATTATCCGGTAACCGCTTTCGTAAAGAATCGCGCCTTGAAATATGAAATTGCCATGTGAGAAGGTCAGTATCGTAAAGTAATTCAGGCGGCTTAACAGTAAAAGAAGGGTGCTCCTGTGAAAATAACTGAAAAGAAATTAAAATGAAAAATAAAAAAATCAACTCAAATTTTCTTAACATACAATCAAGATATAAGAGAAGATTCTTCCCTGAATTAAATCTTATCTTTTTTCATTGCATCAGCAAGGGCTTTTGTAATACCTTTTTTGTTTATGGTACGCATTGCTGAAGTGGATACTTTAAGTCTGATCCATTCTTTTGTTTCAGGAATATAATATTTTTTCATCTGAAGATTCGGGTTAAATCTTCTTTTGGTTTTCGCATTAGAAAAAGAAACACTGTTTCCGACAATGGATTTCTTTCCGGTTAGATCACAAATTTTTGACATGGCTCTGTTGATTTCTTATTTAAGGGTCGCAAATATCGGATAATTTCTTTTATTGACAAGTTAAGATGAAAAATAGTGGAATGTTGGAATATTGGAATGTTGGGTTGAGGAACAAAAATGTATCTTCTCTTCAATATTTCGTAACTTTGTATTCTCGTTCTTTAAATCGTACATCGTAAAATCTAAAATCGTACATCCAAATTGGGGCCGACAGGATTCGACAGCTTGTGCAATTGGTATGTAAGCATGTGGTGCACTGTGAATACAGCACGTTAATCCTGATTCTCACTCGTCTTAACTGGCGAAAATTCTTATGCGCTTGCAGCTTAATCTCATGTAGATTAAGCCTGATCCGGGTGATAACGTAATCCGGACAAGCTATCCCGCTTCAACTTCCGCTCATTAAGTTGGGATTCCGGGGTATCGTACTCTTGAGCTGGCTGTGGCAGTGTTCGTATGCTGTAGTAAGAAAACAACGAAATACGGAAGATGATGGTAAGCATTTCGCCTCACATTTTCCCGACAATTAAGTAAATGCTAAACATGTAGAAAGCGTATTAATTCCTTGTCTGGACGTGGGTTCAAATCCCACCGGCTCCACTTCTTTAGTCATCAGTCGGCAGTATGCAGTCGGCAGTCGGCAATTAGCAATGAACAGGCTGATTTTATTAAACAATGATTATAAATTATTTTAAGCATTCTTGATTCCTGTTTTCAAATTGAAGACGGGAATTTTATTTTTTCTAAGGAGGTCAGCTCACTTTATTTTCAAGAAAATTAATTCCAATTTCGGTTATGGTATAGTAGCAATTTTGTGAACCTGTGCTTTCAAGGAAACCAAACTTTTTGAACTTTGCTACATAACGGTTACCGGTAACCGAAGAAATTCCCGTTGCAACAAAAAGCTCAGAGGGATTTATGCATTGGTGCCTATACAAGTGAAGCAGCATTTTAACCTGGTTGGTAAGATAACCATAGTTTTTATTTCCTGTTTTGTTTAACAATCCATAGCGCTCAACAAGATCAGAGAATTCATTGCCGTATTGTTTTGAGTGAGGAACTTTATCCGTTTCAAGAAGATACAGAGCAGGTACTTTTTGCAGCTTTTGCTCTCTCTTTAATTTTTGGTTTTCAATTTTTTGTTCCTGGGCTTTCCTACAATGATCAACATAGATGGCAATTAATTCATTGTCAGAAAAATTTCTTTTCAT
>JBDSOU010000129.1:0-6656 GCA_039914625.1 Bacteroidia bacterium | reverse complement strand
ATCTTGCTTTAATTCCATTGCAACAAAGAAAAAAGATTGAACATTTTGTTTTTAATGAATTACCTGTATTGAAAAACTTGCAACAGGTTAGCGGTGCAGAAAAAATGACAGGTTATCCGCATTATTTCAAAATCCGTTTTGGCGATTATCGGTTAGGATTTTATTTTAAAAATGAAACCTTCACATTGGAAAGAATTCTCCATCGCAAAGAAATATACAGGTATTTTCCATAATTATCGAGAATAAAAAAAACCTCCTCCCCTTTTATTTTTTCTTCAATTCAAAAAGAAAAATTACTTTCGCTTAAAGTAAAACAAACGTTGGGGTAGAATAACCAAAACCGGGTTTTCAATAATTAAAATCTTCCGGTTCACCAGACATTTTTCTTCCAAGCAAAACAGTTTTACGGTAATATTTTGCATTGCCTTGTTCGTTTATTGCCTTAAGGTGGTTTGTTCCGCTGCTTATGCCTGACTTCTGCTTTATGATGTATTCCTGGTAAATTGTTTCGAGCTCTTCAGAAATAATACCGTTAATAAACTGTTGTGCACAACGCATAATCGCTTCACGCCATTCAAAACCTCCGGGCATATATACCGGATATTTTGCTTCGCATAAAATATGAATGGCGTCAGTAATTTCTTCATCGTCCCTTTCGCGAATTTCCTGCATCTTTTTGTAATGCCCTTCAAACAACCGGGTGATGTATGCGTCCTCATGGCGCCTCACAAATTCAAGCATCCATTGGTCATCATAAAAATTCAGCGTGGGTTTATGAACAGGCGGAGGCTGCGGGTTTTTTTCGTACTCTTCTTTTTGCTTAGCCATTTGTGCTTCATGTCCCCTGTGTAAATACACAGCATCTTTTGGTTCTCTCAAATCAGGTAATAACATCAGTGAGCCAGTACCCATCCGACCGTCATAAAACTCATACCATTCAGGCAGGCTGTCAAAATTATCTTCTGCATCTTTGGAATGAAACTCATCATAATCCTGCCAACCATGCATGCAGCTTTGTGTCTGATCGTTATAATTATTATCTCTTAAAAACTGCTGCATCACTTTTATTTCGCCTTCGGTAACCGGCTTCACAAATGGACAATCTACAGCATTATCTTCCCAATAATAAAAATCGTAGCTCGTTTGCACATAAGGAGTGGTTTCTTTCTCCGCTCTCCACAGGCACTGGTAATTGAACAGCTTCTTCTGCTGAATCATTTCTAAAACATGTTCCGTTTCTTCACGATAGCGCAGCTCCGGAGAATATTCAAGAGATTCAAGGTTGTACCAGCCATTTAAGATCGCATTTGTTTTTGTACAGGCATAATGATTAATAAATCTCTCGATGCTTTCAGCAGTATATTTTTCTTTAAGCTGCTTTATTTCTTCCATTCCGCTAACTTCACGTTCTGTTTGTTTTATTAATTCCTGCTGCAGCTCCTGCTGTTTTACGTGATCTTTCGGAAGATTGGAAAAATGCAATGGATGATTTTCGTACATACAATTTTTTTTTACAAATTTAATAATAGCGGGTTTGAAAGCGTTGATAACTTTTGACTGTGATATTTTATTTTTTCTTCAATTCAAAAAGAAAAATTACTTTCGCTTAAAGTAAAACATCCGGCTGCACGGAAAGAAAACACGGTTTGGAAAATTGTATTCTGAAAAGGAACAGGTTTACTTCTGCTGTTACTTCAGCCTCTCTTCAGCGACATGGCTTTTTGGTTTGTTATACAAATTGTATAAAAGAAAATAGATAAAACCAGGTTATTAAAAAACGTAAATTTGTAAACTTAATTTATAACAATTTTAAAAAAATAAAAATGGAAAAAGTAATAGTAAAAGACAGCCGGATGTATTCACTCGGTGTATTGTATGATATGCATACAGATTATTTTTCAAAAGTGATTGACGGAATTTCTGATAAAGATGCGCATAACCGTTTCAATTCAAAAGCCAATCATGTTGCATGGCTCACAGGAAGCCTTGTTCAGGAACGGTTTGAAACAGCCACGCTGCTCGGTATTGACCGCAAACAAGCCGCAGATGAACTTTTTAAAAATCACCAGGGAATTAAAGATGACGTTACGTATCCTTCGCTGAATGAATTTAAGAAAGACTGGATAACCATAAGCCCCCTTTTAAGAACTGCTTTTTTAAATGTAAGCACAGAAAAGCTGGACAGCATATTCACCATGCCGGGTGAGGATTTTTCGTTTCCATATTTTGATCTCTTTGCTTTCATGATGTATCGTGAAGCCAATTGTATTGGTCAGATCGTATTGTACCGGAGGTTATTGGGATATGAAGCAATGAAGTATATGTAAGAATAAAAAACACTCCCCTTTTATTTTTTCTTCAATTCAAAAAGAAAAATTACTTTCGCTTAAAGTAATACAACCGGCTGCAAGGAAAGAAAACACGGTTTGGTAAATTGGATGAGGAAAAGGAACAGCTTAAATCATATTTCAATTCAAGGAGTAAAATTACTTTCGCTTAAAAAAAAACAGAATAAACTCTTTCAATAAAATCGAATGTGTCTGTATGCAAGGAGTTAGAATGATAATTAAGTAAGGATAAAAGTTATGGAATACCTAAATCAAGTTGACCAGCCTGAAATTTGTTTTAATCCAGAAGAATGGACTTTAGAAAAATTGTATGACGGATTTTACCATATATTAAATTGCGATTATGACCTTGAGGATCCACATAGTAGGGATATAAGCTATTTACTTAGAGAAATTAGTAAAATTTTTAACGTTAAGTTACCGGGCATTCCTCATAACGGAATTCTGGCAAACTCACAAAGTTTTACGAGATTATATAGAATTGTAAAATGGAATTCCCTACCATCCTTAGTTGAAAATGGTTGGTATCCACCAATATCATATTCTAAATTAAATAGGTGTAATTTTAATGGATGTCCAGTCTTTTATGCTTCAGATGATATAAGTACAGCATTAAGAGAAACACAACTTAGAGTAAATGATAAAATTTTATTGGGCATTTGGCACTTTCATCATAAAGAAGTTTATGTGTTTCCATTTATAAGTACTCATATAAATATTCCACCTGAAATTAAAACGAAATATGATTTATCTAACCTTAAAGGAAGATATTCCGAATGCGGAATAAAAATTTTAATGCATTTGGAAAAAATCAAAACACAACTCTTGTTATCCACAAATATGCTGACCTCAAGCTATATTTCTCACTCGATTTTAAATGATATACAATATAAAAATCAATCCTGTTTGATTTATCCATCGCATACAAATTTTCAAAAAAATAATAATTTCGCCATACATCAAGATGTTGTGGATCAAGGAAAGGTCTTACCAATGAAGTTTTACTTTGGAGTTGTTAAAGATTTAAATTTTCAGAAGGAAAAAATTATCATTGAAATGGCTGGTGAAGTTAGTGAAGATAAAAAAATAAATTGGAGAAAATTAACCGAGGATGAAATAAAAAATGGCCCAGAATTTTTGAATCCCTCGTCCTAACAAACCTTGATGTACTTTCAGTGTCTCCCTTTTGGGAACACTGAAATTCCAAAGACACAGAGTTAAATACACTGATATCCCTAAAAACTCTATTTTTATCACCTGTTTCTTCTGTGGTCTCCGCATTACGAAATACCTAACGGTAAAAAAAACTTTATGAAATTTTTATTCTCTTTTATTCTGTCTTTGGTTTTAACTGCTACATGCTTCGCGCAGCAGCAATACACCTTTACCAATTACACCGAAGAGCAGGGTCTTTCATCAGGAACCATCCGCGGAATGTTTAAAGACAATACGGGCTATTTGTGGCTGACACCTCTGGTCCAAGTCTTTCTTTTTCTGTTTCAAGTCTGACGGGCGGGTTTAGCGTGGCGACTTGGAACAGGCAATCATTGTTCAAAAACCCTAAAATTATTTAATATCCTTAAAAAGTTTATTTTTAACCCCGGTTTTCTCAGGATCTTCGCAGGAATTTAAAGATCCGATGGTACACAAATCCTGAAACCAATTTATGAAAAACATTTTCTTAGTTTTAATTATTGCACTCATAACCAACACCACTTACGGGCAGCAAAATCACGCAGGCAATAACTCCTTATCTGTTTATGTTGATTCCGCAATATTCTATTTCAATAAATCTAAAACTGCTGATGATGGAATTGATTCCCTGGTTTTTGAACAGGGTTTGAGAATGATGGATAGTATTCCGGTTGATGACAACTCTGTAAAACGTATTGAGAAGGCAGCGGAAAATTTTAAGGGGGTAAAGAAATCTTCTTTTTACAACAAAATTAAATGGAAAATGTTCCTGGCATTGGAATACAATCGCGAATATTATAGAGAAATTGACTACGGGAAAGCCATAATTAACCGGTATGACGGTGCCCCGAATCCTGACGACAAAAATCTTTTCATTTTAGTTCTGTCAAACTTGCGAATTCCATTCCGTGTAACTGATAGGCTTGATGATGGGTTCGATTTTTATACTTCAAAACTTAAGTTGTATATTCAAAGAAATGATTCGGCTGCAATTTCAACTTGCTATTTTGTGCATGGCGGTTTCTATTTTACAAGAGGATTGAACGACCTTTCAATTTATTATTATAAAAAATCGATACCCTATTTAAATGTAAATGATACGATTGATGGTGGAGTTAGTTCAGGGCGTTTCAAGTGGAGAAATAATACATCAGTAGTGGGAGATGTTTCCAATACCATAGGTGATTATAAGAACGCTATTTTCTATTCACGGGCAGCTCTTGATGTCGGAATGAATAATCAAAATGATAGTTCGGCTCTCACATACATCTATAAAAATATCGCCTATGCAAAAATAATGCTGAACGAACCTGATAGTGTCATGGGTTTATTAAATAAAGGGATTGAAAATACAATAGGTGATTTTGATTCCACTTATGTTGCAAGTTGTTACCTGGTAAAAGGGATTTATTACCTGAAGATGACCCGGCTTGATTCGTCAGAATTTTATTTGCAGGAATGTAACAGGCTGATGGATAAGTATGGTATTAATGCAAACTCACCGGCAGGAAATATCAATCCCGGCTATTATCTCGCTCTTGTCAGGATAAAGCAAAATCGTTTTAAAGATGCCGGGGAATTGCTTAAAGCAGAAATTCCGCGATTGGTGAATTTAAGAGCAGAGTTAATAAGCGAATACAAACTTTTAGTTGAAGTATATTTGAATTCAGGCGATGTTAAAAATGCAAATGAAACTTTTATTCAATATAATATTTTGCAGGAACAATTGAAAGAAGATGAGCGCAGCAACCGTAAAATGAGTTTTGAAACAGAACAGAAAATTACCGATGCCGAAAGTACTATTACTAATTTAACTGCTGAAAAGAAACTTGCTGCTCTCTCCAGAAATTATCTGGTAGGAATTGCCGCACTGCTTTTAATAATTGCTTTGGTTATTTACAATCGTTTTAGAATTATCCGAAGTCAGAAAGTAATAATTGAAAAAGAAAAGCACCGTGCCGAGCAAAGTGAAAAATTCAAGCAGCAGTTCCTTGCAAACATGAGCCATGAAATACGCACACCGATGAATGCCGTAATGGGCATGACGAACCTGCTGATAGATAAAAATAAAAACACTGAAAATTTCAAATACCTTGACGGGATACAAAAATCTTCTGATACGCTGTTGCACATCATCAACGACATTCTTGATTTTTCAAAAATAGAAGCAGGTAAAATTGAACTGGAGCAAATTGATTTCTCCATTCGTGATGTTGTTGATCAGGTAAAGTTAACCCTGCATCATAAAGCAGAAGAAAAGGGTTTACACCTTATAACAAAAATTGAAAATAATGTTCCTGATATTCTGATTGGTGATCCTGTACGTTTGAACCAGGTGCTTATGAATCTTGCAGGCAATGCAATCAAGTTTACGGAGAAAGGAAGTGTATGCATTACAGTAAGCCCCATCCCATCCTTCCCCGGAGGGGAAAGAGTAGCAAGCGCGCAGGAAACTCCTCCCCTCCGGGGAGGTCGGGTGGGGCTTTTGTTTTCAATCACCGACACCGGCATCGGTATTCCCAAAGACAAATTGCAAAGTGTGTTTGAAAGCTTTTCACAGGCACATGCATCTGATGCACGGAAATTCGGAGGAACAGGTTTAGGGTTAACCATAAGCAAACAGTTAGTGGAATTAATGGACGGAAAAATTTCCATTGAAAGCGAAGAAGGTTCAGGAACTACGTTTTCATTTGAAATAGATTTTGCTATGGGTTCAAAAGAAAGATTGCAGGAGCAAAAAACAGCAGAAGATATTGACGGAAGTATTTTAAATGGTTTAAGAATCCTGGTTGTTGATGACAATGAATTTAACCGGATTGTCGCAATAGATACACTACTATCAAAAGCAGCAGTTGAAATCGTTGAAGCGCATAACGGTATGGAGGCTGTTGAATGGTTGAGCAAAAAAGATTTTGATGTGGTATTGATGGATGTGCAGATGCCGGTGATGGATGGTTATGAAGCCACACGGCAAATTCGCAACCCGCAATCTGCAATCCGCAATCATAAAATTCCTGTCATTGCGCTTACTGCAAGCGTGGTGCGCAGTGACCTCGATAAATGCCGGGCAGCAGGTATGAATGATTATGTTCCCAAACCATTTAAAACTTTTCA